>WTHU01000095.1 GCA_011523005.1 Acidimicrobiales bacterium
GATGGTAACCGACCAAGCACAACTATTTTAGATACTCGCTTAGATCCATACACTCTTGGACAACTCGTGGCACTTTACGAGCATGAAGTGTTCACGATGGGCGCAATTTGGCAAATAAATAGTTTTGATCAAGAGGGCGTTCAAATTGGCAAGATACTCGCAGCAAATATTGGGAACGACCTTTCGCTAAATGGGGATTTATCTGACCATGACGCTTCTACAAGGTCACTTTTATCTCTTTACCGACAACGTCGGGATATTTAGTCTAAGGAATTGCGAATACTTCTAGTTATTTCTGCGTTATTTCAGAGATTGTTTCTTCAGCTATCTCTAGAGTTTGTTCGATGACGTCTTTTGTGTGTGCGAGGCTTGGAAATAAGGCTTCGTAGGGGCCTGGAGCCAAAGCGACTCCTCGCTTTAGCATTCCATGAAAGAACTTTGCGTAGATGCCATTCTCTGCTGCTAATTGGGCCTCATCAAAATTGGCTGGCTTCGACTTGGTAAAGAAAATACTCAATAGTGTCCCTACTCTGGGAACCACTGCTTCAATTCCAGCATTCTTGAATATCTCGGATAAGCCATCGCTTAGGCTCCTAGCTGATTCAGTCAGTGCCCCATATGCGGCATCATTATTGAGGATTTGTAGCTGTGCTATTCCAGCAGCAGTAGCAATAGGGTTTCCCGATAGGGTTCCTGCTTGATACACATCCCCTAGAGGAGCAATGTTACTCATAATTTCTTTTGAGCCGGCATATGCTCCCATTGGAAGACCCCCGCCAATAACTTTCCCGAAACACCAGAGATCAGGTTGCACTCCATACCATTGTGAAGCTCCCCCTTTGGATAGTCGAAAACCTGTAATTACTTCATCAAAAATAAGGAGAACACCTTTGCTGTCACAGGCTTTGCGAAGCTCAAGTAAGAAATTTGGGCTAGGAGGCACAATTCCCATATTGGCTGGAAGGGGTTCGAGAATTAAAGCCGCAATAGATTCATCAAGTTCGGGTATTTCGTTCCAGGGGGCGACTATCGTGTCCGCTACAGCACTCTTGGGAACTCCTGCCGATCCTGATATTCCTTGATTAGCTACTCCGCTTCCTCCAGCAGCAAGGAGACTATCCGCATGTCCATGGTAATGCCCAGAGAACTTCATTATCTTATCTCGACCGGTAGCGCCTCTAGCCAAACGAATCGCAGTCATTGTCGCTTCTGTACCGCTAGAAACAAGCCGAACCATTTCGACTCCCTTTACTCGATTACAGATTTGTTCTGCAATCGTAATTTCAGCAAGGGTTGGAGCCCCGTATGTAGCTCCGTTTCCCGATGCTTGCTGAATTGCATCAATAATCTGTGGGTGGGAATGTCCTACGATGCCCGGGCCGTAGCTCATTACGTAGTCTATGTATCGTGTCCCTTCACTATCCCATACGTATGGGCCTTCAGCCCTACTGACAAAGTATGGAGTACCGCCTACTGATCTGAATGATCGAACGGGAGAATTGACTCCACCTGGTATAACATGGTTGGCTCGGGCAAAGTAATCCTCATTTAGAGACATTCGGCTATTTCTTTCGCGAAGTAAGTCAATATAAAGTTTGCTCCCGACCTTTTCACAGCAGTTAATTGCTCGATAGCTACCTGTTTCTCATCTATCCACCCTTTTCCGCCTGCAGCTTTGATCATGGAGTATTCGCCTGAAACGTGGTACGCAGCTATCGGAACATCAGTGATTTCTCTGGCTTGGGCGATGATATCTAAGTAGGTTACGGCTGGTTTTACCATAATCATATCTGCGCCCTCATCAAGGTCTGCCTTGATCTCATTCATTGCTTCTCTCTTATTTCTCCAGTCTTGTTGATATGATTTCCGATCACTGTTTTCTAGCGAGACATTCACGGCTTCACGGAAGGGGCCATACAAACCAGACGCATACTTAGCGGAATAAGCCAATATAGGAATGTCAACATAACCAGTTTCATCAAGTGCGTTTCGTATTGCTGCTACTTGCCCATCCATCATTCCACTTGGAGCAATTACATCAGCACCGGCGTGTGCTTGTGCAACTGCAATTTTTTTATATAAATCCAGTGTCAGGTCGTTATCTATTGACCCATCATCGTTTACTACACCACAGTGTCCATGGTCTGTATATTCATCCACGCAGAGGTCTGACATTATTACCAAATCATCTCCGGCGATACTCTTACAGTCAGCGATCGCTTGTTGCACAATGCCATCTGGGTTCCAAGCTTCTGAACCGGTTGCATCTTTCTTTTCTGGAATTCCGAAAAGAATTATGCCAGGGATTCCAAGATTCGTAATCTCATCTATTTCACGTTTTAGAGACTCTCTCGTATGTTGGAACACTCCAGGTAACGAAGTGATTGGCTGGGCTTCAGTAATTCCTTCGCGCACAAACAATGGTGCAACAAAATCATCAACATTAAGAGTCGTTTCAGATATTAGACGCCGTATTGCTCCATTTTTCCTGAGCCTTCGAAGTCTATGCAATGGGAAAGTCACTCCCTCAGTATAAGAG
>WTHU01000144.1 GCA_011523005.1 Acidimicrobiales bacterium
ACGACATCGACGGAAACGCACCCATGGATCTAGGATCCCCAACCGGAAACGATGAACGACACATGCAAATGTTCTTCCTCGAAGAAGACCCACGAACCATATGGAGCCTCTTCAAAGACTACGCAGAAAAAATTAATGAATCAGGACTAGCAACTGTCGTACTCGCAGCCCCATTCATCCCAACGATCGTGGGAACAGATACCTACACAGATCAACTCTGGTAATCACGCCACCAGTCATCAAGACTCGCCTCAGTTTCTTCCCGACCAAGACCAGGTTGAGAACGCCGCAACTCCATCAAAAATTTTAGCGCCTTGCCCACCTCCGGGCCCGGCCCCACACCTAAACGCTCCATAACCTCATCACCATCTAGAAGCGGCCTCTCCGCAGCACGCCGATCAGCCTCAGCCAGTTCCCCAATCCGACGCTCCAGATCATCAACATGATGATGAATCGCTTGATGAATATGGTCATGACGAGAGGTGCAGTCTGAACGCACCAAACTATTCAACTTCCCTAGAAGATGACCTGCATCTCGTGCATAGCGACGAACCGCAGAATCACCCCAACCATCCGCATACCCCTTAAATCTTCCCGACAGACGCACAATTTCAGCCACATCCTTCACAACATCCTCCGGGTATTCAAGAGCCCGCAAACGCTTCTTCGTCATCTTTGCCCCAACAGCCTCGTGGTGACGGAACGTCACACCACCATGTTTAAAAGAACGGGTCGCTGGCTTGCCAATATCATGAAATAGCGCAGCCAAACGTACAACCAGGTCATCTGGAGTCTTTGCAGTCACCGCAATGGTATGAGACAAAACCTCTTTGTGACGGTGTATCGGGTCCTGCTCTAAACGAAGCGCAGGTAGTTCAGGAACGATTTCATCAGCTAGACCGGTATCGATTAGATGCCATAGGGCCGCTTCCACATCAGGTGACATTAACGCATCACTTAGCTGTGCTCTTTTCTCGTCGATGCTCAATTCCATGCCATTAGGCGAAGAAGAGATTACTTCTCTTCCTTAAAGATCACGTGTTTACGTACGATGGGGTCGTATTTCTTTAGCTCAATACGATCACGGGTATTCACCTTGTTTTTGTTGGTCACGTAGGTGTATCCCGTACCAGCGGTTGACTTTAATTTAATAACGGGTCGCTTATCACTTCCTGCAGGCATCAGACCTTCTCCCCTCGTCTACGCATATCTGCCAACACACTCTCAATACCATTCTTATTAATGGTCTTAATTCCACGAGCGCTCACCGTGAGAGTAACCCAACGTTTCTCACTGGGCACCCAAAAGCGTTTGTTTTGTATATTAGGATTCCATCGGCGACGAGTTTTTCTGTGTGAATGAGAAACAT
This sequence comes from Acidimicrobiales bacterium, assembly GCA_011523005.1. Taxonomy (GTDB): domain Bacteria; phylum Actinomycetota; class Acidimicrobiia; order Acidimicrobiales; family UBA8592; genus UBA8592. The sequence goes on from WTHU01000144.1 coordinate 1,370, forward strand.
TATTCCCGAATGCTGGCTTCCTTCCAGTAACTTGGCAAATCTTAGACATTCCGAAAGTCTAACGACCATCATTCACTTCCACACCCCACCACGTAAGATATCTCTCAACCTAGGCGACGAAAGATCTCCAAACTAGCGAGATATAGTTAAGTCATGCGATCAATAGGGGAAAAGCATTGTTTTAGCGCCAAATCAACTCGACGGCGCCCGATAATATTGTTCCTAACTTGCCTGCTGCTAATAAGTGGCTTCCTAGCTATTGATACCACTACACCAGAACCAGTAATGGCAGATCACCAAAACCCCACTGACTCAACATGGATGCCCTTTATAGGTGAGTACAAAATCTGGTGTACTCTTGCAATCGGAACAGGCCCCTGTGCTACACATCATGGCACATGGGGCATTGATTTTGACACTCCAATCAATGTACCTATTTACGCCACCGGTTCGGGTCACTTGAAACAACTATATGGAGGGTGCAGTCCATTCGGCGGGTCATGCAATTCAGGTGCAGGCAACTGGCTATCCATTGATCATGGCGATCATTGGTCTCGCTATATTCACCTTTCCTCATTTGCCACTGGTATAGCAGTCGGCGACTGGATTGAGGCAGGCCAGTTAGTTGGTTACGCTGGTCTATCAGGGACTACAAGCACGGCATCACACTTACATTATGATGAAACCTCGCCACAAAGCCTCCCAGTTAACCGTATTTTCTTCGGACCATTTGTTGCTTGCCATGGAAATACGATGGTCCAATACCCTGACATCCTCGGGACAACAGACTGGCAAGCAGTCCCCTATGGAACCACAATACGAAACGATGGCTATGGGAGTTTAGGAGGCAGCAATGACCCAGCCCCTAACCCTGACCCACCCACTGTTAATGAAATAAATCAAAATACCGCTGAATTTCTTCCAAACGGATGGAATGGGGCTGAAATAAATGATCAATTTGGAAGTTCCCTAACCTCTGGGAACTTTTCAAGTCCGGATTCATTAGATTTGGTAATCGGCGTTCCCTCTGAAAGCGTAGGTAATACATCTGCAGCAGGAATTATTCATGTCGTAACTGATTTCCCACGCATAAATAACAGCCTCCATCCATACCAGGGTGAGGGTGGTTGGCCTGGTGTTCCTGAGTCTGGGGATGGTTTTGGGTCTT
>WTHU01000091.1 GCA_011523005.1 Acidimicrobiales bacterium
CTTCAACAGTCGTCCAGGGACTGTCATGCGGAACAGGCCCGAATATGTTCAGTGGTTTAGCCCTGTTTCTGCTGTAAGGCCTGTGACATACTGTTTGCACGGTACTTTCAGTTTCTTCAATCCAGTCCCTGCCTGTTATGCCGATATCAAAAAGGCCGTCAGATACGTACGAACCTATTTCTTGAGGTCGCAGCACTCTGACAGATTCAATCCTTGGGTCATTGATATTGCCTTTGTAATCCACAACCGACCCTCTTGAGATAGGAAGGTCTGCATCGGAGAATAATTCAAGTGTTGATTTTTCCAAAGAGCCCTTAGGGATGACTAGTCGTAACATACATACAACCGTACAGGCTTTATGTCTCTCACTAACACTATTTAATTATGTTCTGGAACTACGGTGACTTTGATGTCGTTTCCGAGTTCAACCACATCTTGTATTTTTCCCCTCCAGAGATCAGTCATCGACTGAGAGCTATCCCCTGAAAAGATGCTCAATCCGTCGCTACCCCCCATGAATGCGGGAGCCAAGAACAGTTGATACTCATTGACTAGCCCTAAATCATGAAAAGCTTTATAAGTTGAAGCACCGCCCTCTACAAGAAGTTGTAGCACCCCATCATTACCAAGTTCGTCTAGTAACTCAAAGAGATCCCCTCTGAATTCGTAACAGGGGTGAATCGCAGCCTCAGCCGGTACGCTTCCTAGAACTATACGCCTCGGATCAAGGTTTTTATCAATGTCGTCATCAGCAGACCAGTCTCTTACAGTTAACTGCGGGTTATCGGAAATCACCGTTCCTCTCCCGACACAAATAGCATCTGAATAGGCCCTGAGCTTATGGCCTTCTCGTCTGGCTTCCGGTCCTGTTATCCATTGACTAGAACCGTCGGGAGCTGCGACTTTTCCATCCAATGTCGTTGCTATCTTTAGAATCACATAAGGTCTGCCCGTATTCCTATGATGCACGTATGGAGCCAACTGCTCTGCCACTAGGTCTTCGAGCACCCCTACAACCACGTCTACCCCAGCACTTTGGAGGGACTTAATTCCTTCTCCACATACTTGACGGTCAGGGTCTTTCATCCCGATAACGACTCGACTAACACGGCTTTCAATAATTCGTTCAACACATGGCCCAGTCTTGCCGCTGTGCGAACAGGGCTCTAGTGTCACATAGAGTGTTGCTCCTTGCGCTTTCTGCCCTGCTTCATTGAGGCAAACGGTTTCTGCATGTCCGCTTCCAAACTCTTGAGTGAACCCATCAAACGTTTGACCGTCTGAGGATACTAGAACCGCGCCGACCCAAGGGTTAGGCATGCATCTTGGTCTAGCTTTAGTCGCGTTACTGATAGCACGTGCCATCATTTGCTCCTCCAGAGTTAATTTACTTTCAACCATGGTCGTGTCCAGCATCTGGATGTGGATCACTATTGTCCTGAAGCAGTTTCACCGCATGCCCGAGAACATCAAGTACCGAATCTAAGCACTCAATGCTTCCTTTTGTTGAGCCAGGCAAATTTATAATAAGGGACTCGTTCAAGGTTCCAGCCGCTAGCCGAGACAAGCGACCGAGCGGATTAACCAATCTCATGGCTTCTGCTATTCCGGGAGCCTCACGTTCAATTACAAGTTTGGTCCCTTCTGGCGTGAAGTCTCTGGGGCCAAAACCAGTTCCCCCTGTTGTCACTATTAGCCCATGGAAATTTGAAGTTGCCTTTATTAACTCTTTTGAGACGCTCTCTATCCCATCAGGTATCACTGATCGTGAGATAATCTCCCAACTAGAACTCTCCAAGAATTCCTGTATTTTCTCACCAGAGACATCTTCCCTATGTCCATTTGAAACTCCATCAGATACCGTAATAATTTTTGCGAAAAGTTTTATTTTATTTCCCATGTCTTAACTCTACAGACGTTCGGACCCGACATCTCTTCCAACCTAATTTGCCAATTTCCATTGAAATATTGACATTCCATCTGTGCCGGAGTCTTGAGGCAGAATTTGCAAACCATTGCCGACCTTTCGCCATTTTTCGTGAAATAATTCTTCTGGGATGAGGTTTGGGTGCCGGTTTTCTATTGACCTCACGACGTCAACTGTCTCCTGATCCGTCACTGTACAAACACTATAGCTAAGCACGCCACCGTCCTTGAGTAACCGAATAGATGAATCAAGGAGCTCAACCTGAAGTTTGCCCAAATTCTTTACATCCCTCTCTTTGATTCTCCACCTTGAATCTGCGCGACGATGCAATACACCTAAACCAGAACAAGGCGCATCTACGAGTATGTGGTCGAAAGCATGTGACGAAAATGGTGGATACCTGCCATCACTGATCACTTGAGTTAAATTTTCCAGCGATAATTTGACTTTATTTTCGTATATCAACTGATGCCTTGACTCGTGAATGTCACAAGCTACGACTTTACGAGCCTGTGTCGCAAGTGCGGTTGCCTTTCCCCCTGGAGCTGAACACATGTCCAATAAGAGGTCATCCTTTGAGACGTTCATAATA
>WTHU01000009.1 GCA_011523005.1 Acidimicrobiales bacterium
CATCTACAACAATCGCTATTGGCTTCCGTTCCTTTCGCATATCCGCCATGACGGAGACAAGATTCCTGGTTTCTGGAACAGCAATCACATCACTCATTACCTCAGTGACTCGTATCTGCGAACGGTGCTGAGGCTTAACAGAGAGCGCAGATTTCACATGTGCTACTCCGAGAACGTTATCTAAATCACCTAAGGTAACCGGAAATCTTGAGTGGCCTGTTTCAAGACTTAAAGCGATCAGATCATCAATACTTGATTCAGCTTGCAACGAGTGCAAAGAAACTCTTGGGGTCATCACGTCGTTTGCCTGTCTGGATGCAAATTTCATTGACTTTGAAAGGAGATCTACTTTTCGCTGAGCGAGGGTTCCCTCCTCTCCTGAAACTTTTATGGCCAAATCTAGATCCTCAATACTTGGCGTATGATCAAGTTCTTCTGTTGGCTCCACTCCTAGTGATCGTGTCAATTTGTTTGCTGTCCCGTCACTGATATAAATGATTGGCTTTGCGAGGAAACTATAAATTTTGAAGGGTTTTGCAAGCACTCGAGCCATCCTGTTTGGCTTAGCTATAGCAATGTTCTTTGGAACCAATTCACCAAGTACCATCGTCAAAAAAGTCACCAAGCTTATTGCAACCACCAAAGATAGAGGCTGAGCTAGCCCACTACCGAAAAGGTCAATAAATGGCTGCTCGATGAGTTTGGCGATAGTTGGTTCAGCTATGAAGCCAAGCACAACGGCTGTGATAGTGATTCCTAGCTGAGCTCCTGTCAAATGATATGAGAGGTTCTTTATCAGCCCTAAAACAACTTGAGATGACCGTACTCCATCAAATGCTTCCTCTTCAATTTTCTTACGATTACTGGCAATAAGAGCAAACTCGGCTGCAACAAAGAATGCTGTTGCAATCACCATTACTGCAATTAATACCAGACCAGCTTCAGTACTTATGGAAACTCCTTCAGAGTTACCTATATTACCCCACTGAAGGTCTTTTACACAGAAAATACATCTTTGATCATTGCCTACGCACAATTACGTCTCAAACCATTTAGTGAATGATCTTTTCGTCTACGGTGTAATAGCAACGTAAAGGCATTGTAGATATGACTGAATCTCAAGAGCATCAAACTTCTGGCAATTACCCGCCCCCTAAAAACTCTATAAACCCCGATACCGACTTAGGCTGGATTAAACGGCTTTTGCCTGTAGCTAGGTCTCATAGAAAGCCCATGATCATAGGAGTGTGCGTTGGTTCAGTAGCTTTGATCTTAAATGTTGCTGTTCCTGCAATAGCGAAAGAAGCGATTGACTCTACAATTGCCGGCAATAGAGAAGAGCTCACAGTATGGGCACTCATACTAATTGTCGTTGGGTTAGGGCGATTTGTGACAGGTGCACTATACCGAATCTCGTTATTCAGAGTCGCCTGGGGAGTCGAGACAGATTTGCGTGCATTACTCTATAGCCATCTGACGAAGCTGAGCTTCTCTTACTTTGATAGAACGCAATCAGGGCAAGTTATTTCAAGGGCGAATAGTGACATTAGGTCTATTCAAGTTCTTCTCGCATTTGGGCCTCTAATAGGCATGAGTATCATCTCGTTTATTCTTGCCTTCTGCTTCATGATGACCATCCACATACCATTAACCATGGTTGCCTTGAGCACTCTTCCCGGCGTCTATTTCTTTGGCCAAAAGTTAAGGCACTCAGTTTTCCCGCTCACCTGGGTCAGTCAAGCTCGTTTAGCAGAGCTGGCAACAATCGTTGACGAAAATATTAACGGAACAAGGGTCGTCAAATCATTCGCTGCAGAGAAACAACAAATTAGTCTCCTCCAAAAAGCTGCTCGTCATATTGAGTGGGTTAATGTTCAAACAATTAAAGAGAGGGCCAAATTTAACCCAGTAATTGAGGCCCTTCCAAGGATTGGCATGGCAATAGTTCTTCTCTATGGAGGACTTTTAGCAATAGATGGCCAAGTTTCAATTGGGACATTGTTCGCTTTCAATGCTTACGTCATAATGCTTCAAGCACCATTCCGGATGTTTGGATTTCTGCTTCTACAGACTCAGAGGGCGTCAGCTTCAGCGTCTAGAATCTTCGAAGTACTCGATGAAAAGCCTGAGATTACTGACCTGCCCACAGCAGTTAAGATAACTGAAGTTAGGGACTCAATCCGCTTTCAGAATGTCAATTTCTCCTATAGCGGTTCCCAGTCGCTAGATCCCGCGAAGGGCTCTCGTGCGAGGTCAGAAATCATTACAAATTTGGACTTATCTATCAGCGCAGGAGAAACAATAGCAATCGTTGGCATGACTGGATCCGGAAAATCAACGGTCGCTCGCCTTCTCACTCGCTTTTATGATGTCAACTCTGGGTCAATTTTGATTGATGACGTTGATATCAAAAGAATCCAGTTGCACTCTTTACGACAACAAATAGGTATTGTCTTTGATGAACCCTTTCTCTTTTCTACGAGCATCTCTGAAAATATCTCGTACGGAAAGCCTGATGCATCTGAAGCAGAAATCGTCGAAGCTGCAAGGAAAGCACAGGCTTTGGGCTTTATTACAGATCTGGAGTCTGGTTTCTCCACAGTTGTGGGAGAACGCGGTTACACATTGTCGGGAGGGCAAAGACAACGAATAGCTTTAGCTAGATGCTTATTGGAAAAGCCGAGTGTTTTGATACTTGATGATGCCACCAGCGCTATAGATGTAGGCGTGGAGTCATTGATACATGAATCGCTCAAGACGAGTTTAGAAGAAACCACTACTCTCCTAATTGCCCAACGAGTATCAACAATTGCTTTGGCCGACAGAATTGTTTTCCTTGAAGGCGGCGCTATCTCGGACGAGGGGTCTCACAGTTCATTGCTAAGTCGAAATGCCGCTTACGCCGCCATCATCGCCGAAAGTAATCCTGAGACCGTAAAGGAGATCAGCTAATGGGATTCGGACCACCCATTGGTTTTGGTGGAGCTAATTCTGTTACCTCGTCGCGGGACGCAGGACTCCCCCATGCTGGCGTTCCCGGTCACTTGCAAGATGAAGTGAAACGAGTTTTGAAGCAGGAACCGATTCATGAATTGCCGCCGGTCGACTTTGATTATTTCATCAGTCCAGAGACTCCTTTTACGCTCCGTAGCTTTCTGGGAGATCATAAATGGAAATTAATTTTTGCCATGATATTGGTGATCGGGGAAAGCATACTGCTTCAGGCAGGGCCTTTGTTAACAAAATTTGGTATTGATGAGGGAGTCGTCTCAGGCAACAAAGCAATACTTATCATAGTTTCTTTATCCTATCTTGGTAGCATTTTGCTCCATTCATTGAGCGCTTGGTACAGAATTCGGTATACGGGATCTTTGGGTGAACGGTTAATGGAGAATTTACGTATCAAAGTTTTCAGCCACCTTCAGCGACAGTCACTTGATTTTTATACAAAAGAAAAGGCTGGAGTGCTGATGACTAGAATGACAAGCGATATCGAAGCACTGTCCCAGCTCTTTCAAGAAGGTTTAGTGAATTTCGCTGTACAAGGTTTAACGGTGATTGTTATAACCGTCGTCTTATTGTTCCTCAATTTCAAACTTGCTCTTATTACTTTGCTAGCAGTGGTCCCGATAACAATTATTCTGAGCGAATGGTTTAGAAGAAAGTCATCAAATGCGTATAGGAATGTTCGCGACAAAATAAGCGAAGTTTTGTCGGATCTCCAAGAGAGCCTTGCTGGGATACGTATCATCACAGCACATAACCGACGAAAGCATAACGTTGCCAAACATACGAATATCGTTGGTGAACACAAGGACGCAAACTTAGAGGCTGTGCAAGCCGCATCTGTTTACACACCTGGAACTGAAGCCATTGCAATTATCGGGAGGGCATTAGTGCTGATCGTGGGTGGCCGCATGGTATTAAATGGTGAACTTGAGATAGGTGAACTAACAGCTTTCTTATTATACTTGGGTGCTTTTTTCACTCCGATACAGACATTAACTCAGCTATACAATGGGTATCAGCAAGGTCAGGCTGCAGTTGCAAAGCTGCGAGACTTACTAGCGACAATACCTTCTGTTCCTGAAGATCCTTCTGCGCAACCAATTCCTGATATTCAGGGTGAAATTGTCTTTGAGAATGTCAATTTCTCCTACAATGACGAAACACCTGTTCTTAAAAATATCAATCTAACTATTGAGGCAGGGGAAACAATTGCCATCGTTGGGCCGACAGGGGGCGGAAAGTCTACGATTGCTAAATTAGCCACTCGATTCTACGACCCTTCTGACGGAAGAGTCTTAATTGATGGATTAGATATCAAGGGAGTGCAACTTAGTTCGCTTCGGAGTCAGATAGGCGTCGTCCCTCAAGAGCCCTTTCTATTTGCGGGTTCGATAAGGGACAATGTCGCCTTCTCAAGACCGGAGGTTTCAGACAGCGAAGTCATTGAAGCACTTGAGGCTTCAGGACTTATGACAATGGTTAATTCCCTTCCAGATGGAATTAACACTGTTATCCATGAGCGCGGTTCATCATTAAGCGCCGGTGAACGTCAATTGATTGCGATAGCACGAGCTTTTTTATCTAAGCCTAGAGTTTTAGTGTTGGACGAGGCCACTTCCAATCTTGACTTACAGTCAGAGAGCCAAGTTGAACAAGCTTTAGATGTAATCCTTAATGGCAGGTCCGCTATTATTGTCGCTCACCGATTGGCGACTGTTATGAGAGCTGACAGAATACTTGTTATCGATAACGGAAGTATTGTTGAGAGTGGAAGCCACCAAGAGCTCCTGAATACAGGCGGAGCATACGCTAAAATGCACAACCAGTGGCAAGAGAAGGTGCGAGCCAGTGGCTCCTGAAAATATTCTGAAACTGTCAAAGGTTAATCTTACCCGTAACGGAAAGTCTCTTATAAAAGACCTGAATTTCGAGGTCTTTTCAGATCAAAATTGGGTGATCTTAGGACCAAATGGGTCTGGGAAGACCTCACTTCTCAAAATAGCGTCAATGTTTGAACATCCCAGCTCTGGATCTGTAACCCTTCTTGAACACACTCTTGGCACGTCCGATATCCGAAAGATAAGGCACCTAGTAGGATTTACCGGCCACGGTATCTCACAATTGCTTCGCCCAGAATTAAAAACAGAAGATGTAGTGATGACCGCCAAACACGGGGCCCTTGAACCTTGGTGGCATACCTATTCAAGTGAGGACAAATTGAAAGCGCATAGCCATATGGAAATACTTGGAATCAACCACCTAGCAAAGCAGAGATTTGGAACCCTTTCGTCGGGAGAAAAGCAAAGAGCACTTTTGGCTAGAAGCCTAATGAGCGACCCCAAACTTTTACTACTCGATGAGCCTGCATCGGGACTGGACTTACCGAGTCGCGAAGAATTGATGCAATCATTATCTTCCTTAGTTTCTGAAAGCTTATCTCCACCAGTCGTTATGGTTACCCACCATGTTGAAGAAATCCCTAAGGGTTTCAGTCATATACTATTTCTGAAAGAGGGTTCAACTATGGCATCAGGAACGATTAACGAAAAGTTAAATCAAGAGAATCTCTCTAAATGCTTTGGCATTGACCTAGAGATCAGAGAATTTAATGGACGATGGAGCGCACAATCAATAGTTAGCTAGTAAAGGCCTGACTGGATTACCAACAGAACTCCTTTTCGAACAGAAATATCTCCAAAGTTTTCCAAAATTTCGTTGCTCAAACCGCGAGTTGATCCGGGTTTTAATGTCTCATCATTTAGATTCCATCGGAACCCTGATAATGACACACCTTCCGCAACGCCTCCAAAAGGAAATATTGAAACTAAATTACTGGCTAATGGCTTTACTATGTAATGATCCCTGACAAGTCTCACATAAGAAGAGCCCAGAAAAGCTTCACAAGTAATCATTGAAGTTGCATCGGAAGCCATAGCTGAAAAGACTCCCCATAGATGGTCTAGTCGGCCACCGCCAGAATCCACAATTGTAACTGATGCACAAGATTCACTGGCATGAAGTATGGCAAGCTCCAAGTCAGATTCATCTTTATCTTTTGGAAAGGAAATTATCTTAATGGATTGCTTATCTGCGGTTTCTAGACCATTGGTTGATATCGAATCCAGATCTCCTATGACAACATCAGGTGCTATGCCAAGTGATATCGCGCTGTCAAAGCCTGAATCGACCGCAAGAACTTCGTCAAATTTCGGAAGGAAATCTAACACTCGTTTATCAGGAGAGGGTCCTCCATTAATGATTAATGCACTGTTGTTACAAGCGTTTACCGACATCACTGTATCTGCCTACTTCCTAATCGAAATCAACTTTATCAGAGCGCATAAACAGCCAGGCTATGAAAATCCCAACAGTGCTTCCCAATATAGAGATTATGAATGAGGTGGATGCAGAGAAACCGACAGCGGCAAAGAACATTAAGAATGTCAAAAAACCTGCTAATCCAGAAAGTGGATAGACGAAACAGCCTAAACGTGTTGGATCAGAATTTGACACACCCATTAGTTTCAGGATCCTTCAAGTCTTCTCTGACTAACGCGAATTCTATCTTTTTTTCTCGCTCCCTCAATTTCAATATAAGTGGCTACCTCCTCGTACCGGAGCGCAGTCCTTCCAGGTCTACTACTTACAATCGCTCTAGCTTGTTGTTTCTTCCCAGGAGCCCAAATAGCGAAACAAACTGCGCCTCCGGCCACAACAAAGAGTAACGCCCATAATGAGTCACTCCACCCTTCAGCTACTGAAACAGTTATCTGGTAAAGAAAGTTATCCATTGAAGTTTCTAATGAAGATGCCAGTTGAGGGGCAATTGCTGGGGATTCTTTTGCCAGTTCCAAGATCTCCTGAGGAAACTCTTGAAGTGAATCAATGGAACTTCGGTATCCGCTATTGAACATGGAACCAGCTATTGCTATACCGATCACTGCCCCTAGCTCTCGAAGAACGTCGTTGAGAGCAGATGCAACTCCTTGTTTTTCAAAAGGCAACGAAGAAACAATTATTTCTGTTGCTGGTGGGGATGCTAATCCGATACCGGCGCCATAGATGACAGCGACCAAAGCGAAATCCCAAAAGCTACTGTCGGACTGAAATTGCGCTCCTACATAGAGGGATACTCCGAGTAGGCAAAGGCCCAGAAGACCGGTAACTCTAAAACCCAACTTTTTAGTAAGTGGTATCGCTATTAAAGAAGCTGGAAAGAGACCGATTGCTGTAGGAAGGAAACTCAAACCAGTGTCAAGCGGCCCGTAACCCAGCACATACGCAATAAACTGCACGGCAACGAAGAAGAAACCAAACGCCACAGTGAATTGCACAAGCAATGATAAGGAACCTGATCGCACTGACCTATCTTTAAAAACCGATATGTCTAATAAAGGCCTTTGCGCTTTTGACTCCCAGGTCACGAAAGCTAAGAGAAATACTCCTCCAGCTATAAAGCAACTTAGGATAATTTCAGAGCTCCACCCCTTAATAGGGCCTTCCATTATTGCAAAGACAATCCCACCTATAGCAAGTAGTGACAGTAGTGCACCTAGAGGGTCAAGGTTCGATTTCTCAGGAGAAGATGAATCTGGTAAGCAAATCCAACAAAAGAGAAGAATGACAGCTGAAAGAACGCTAATGACGAGAAAAACTGATTCCCACGAATAGTTCTCAATCAATGCTCCAGATAGAAGAACTCCGGATAGCCCTCCGAAAAAGACAGAAGCTGTCCAAATTGCGACTCCACGTTCTTTCTTCTCAGGAGGTAGCGTCGTAGTTATCGTGGATAGTGTCGCAGGGAAAATAAAAGCTGCGCCAAAACCACTGAGTGCGCGAAATGCGATGACTAGCTTCGCTTCATTTGATTCAATAAAATCTAAATGCTCTGTAAAAAGAGTTGCAACATTTGCGATGCAAAGAATAGTTACCCCTAGAAGCAACATGGGCCTGCGACCAAATTTGTCTCCTAAAGCACCGGCAGGAAGAAGAAGCGAGGCTAGAAAAAAAGCGTAGATATCTACCATCCATTGAACGTCAGATTGGCTGGCCCCTAATTCTCTTGATAATTCAGGTAAAGCAACGTTCAAGGAAGAGATATTCGCCACTACCAACACCGCTGCTAGAACTGTAGCCGTCAGAGTTAGAGTAGAATTTGCTCTTAGTTTCTTCATAACAAATAGTCTTCCAACTGGTGTTTCCTGTTTGGTGGATGATTAGCTGAAAAACACTATTGCTGAGTTACTGCTATTTTGATTACGTGGTACCTGAACGCCAACTTTTGGAAATCAACTTAAGCGAAGATGCTTTGCCTTGGGAGAGAATTGGTTTTGATATTCTTACTCAAAATTCAACTCAGTCAACTCATGTAGGAAGAACAAAATTGTGTTTTAAGAAAATTGATACCATCGAAGGCATATCCTCTGTTCATGTTGAGGGAGTCAAGCAGAGCGTGGATTCGCTAACTTTTAACCCAACGACAACTTCTGCTGGTGAAATCGAAGCGCCCTTTCATCCCAACCGAATAGTACGAATAGATCATTTGGTAGTTACTACCCCCAATCCTGACAAAACAACAAAGGCGCTCATAGAAGCAGGAATATCACTGAGTGGGGTCCGGACTTTTGGGAATTCTCCGAATCAAACTCGCCAATCGTTCTTTTGGTTAGGTGATGTCATACTCGAACTGGTCGGACCACATGAGGTCGCAAAAGATGGCGACCCACTATTTTGGGGGCTGGCACTAGTTTCATCAGATATCAACAAGACCGTGAACTATCTTGGGGACCTGTGCACTCCTTTGAAAGATGCGATTCAACCTGGACGGCAAATAACAACAGTGAAAACACGCAACCTATCTATAGGGGTTTCAATAGCAATCATGTCCCCTCATGTAAGTGCCAATTAACTGCATTGTGGATGAGGCATAAGTTTGGATTAATATACTGAAATGAATGCAGAGAATCTCTTTGACCTCTCCGGTAAAGTCGCAGTAATTACAGGAAGCGGTAAAGGTATAGGAAAAGGAATAGCGAAGTTACTTTCTGAAGCTGGGGCAAAAATTGTGCTCTGTTCCCGCACTTTAGAGGATGTAGAAAAAGTAGCTCGCGAGATAAATGATAATGGAGGGGTCGCGTTCCCTACCTTATGTGACGTGACGAATGATGATCAGTTAGCATCACTCGCCGACTCAGCTATTTCACAGTTTGGGGTCATTGATATCTGGGTTAACAATGTCGGAGGGAGTACAGGCCGGTCTAGTATAAAAGATCTTTCGCGTTCTGATTGGGATCAAACGATAGCGTTGACCCTTACATCTGTCTTCGTAGGTTGTCAGGTCGCTGCTAGAAACATGCAAAGAGGCTCAATTATTAATATTTCTTCTCGCTCCTCGTGGGGTGCTGTTCCTAATAATGCTCATTATGCAGCGGCGAAGGCTGGAGTAAATGTGCTGACCGCAAGTCTGGCTCATGAATTGGGCCCAGACATTAGGTGCAATGCGGTAGCTTCAGGCGCTGTTCCAACAGATATTTTCTTCAAAGTCATGAAAATGAAACCCGAAGATTTGCCACAATACGCAAAAGATACTGGGGTTCCTTTGCAACGGCTAGGCACACCTAAAGATATAGCTGGAGCAGTGCTTTTCTTATGCTCTGAAGCTTCATCTTGGATGACCGGAGAGGTGATAACTGTTAGCGGTGGCCGTTAAGAAGTGGTCGCGGCTCGTTTAACGCAGACACGTTATCTAGCAAAATTTTCTTTTGATCGTCAATTGAAAACTCTTTTAATTCCATAACGTAATCTAACGGCGCAGGCATTCCCTCAATGTGAGGCCAATCGGATCCAAAGACAACTCTGTCAGGCCCCATTAGATCTGCAACTTCGTAGGGGTCATCTTCCCAAAATGGGTTTATCCATACATGTTCTTTGAATAGTTCTAGAGGGTCCTCTTTAAACCAACCCATGAGTTTATTTTTCTGTTGAGGTAACTTTCGAAAGAGGTCTGGCAAGAAACTTGAGCCGTTTTCAACAGACACGATTCGCAAATTTGAAAAGCGTTCGTACATCTTTTGAAGTGACATTGTCATAAGCCAATCTAAGGCAGCTCTTTCAATATTGAATGCTTTGATTGATGGTGAGTACGATGCACCGCCACCAAAATTTGCTCCAAAACCATCCTCGGCATAACCCTGTGATGAATAGCCACTATCCCCTGCATGGATGACTAACGGAATCCCTGATTCATTCAACAAATTCCAAAAGGGATCAAATATGCTATCAGCAGGTGATTTGTAGCCATCAGCAGTCAAAACCGCTGCAGGCCTAATACAAATTACTCTGGCATTGTTTTCAAGTGCTGATTCAAGCTCTTCTACAGCGAAATCAACGTCACATAAACTGATATATGGCGCTGCGAATATTGTGTCTTGGTAATTAAATCCCCAATCTTCATTCAACCATTGATTAAATGCGCGAAATAATACTTTGACAGCTTCGATATCCTCCTTGAGGAGTTCCTCATAAAGCACCCCAAGCGTTGGGAATAGCCAAACTGCGGAGAGGCCTTGTTGTTTGATCTTTTCAACCCTCGCATCTTTATTCATATACTCTTGCGGTAGTGGCTCTCTATCCTTGAGCATTTCTAGAGGTGATTTCCCAGTGGGATTGCCTCTAAAATATTCATGAAGAGCACCCGGCTTTGCAATTGGGTCCCAAGTAGGGTTTGCAACTGCTGAACTTAACTTGCCACCAACTATGTGGTGTCTTCTTCCATTGATTTCACACCATTGAACACAACGCCGTTGCCATTCTCGCGGGACATGCCGTGTGAACGCATCCTCAGCTTCGTAATAGTGATTATCGCAGTCAAAAGGAAGATAGGTTAATTCATCCATACGTCCACTTTAGCCCAACCAATGCAAGCTCCTCCAAACACAACTATTCATTCTGAACTAACGTTCCTCATATGATCGGCAGCCATTAGGAAATACTCAGTCATTGCTTCATTGATCTCTTTGGCTGGTTCCATCTGATCAAGGGCAAAACGCATACTTGCTAACCAAGACTCTTTTTGATATTCACCAATAGCGTATGGTGCATGTCTCATCCTTAGCCTGGGGTGACCGCGTCTCTCTGAGTACGAAGAGGGCCCGCCCCAATACTGGATCAGGAAATCCGCTGTATTTTTTTTGGAGTCGGTCAGGTCATCTGGATAAAGATCGCGGATTTCATCTCTACGAATCACGTCTTCGTAAAAGAATTCAAGTAATTGATAGAACCATTCGCTTCCTCCAACACGGTCATAAACGGTCTCGCCTTTTCCAACCCAATTCACTTTCACATTACTATTTTACGTTGAAAATTTATGCGTCATTGATTGCTTTAAGGATTTTTCACCGCTAATTCAATTGCCTGATCTGCGGTATAAGCGCTACAAACAATCTCTCGGTTCTTTTGGCTAACGAACCCAGCCGAGACTTGAAAGTTAAGAAATTTGATCATATCTTGCCAGAATTCTCCATTATCAAGAAGTACTACGGGTTTGTATATTCCGTTGCGGTGCATCCCAAGTTTCGTCCAAGTAGCCGCTTCAAATACCTCTTCTAGCGTCCCCATTCCTCCCGGTAGCGCTATAAAGGCATCAGCCAAGTCATACATCGTTTTCTTGCGTTCGTGCATATCAGTTGTCACAATCAGAGAGGTCACCCTCGGATGAGCTATTTCACGATCAGCTAATGATTCGGGAATTACGCCTGTAACTTCTCCTCCGTTTTCAAGAGCCGCATCGGCTACCTGTCCCATTAGTCCAATCTGTGCACCGCCGTAAATGAGTCCGAACCCCTTCTGTGCAAGTTTTGCTCCGAGTTCCTTTGCAAGCTTTTGAAACTCCTGATTGGCGCCTTCTTTCGAGGCGCAAAAGACACATATTTTTTGATTTCCCACTTCCCCAAACTACATGAATTTATATTGTTAATCTCTAAAATTCTGGCAATATAGAAACATGGGTAAATTAATCGCCTTTGATATGGAAGGTTGCGATTTTTTTGTCTCTAAACTTTTGGAAATCTGGGATAAAGGGCATTCAGTATTTCCTCTTGATCAACGCCTACCGCAAGCTAAAAAGGAACAACTAGTCAAGGCTTTTGGAGTGTCTGAGGTCATAAGCGAAAAAGAAACATATAAAGCCAAAGGGATACTTATGGAGCCCGATGACGCCCTTGTTATTGCTACTAGTGGAACTACTGGCGATCCGAAAGGAGTCGTATTAACACATACTGCCCTAAAGGCTTCGTCCCGAGTAACGTCATCGCAGTTAGATGTGCAGAATAGCGTGGATGAATGGTTGTGCTGCATACCGGTTTCACATATCGGAGGTTTCTCTGTCATTACCAGGGCTCTACACAATGGAGTTCGGCTTAGAGTGCAGAGAAGATTTGATGCCGCACTATGTGAAGAAGCCGGACGAATTGGGTCGACACTTGTATCTCTTGTTCCTACAGCATTAGGCCGGATAGACTCCTCTGTCTTTCGGAAGATTCTTGTTGGTGGAGCCGCAGCACCACAAATCCTTCCAGACAATGTAATAGTTACATATGGGCTTACGGAAACTGGAAGTGGCATAGTTTATAATGGTATTCCTCTTCCCGATGTGAAGATAGAAATACGGGATGGAGAAATTGTTGTACAGAGTCCCACTCTTTTCAGCCGCTATTTGGGTGATGAGTCTCAAAATAGTGAGCAATGGTTTTCAACTGGGGACGCAGGCTTTTTCCAAGATGATCAAAAACTTGTAGTAACTGGTCGGCTGGATGATGCAATTGTCACAGGGGGTGAAAAGGTTTGGCCGACTCTTATTGAGAGAGAACTGGACTCTCTAGGATTGTTCTCAGAACACGTTGTCGTTGGAAGATATGATCAAGAATGGGGACAGGCAGTCACAATTATTGGGGTTCCCAAAAATTCGGAAAAGCCTTTAGACATATCTGATATTAGAGATCAACTGCGAGACTCTTTGCCAAACTATTCGTTGCCTAAAGCAATTGAAATAGTAGATGAGTTACCTCGGAATGCGATGGGAAAGATTTTACGACGTTTAGTCTGACCCTAAATTGAAATAAACTTTCCCAGCCTCAGGAATCAACTCTCGCATTTGAGCATTAATAAATAAGTCAGCTGTTCCTAAACCATGTGTGGTTTCAGGTGCAACATTCGCTGCAACTGCGCACCATCCCTTCAGGGCAATGGGTCCATCATAGGTAGATGAAATAACAGTTTGGATATTATCCTTCGCAGCAAATGAAGAAATTTTGAGAGTTTGATCAATGCCACCGATTAGCGAAGGCTTAACAACAATGTATTCGCAAAGATTTTCTGCGATAACAGCTTCAAGATCATTCATAGAGCTAGACAGTTCGTCTACTGCAATGGGCACTGGAACGATGCTTCTCAGCTTCTTGAGATCTTCTAAATTTGCTACAGGGTCCTCAACGTATTCCAGTCGATCACCTAGTAATTTCCTTACACGGTCTAAAAAAGTAACAGCGTACTGCAAGGACCAGCTACCGTTGGGATCTAGTCGAATTTTCTCATCCTCTCTTACAATTTCAGAGAGTAATTGCAGTCTCTCCTGATCATCTCTGAATCCTAGCTTTACCTTAAAAACTGATAATCCTCTTGCGCGATAACTTTCCAAACCTTTTCTTAGGTTTCGCTGACTTGAGCCATCAAGCAATGCGTTGACTTTCACACAGTCTGCCCCGCCTCCTAGGCGTTCTACAAGGGATTCGCCCTTCTTTGATGCTTCAAGATTCCAGATCGCAAGGCTGATGGCTGCTTGGACTTCATTAGAAAGTTCTTGCAATGACATCTCAGAATGTTTATATGATATGAGTTGGGAATAGGCTTCCTCCATTGTGACACTCGACCAACCTTCCAATGGCAGAATCTCACCACACCCTGTGTATTCACCCTCGCCCAAAGCCACGACCCAGCCATCTCTTGATTCTATTTGTGCCTTTGATGTAATTATCGGTTGGGTTAATTCGTAGCGGACCTTCTCAATTAGCATATTCAAACTCTCTTATGAACTCATTAATAACCTCAGCGGTTTCTTCAGGTTCCTCAAGGTGAACTGCATGCCCAGCGCCGGGGATAATTGCTATCTTTGACTCCGGTATCCGTAATTGCATTCGCTTTCCAATATCAATGTACTTTTCATCCTCACTTCCAACAATAAGCAAGACCGGTATTTTGATTTCATGAAGTCTTCCCCATAAAGGTTGCATTACCCCAGCACCTGATGCGCGGAGATGACTTATGATCCCTAGTGGGTTCGTGGATAATCTTGCACGTCTTTGCGCCAACAATTTGTTGCTTGATAGCAGCCTTTGAGTAGAGAAAATTCGTTGTGTTTCCCATGCATTGACGAATCCGGTAAGACCTTTGTCTTCAAGCAATGCGACCTTTCGGATATCATCTAGAGCCCTTTGATGTCGGGCAAAATTTTCTTGTATTCCTGGGCTTCCGCCAATGAGGATGAGCGATCGAACGTTACCTTGTTTGGCAAGTGCATAGCTAAGTGCTAAACGGGCCCCCATGGAATACCCGATCAAATCAAATGGTTCTTGGAGTGAAGAACTTACAACATCATGTATCTGTTTGACCATAGCCTGAAATGTGTAGTGTTTAAGCTCAGTTGGGCATGGACTAAGTCCATGACCAATTAGGTCGGGAAGTAGATAAGCGGAGTCCAAATGGCTCGCAAGTTCCTCCATTGATTTATGATTGCCAAGAAACCCATGAAGAATTAATCCCGTTGAGTCAACTTGCTTTTGCGAAATATAAAGCGGACAGGAGATTTCCGTCATCTTTTCTATACTTCCTGACCAAATTCCTGGTCAAATGCATCCCGTATAGATCTAAAGGCCCGCAAGGTTGAGTCAGTATCACTTTGGTAGTAGATAACTGAAAGGCCGGATTTTGGCATAGTTTTTGTGATTTCAGCTTTCAGTTCCTTGATCGTTTGGGGGGTTGCAACATCTACCCTTAGTGATTTCAGGACGTCTGCAAAAGGCAACATAGGTGAAGTTAGGAAATATTTATCGAATTGTTCTTTGCTGATCGCGTCACTTATCGGCAGAAAGGAGAAAATGCCGCCTCCCCCATTATCGAGAATCACGATAGTCATATCTGCTTCCATCCTGATACTCGCTAGTATCCCGCCAAAGTCATGTGTTGTAGCTACATCACCAACGATGCAAATCACTTTTTCTTTGGACCCGAATGAAGCCCCAAGACTTGTTGAGATGATACCGTCGATTCCATTTGCTCCCCTATTGCATAAGGTCCTGTGAGGAGGCACATTATGAGTGAAAGCCAGCTCTGCGTCACGAATTATCATGGAATTAGATAACATGACACGCGCTTCATCATCTACTCCTTCCATCACTGCATTAACTATTGAAAGTTCGTTATGATCGTCCTGTAAGTACTGCTGTACTATGGAATCAGCAACATCATTCCCCTGTTTCCATTGCTCCAACCATGCTGAATGTGGTCTAAACATTTCACTGTTTTCGTTGTAAGAAAATAAAAGGTCTCCATAGTACGCCTCTGTTATGGAATTACTTGGATCAACCCAATCCACAGTTGGTGATATCAGAATATGATGCTCAGGTGAATTTACGCTAAGCCACTTTTTATATGCTTTTGAAGTAGGTGCTAGACCAATATGGACAACAACCTGCGACGACCCAAGCGACTCAGTGAAAGGAAGAGATCCGCATAACACCTCTCCGGTTGTAATGACGGTTCCACTTGCAACTCGTCCGCGTATTTGTGAAGCAGGGTCGGCAATGATAGGCCACTTGACTGCCTCTGAAAACCACCCGATTCGTTGTATTACTTTATCATCCAGATCATTTGGGCCAACGGAAATTACTCCATTCTCATACTTTTCCCCCAGTTGCCTTAACCGTTGGGCACCAGCTTCGCAGAATGTAGCTGAGCTAAACGGTTTGAGATTTGCCCTGGGAACTACAAGATCTGACAGAGGTTCCAAAGGCTCACGAAGGGGCCAATTGAGATGTATTGGACCTCTACCCGTAACAGATCTATCCCAAGCTCTTACAGCTATATTCTGAGCTTGCGACGGATCAACATTATCCGCAACAGGCAAATCATAAAACCATCGAACATTTGATCCATAAATTTGAACCTGATCTATTGTTTGACCTGCACCCCACTGTCTTAACTCAGGAGGTCTGTCAGCTGAACATACAATCATTGGAACCCCAGAATGATTCGCTTCAATAACAGCCGGCAGGTAGTTCGCTAATGCAGTGCCTGAAGTACAAACAAGGACCACAGGCGATTTTGTGATTTTTGCATGCCCTAATGCATAGAAACCAGCAACACGTTCGTCCACGAAAACTTTTATATTTAAGCCTGTTGCATCAGCTGCTAACACTAAGGGGGTATTTCGTGAGCCAGGCGAAACTGCTACTTCAGTGACGCCTAACGCTTTGATTTCGTTAAAGAATCTAATGGCGAAGGAGTATGCCGATGATTGTGAGTTGCTGGTGGTTGACGTTTTGTCCACAGTAAAAGTCTAGGAGTTAAAGGAGCATATTTTGCTCTGTTTAACAATTCATATCCATATCCAGTCGTAATCCTGACATTACGATCCTTATATGAGCATTGCAGAGTTAAAGAGCTTGTTGGGCTCAGGCAGAATAAGTGAAGACGAAGACATTATCAAAACCTATAGTGACGACTGGACGGGCAGGTACAGAGGTTCTGCTCGTGCAGTTATTTCACCACAGTCAACTGATGAGGTAGCGGAAATTCTTAATTGGTGTTCAACCAACCGGGTAGGAGTTGTTCCTCAAGGCGGAAATACTGGAATGGTCGGTGGCAGCACGCCTTTAAACGGTGAATTGATCATTTCATTAAGAAAAATGAAGAATGTTAATTTCTCAGACACAAACGATAACCAAATAGTTGCTGAGGCAGGCGCAACACTTTTAGAAATACAGAATTTAGCTTTAGAGAGGAGCATGATCTACGGAGTAGATTTTGCAGCAAGAGATTCAGCGACCATCGGTGGAACGATTGCTACAAATGCCGGTGGCCTTAACGTCCTCAGGTATGGCACCACTCGTCGTCAAATCATAAGTGTTGAAGCAGTTACAGGAACAGGAGAAATTATCGGTAATTTAAACGGCCTAGATAAAGATAATACCGGATATCACTTGCCGAGCTTATTGTGCGGTAGCGAGGGAACGCTTGCTATTGTGACACGAGCCAAGCTGCGACTGAGGCCCAAACCAAAGGAAAATGTTTCCATTCTCTTCGGTTTAGACACTATCCAAGACGCAGTTAATCTCACAGAAGCCTGTGTCAGTACAAGTACTGAAATCATCGCCTGTGAATTGTTCTTCCAAAAGGGAGTAGATCTTGTAAGAGAAGCTTATGATTTACAACCACTTTGGAACAATAAGAACTCAATATATTTGCTTTGTGAGTTTGCTGGAGACTTAGGAGTTTTGGACCGATTAAACGAAAATGTACTTGGGGAAATGCTACGTACCCATGACTCAATCTTAGTAGCCACTTCAGACAGAGAACGACAAAGACTTTGGCAGTATCGGGAGTTACATACTCTTGCTATCTCAAACAAAGGCATTCCTCTTAAACTTGATGTGACAATACCTTTGGGGAATCTAACCCACTTCTTGGATAGCATTGCCACGATTTGCGGCAACATTAATCCTTTATCTATACCGTATGTATTTGGTCACTCTGCTGACGGAAACATGCATCTCAACATCCTGCAATCGGAGCCAAACGTAGCTGAGATGGAGGAAGAGATACTGAAGTTTGTTGTTTCACTCGACGGAAGCATCTCAGCTGAACACGGAATTGGTCGCGCTAAAGCACCATATCTACACCTCCAACGAAATGAAGAGGAGATTAGGCTTTTTAGAGAAATGAAAAAGGCGTTCGACCCCAAGGGTATCCTGAATCCTGATGTCATCTTTCCAACAAGCAGGTAACGACGCATAGTTGGTAAGAAAAGAAATTATGACAAGCAAAGAGAACGTTTGCGTAATAATGTAGTTGAACAAGCCGCCCACACTTTGAGGACCCTGAATGACTGAGAACAATCTCCACATAGAAATATGCCCTTCAATCCTTCCAGCAGATTTTAGTCGTTTGGGTTTAGAGTTAGAAGCTCTAGAAGAAGCAGGAGCTGACCGGATCCACTGGGACATAATGGATGGAAATTTTGTTCCAAATCTGACTATAGGACCTGATACGGTTGCCTCGTGCAGAAAAAGCGTTGAGATACCTTTTGAGGCACACTTGATGGTAGAGGACCCAGACCTTTTGTCTCCAATGTTCATTGAAGCTGGGTGTGAGCTAATAATGGTGCACGTTGAGTCGGTTCGCCACTTGGACCGGACTCTGAACCTCATTTTGAATTCAGGTGCAAAAGCAGGAGTGACACTCAATCCTTCAACACCAATTGAAAGCATCGTTAATGTACTCCATCTCGTTGATCAGGTCTTGATTATGTCGGTAAACCCCGGCTTTGGGGGGCAAAAGTACCTTGTATCTCAAGAGGAGAAGATCAGATTATTAAGCAACATAATCTCCGAAAGAGACTTGTCAGTAAACATTGAGATAGATGGAGGCATAAACGAAAGCACTATTGGTCAAGCTACTAAAGCTGGGGCTAACGTCTTTGTTGCTGGCAGCGCAGTTTTTAACCATCCAGATGGTCCCGCAGAGGCAATACAAAATCTTCGAAAGATTGCGTCCAGCGTCTAGGGCATGTTTAGACACATATTCATTATTGCTCTAGTGGTTTCATTAACTTTTGCGTGTTCAGGAGAAGAGACTTCTGACCCATTGGCCTTTTGTGAAAATTTTATTACAGTTGCTGCACCTGACGCTCCTCTGAACACTTTTGATTTCAATAACGCGGAAAGTATCGAGAAGGCAATCATTGACCTTGAGATTTTATCTACTGATCCTCCAGAGGCGATTGCACAGAGCACAAGTCAGGTAGTTGACCTATATAGAGGCATCTTAGAGGCACTAGTAGCTTCTGCTCCAGATGATAGACCGATGGTCCTCCTTGAGTTTCAGGACGAGATCAACGAAAGCATTAGCTCAATTGAAAGCCTTGAAAACTATGGGGAGACAGTTTGTGGGATAGATTTTGATCAGAAATTACCTCAGATTACTCCGGAAATTCCATTGGATCTCAACAACTAGTTTTACTTCTAGTTGACCTCTCCACGAGTTGTGATTACGTGGTCAACAATTCCGTATTCTTTGGCTTCTTCAGCAGTGAACCAACGGTCTCGGTCGGAATCAGCCTGAACCTGTTCTACCGTTTGTCCAGTGTGACCGGCTATCAATTCTGCCATTAGTTTTTTGATATAACTAAGTTGTTCTGCTTGGATTGCGATGTCTGATGCTTGACCTTGAATACCGCCGAGTGGCTGATGCATCATTATGCGGGCATGTTTGAGAGAATATCGCTTTCCTTGAGCCCCAGCTCCGAGTAGGAACTGCCCCATGGAAGCTCCTAGACCTAGGCACAAAGTAGATACATCCGGTTTTATTAGCTGCATAGTATCGTAAATTGCCATGCCAGCAGTTACCGAACCTCCGGGAGAGTTGATATATAACCAAATATCCTTTTCTGGGTCCTCACCTTCTAGGTACAGCAATTGTGCAGTGATCTCCTTTGCAATCTCATCATCGACTTGGTCCCAAAGCATGACAATTCGGTTTCGTAATAATTGAGAATAGATATTGAATTGCCCCGCTAATCGGGAAATATCATCAGATGCTTGGGTGGGAATGTTCATTTTTTCAACTCCGGTCACGATTGCTCTTTCTTTGATTTTAGAGGGTTTATTTCTTTACGCCATATTTTATTTGGTGTGCGCCGGGTGGGACTTGAACCCACACATCCTAATGGACACAGGGACCTAAACCCTGCGCGTCTGCCAATTCCGCCACCGGCGCTTGGTTTCGTAAGGTTATCTAAGATCTGGGGATAATTCACGCACTATTCGGAGTTATTATCCCTATTCTGTTGGTCTAAAGAATGGCGGGGAGATTATGTCGGCTTCTCCCTTTACGAAAAGGCCGGCAGGCGCTCTACCAGTTGCCCGTTTTACCCCTGTTGATTCTATAAACCCCGATGTGGATTTTACTTTTCGAGAGAAATTAGGAGCATCGATATTGGTTCTCCAAACAGCTTCATAAACTCTGCGCAAATCTGAAATGGTAAATTGCTCGTCAACGAACGCTGTCGCTAAGGTCGTGTATTCTAACTTTGAGGCTGCTCTTTCAAGCCCATCCCGAAGCATCAAGGCATGATCAAATGCAAGAGCAGGTCCATCTTCATAGGTAAGTTCAGAATTGAATTCCGGGAGATCATCTAGTGCCCAAAATCTAGCATAACGAGCATCTGATCCTGCTCTTGGAGTACCAGGGTCTGGCATAAAAGCCAGATACGCTACTGAAGTCACTCTCATTTTAGAATCTCTGACATCTCTTCCTGGGGTCGAATAAGTCTGGAGTTGCTCTAGGTGGGCAGGTTCTGCTGCGAATCCAGTTTTTTCTGCTAATTCTCTCAGCGCTGTTTCATGTATCGACTCTTCGGGGCGAAGGTGTCCGCCGGGCAGGGCCCACGAACCGCTTTGCGGAGGATTTGCTCGCTCGACTAATAAGACAGCAAGCCTCCCTGAACGAATGGTCAAGAGGATTACATCAGCTGTGACTGCATTGGGTGGATAATCCGTTGGTTGATATTTCGCAACAAATTCTGTGTCTTCAACTGATAGTTTTCTGGGCAGTAACGTCTGATCTTTTGGCATTATTTGATGACCTCTATACCATGAGATCTCATTTCATCGGAAACGACATTGGTATTGGCTGGGGAAACAGCTGCTGTGAATTTGGATAATACCCGAGTTTTGAAACCAGCTTGAGCGCTATCAATAGCTGTCGCTTTTACACAATGGTCAAATGCTAGACCCACAATATCTATAGATGCAATAGATTCTTTTGTGAGTATTTGTTTAAGACTTTCTTCACCGTCACTTCCTTCAAATCCCGAGTAAGCAGCTTTGTGCATTCCTTTCTTCACTGAATAGTTTATTTTTTCGATTATGTTCAAGAGTTCAGGGTGAAGATCAGCTTCGTCTGTTCCAGCCACGCCATGCGGCGGCCATGTATCTTGATAGTTAGGTTCATCAGAAAAGTGCATTCCTGGGTCTATGTGCCAATCTTGAGTCGTGATTATGCAGTCGTAGGTTTCATCATCGGAGACAAAAGTAGCTATCTGCTTTGCAACTTTATTTCCTCCGTCGACAGGCAAGGACCCCCCTTCACAAAAGGTTGGTTGGACATCTACTATGACGAGTGCTTTCTTTAATTTATTCACGTGTGCCTTTCTTGGTATGCAGAACTGTTGGAATAGCGGGCTCCCCGCCTACTCTTAGCCGAATTTCTTTAGGTATTTCTGACATTATGTTCATTAAATGGTGTCTCGAGTCCTCTAGCGTGGTGAGGTCAGTAATATTCCCTGAGGACATGACTTCGCTTTGGAGAAACCTACAGCCTGTTGACTGCGAATGGTTTTGAACTGCGTCTTCAAGAAATATTGACTCCTCTAGGGCTATACCACCGGTGTCAATAGTTCGCTTTGCGAATTTTTTTCCTCCCTCTGAAGTTTTTCCCTCAGACCTTTTCCCCACTGATCGCATGTTTGGCATCAAAGAGTTTTCTTCAATGGCGACTAACTTGTATACGAAACCGGCCGATGCTGCACCTGACCCAGTAACCAACTTGTGCCCTGATTCAAAAGCATCTATTGGGGCATCTAGTAGATTGCGTATTTTGTATTCGTCTAAATCTCCAGAGACCATAATCTGTGCTTCAGGCGCCCCTAGTTTATCTAGAAGTGCTCTAGCAGATTTCGACCCAGCAGCAAGGTCTCCTGAGTCGATTCGTATTCCTTTCAAACTAGCATTCGAAGCTTTTACGGCATTAACGATGCCAGCTTCAATATCGTATGTGTCAACAAGAAAAATAGAATCTTCTCCCAAATATTTAGCTTGATTTTCAAAGGCTTCTATTTCGGACTGGAATGAAAGCGTGAAGGCGTGTGAAGCTGTTCCCGCAGTTGGGATACCCCAGCGTCTTCCTGCCTCAAGATTAGATGTTACATTAACTCCTCCGATATAGGCTGCTCTGGCGGCATTGACAGCAGCTTCGGGTTCAATTCGCCGGGAGCCGGCCTCCATAACGAAGTGACCGTTCGCTGCGTCCACAATCCTTGCAGCAGCTGTTGCGATAGCGGAATCAAAATTCACGATTGATAGCAATAATGTTTCGATCAGTAAAGCTTCTCCCAAGCTTCCCTCTACGGTAATTACTGGACTGTACGGGAAGTATGTTTCTCCTTCTCGATAAGACACTATGTTCCCCGTGAAATTGAAAGAATACAAAAAATCTTGAGTTTCTTTTGAGATTATTTTTTCTTCCTCTAAGAATCGCAATACATCTTCGTTGAAGGAAAAGTTCTTTAAATATGGAAGTAACCGATTAATACCAGCGAAGACACCAAATGGTCTTCCCAGAGGAAGTTCGCGCACAAAGACCTCAAAAACAGACTTTTTGTCTACCTGTCCTGACTGCACTAAGGCATCAAGCATGGTGAACTCATAATGATCTGTATACAAAGCGTGAGAGTTTAGATTCATCTGCATAATTAATTCCTTATATTACAAGTTTACCATTATTTATAGTCATATTGACAATATTAGATTCAGAGCTTTCGTAAGAAATACGAAGTAGCGTCATAGAGTGATCAAAGAGAGTGACCCCCAAGATAACAACCGCAGCTTTTGGCGCCCTACCGGAGCTTCTGCCTACGCTATTGCTCTCGTGGCGCTTCCAGGCTTTCTACTTGGTGCGTTTGCTCCGGAAATAAAAGAAGACCTTTCATTTGGTGACACCGAACTGGGTGCAATTCTTACTTTCGGGTATTTAGTTTCGAGCATAATTATGTCAGTATCAGGTGGAGCTGCTGATCGATTGGGACCAAAGCGTGTTTTGCGATCTGGGGTTGCTATCGCTTTGATAGCAGCATTTCTCATGGGTTTTCTAGGCAATTCATTCTTTCTACTTATGGTTTTCATCGGGTTAAACCGCGTGGCCGAAGGCATTATCCATCCAGCTACTAATGCTTTAATATCCTCGTCTGTGATTTTAGAGAGACAGGGAATCGCAATGGCAGCAAAGCAATCCGCTGTTCCGTTTGCGACAGCCCTCGCAGGTTTTGCTGTTCCAACTCTTGGGATAGCTTTTGGATGGAAGGGAACATTTTTGGTGGTAGCATTACTGGCCTTTCCAGCTTGGTTCGTAATTCCTAATGCACCTTCAATAAACAAAAGGAATTTCGCATCCCGGCGAGAAATGTGGCGTGTCTCTCATTTGCAACTTCTCGCTCTTGCTGGGGCATTCTCTGCTGCTGCGGTCGTTACTGTTTCGGGGTTTCTTACCACTTCAGCAAAAAATGCTGGGTATAGCGATGGATCTGCTGGATTAATTCTTGGGCTAGGAGGAGTGTTAATGATCATCTCTCGCTTGACGTGGGGCTACTTAGCAGACCGCTTCCTATTTGATAGATTTAAAGCAGTTTCTGGATCGCTGTTAATTGGGTCATTGGCTTTTGTGCTTTTCGCTATTGAGTCTAAAGCTTCCATTGCAGTAGGGTCTATCTTTATTTTTGGAATTGGTTGGTCGTGGCCTGGTTTAGCGTTATTAGGAATTATTGAGCAGCATCGGGATGAACCTGGAGAAGCAACGGCCATAGTGCAAACAAGTATTCGGATAGGAGCGATGTTCGCTCCTTTAGGATTCGGGTTAATCGCCGACTCTTTTGACTATAGCTATGCTTGGTTGTGCTCATTGGTCTCGGCTTTATTGGGTGGATTCTTCATGTTTCTCGCAAGTTCGCGTTTACCCAAACCCAAGAATTCCTAGGATCATGTCGCTTAATTCGGGTCAGCGGGTAGATAAAAGCAAATTAGCGATTTGTTTTAGCGCTCGGCCTCTGTGACTTATTTGATTCTTTTCTGAATCGCTTATCTCGCCGAATGTTTTCCCAGGGATCTCGGATGGAAGAAAGATTGAGTCATATCCAAAACCTAGTGTTCCTGCTGGAGAGAGAGCTATTTTCCCAGAAACTATACCTTGGGCAGTTATAAAGGTTTCATCAGGCCAAAGAACAACGATGACGGTTCGAAACCTAGCTCCTCTTTGGACCATCGGTACGTCGGATAATTCGCATAGTAATTTTTTGATGTTGTCCTCTGGTCCTGCATGAGGACCTGCATATCGAGCGGAGAGGACTCCGGGTTCACCATTTAATGCTTCAACTTCTAGGCCAGTATCATCGGCTATCGCCGGTTTACCAGTTGCTTCCATTATCCCTTGGGCCTTTAAATGTGCGTTTCCTTGCAGGTCAGGTGCATCTTCAATAATCTCTGGAATTTCAGGGGGGCGTGGCAATAATTCTATTTTGCCAGACAGTATTTGCTGCATTTCCTTATATTTGTGTTGATTTGCAGTTGCGGAGATTAACTTCATCTCTTTTGTGGAGGAGTTCTTAGAAGTTCCTTCTGAAGAGCAATAATTTCATTAATGCCTTTCTCAGCTAATGCAAGTAGTGTGGTCAATTCATTCTTTGAAAATGAAAACTTCTCTGCCGTTCCTTGAATTTCTATGAACTCACCCGATTCGGTCATAACTACGTTCATGTCTGTATCTGCTTTAGAGTCTTCTTCATATGGCAAATCCAATCTGGCCTCCCCATTGATAATCCCTACTGAGACTGCAGCACATGCCTCATTGATTGGGTGCTCATTGATTTGTTTTCGTGCTTGAAGTCTTGATAAGGCATCGTGTAGGGCTAGGAGTCCTCCGCATATGGAAGCGACACGAGTACCTCCATCCGCTTGGAGGACATCACAGTCAACTGTAACTTGGCGCTCACCTAGCTTTTCCATGTCACAGACTGCTCGCAGAGAGCGCCCTATTAATCGCTGTATCTCTTGTGTTCGACCTTTCGGTCCTTTGGTTTCTCTTCTTATACGTTCGGGTGACGAACCGGGAAGCATTGAATACTCAGCGGTTACCCATCCAGTCCCCGTACCCCGCATCCAACGGGGAACATCATCATCTATTGATGCAGTGCACAGAACTCGAGTGTTTCCGAATTCAACCAAAATTGATCCATCCGCCATGGTTGTGAAGTCTCGCGTGAAGCTAATTTCTCTTAACGCATCTACTTTTCTTCCATCTGTTCGCCCCATTAGTCTCCTTTATTTAGGCTACAAATTCTTTGCCGACACATGCTAGTGAGATTTCCCCTGCAAAAGCTTCGCTGGCCTCTTGTAGGTGTTGAGATGGTTGTTCACCGGGAGCTAAGTGCGAGAGAACTAGGTGTGAAACATTTGCATGTTCCGCCATTATTCCGGCTTGGCGAGCTGAAAGGTGAAGGATTTTTTCTTTTTCCCGATGTGAGAGAAATGTAGATTCAGCTATCAACAAACCGATGTCAGGTCCCAGTTGAGTGACATCCCATTCTGGGCCTGTATCTGCAGAAAAGACCATGCTGGAATCTCCGACTTCAACTCTTGAGGCCAGAGTTTCAACATAGTGATCAGTTCTGGACCATCGCCATTCTTGATCCCCTATTACGGTAGATGATTTATCCTTAATCACGTTACAAGTGAATGATTCTTCAATATCCTCGCACATGTTCCGTGCTAATGCGAAGGTTCCTATTGTTCCGTACACCGGAATTGGTTCGCACAGCACGTAGTGGCGAATGGCATTATAAACCACAGGAAGTTCCAACCAATGGTCTGCGTGTTCATGACTGAGCACTATTGCGGTCAACTCTGATAAGCGTATGTGATCCTGCAGGTTAGCTAAGGTTCCGGGTCCCGCATCCAACCAAACATTTGCTTGGGGGCTTTGTACCAGAAAGCCTGTGCAAGCTCCACCTGCGCTCGCGTAACTTCCGCTACATCCAAGTACGGTAACTTTGAGTGCGGGGGTGTTCACGATGTTTTACTCCAGTTGTGGGGTATCGCTTTTTCTAACTCAGGGCCGAATAACTTTTGGCCTTGCTCTGCAAACCAAGATACATCCCCTGAGGAGATAAATGTCCTGTTTCCTTGATTTATATTTGTGGTTTCAAGATCTTTTGCTCTCAAAGATTTTGCAACTGCAAACGCTGTTTCGTCCGCTGATGACACTAAGACAACGCCCTCGCCCACAGACTCTCCAATTGCTCGTGCTAAATAAGGGTAGTGAGTGCACCCTAGTAGTAATGCGTCAACATCAGCTTGAATAACTGGCGCTAGGAGTCGATCTGCAAGAATTCGTACTTGTTCTCCTTCGAATTCTCCGCGTTCAACAAACTCTACGAAGCCCGGACAGGCTACGCTGACAAGTTCTATATTCTCAGGACTAATACCTTTGATTGCCTTGTCATACGCTTGACTATTTATTGTTCCAACCGTGCCAATCACACCTATTCTTTTTGTAGATGATACTTCGGCAACTGCCTGAGCCCCTGGCGTGATAACACCCACTATGGGGATTTCTTTTGAGTTTCGTAGATCACCCTCCGCTGCAGCGGAAGCCGTGTTGCACGCTATTACGATCATTTTCACATTATGTTCTGCGATTAGATAATCAGATATTTGCTGCGAGTAAGATTTTACTTCTTCTAGAGGTTGAGGACCGTATGGGTATCTTGAAGTATCGCCGAAGTAAACTATATCCTCAGATGGCAACAAGTCAATTATCGCTCTAGCGACAGTAAGCCCGCCGAAACCCGAATCAAAGATTCCTATTGGCTGGTTACTTGGCATCTATCTAATCGTAGAGGCATTTTAGAAATTATTTAGAAATTGGCTAGCAGATCCTGATTTTCTAGAAGTAAATAATCGACTCAATAGAGTTGGCGACATTATCTAAGTCGCCGGACCATGCTCCAGTAGAGAGATATTTCCACCCTCCATCGCACACAATGAACACGATAACTCCTGTTTCTACCTTCTCGGCAACCCTGATTGCCCCTGCCAGAGCTGCCCCTGAAGAAATACCAGAAAAGATTCCGCATTCGCTTGCTAATTGCCTTGTGTAATAAATTGATTCTTGCGGTCGGACTATTCTTTTACCATTGAGTACCTCTAACCCTTTCCAATTTTCAAAGACTGGTGGGATGAAACCATCTTCTAAGCTTCTAAGCCCCTGAACTGCTTCTCCGGATGGCGGTTCGACTGCAAGGATTTGTATGTCTTTCTTTCGTTCCCGCAAGAACCTCCCCACACCCATGAGTGTTCCGGAAGTTCCCAACCCTGCTACAAAGTGAGTTATGTCTGGAACATCATCCAAGATTTCCGGACCTGTCGTTTCATAGTGCACTTGAGGGTTTGACTCGTTGCCATATTGGTACAGGAATACCCAGTCTGGGTTTTGTATTGCAAGTTCTTGGGCAAGTTTCACCGCGCCATTGGACCCCAATTCGCCAGGAGAAGGAATAATCTCTGCGCCCCAAACCTCCAGCAGTTGTTTTCTTTCAATCGAAACATTCTGAGGCAAAACAATTTTGAGTTGATAGTTACGCATGGACGCAATCATCGCAAGCGCAATACCAGTATTCCCTGATGATGGCTCAATTAAGGTAGATCCAGGTTTAAGTAACCCCTGTTTTTCAGCTTGCAACACCATTGATTTAGCAATCCGGTCCTTGACTGATCCGGCAGGGTTTTGGTTCTCTAGCTTTGCGTAAATTTTGACATCGGGATTCGGGCTAAGTTTTGAAACATCTACTACTGGCGTGTTCCCAATAAGGTCAAGGATCGATTTATGAACTGCCATACCTAATTATGTCGTCTTTTTAGGAATTCAACACTGCGACATTGGTCTCAGGAACTTACGAAACTAATTTCTTCTTCGGTTATTTCTTCATTCCTGATTCGGAAACTCCTTATAACAGGCTCACTTTCTTGTAACGAAACGATTATGTAATGCCAGGTTCCCAAAGGGTCAAAATCTGTTGCATCCCTGACATCTGTAGGAGATGGATACGCAGCGGTATGTGTATGACTATGCATTACTCCAATGATTTGCCTCTCCTCGGCATCAGCAATGCCTTCAACTTTCATCATTTCCAATGGATCCAATTGATAGATTATCTCTGATTTTGCAACATTTTCCATCGGGTAAAAACAGGCAATAGTACTTGAACCGATGTTTGCAGAAAAAAGTCCACACGCTTCATTGGGCAATTCATGGATCGCATGTTTGATTATTTGGTTTTTGATGTCTTCGTTTAGAACGAGCATTCTTATATGCTACAGCAAACTTTTGTATGAGATATGGTGAGCAAATACCCCCCTTCCCAACGTAAACCCAGTATTAACGCTAGCCTCAGGTCATCATGAATAATTCAGGGAAACGAATTGTTGCAACAAATCGTCAGGCGAAGAGAGAGTTTGAGATTTTTGACACGATAGAAGCTGGCATGGTTTTACAAGGAAGTGAAGTTAAATCCCTACGCAATAGCCAAGCTCAACTAGCAGAGGCCTTTTGCAGAATACATGACGGTGAGATATGGCTGAATTCTTGCCACATCAGCAAGTATGACCATTCAAGTGCTGCCTTTTCTCACGAACCAGACCGGCCAAAGAAACTTCTTTTGCACAAGAGGGAAATCTACAAGTTGCAGGCTCAAGTTGACCAAAAGGGCCTCACCTTGATTCCGCTTTCAATGTATTTTAGGAATGGGAAGGCAAAAGTAGAATTGGCTTTAGCTAGACGAAAGAATCTTGTTGATAAGCGTCGCCAATTAGCTCAACGCGAAGCAGATCGCGAGGCTCAACGAGCTATATCGCAACGGATGAAACAGGGATCTACCGATTAGCTGCTGAAATACCAGCTATGTAGCCAAAGGTCATTGCCGGCCCGATTGTTCCTCCAGCTCCACCGTAAACCATTCCTGTTGGTGCAGCCATTGCATTCCCTGCGGCATAAAGGCCGTTTATGACTCCTCCATTGAGCGAGAGCACCCGACAATTAGCATCTGTTTTAGGACCCCCATTAGTTCCAAGGGCCCCACCTTCGACCTTGATGGCATAATATGGCGGGGTTGTAAGAGCTTGGAGTGTTGCCTTGACCCCTTCTTGTGACTGATCGCCATTGAAAGTGTCGTAAGCGCTTTCCCCTCGTTTGAAGTCAGGGTCTTCCCCTTTTGATGCGAATTTATTGAAACGCTCAAAAGTAGCCTTTAAGATTTCCGGTTCAACACTTATCAAGTTTGCCAGTTCTCCGATTGTTTCCGATTGGATCATCCAGTCAGGGGCATTATCGCCTGCAGGGCAGCCTGCTACGTCATATAAAGTTTTATGCTTGTGATCAAAAATAAGCCAGCATGGATTATTAGGGTATTCAAATTTCTGAGGGTCAAACGCATGGAAAACTCCACCCATAGCGTTGTAGTTACCTGCTTCGTTAGTAAATCGTTTACCTTCTCGATTAACCATAAACGAATGTGGTCGAGTTCGCTCTAAAAGTATGAGCCGAGATGACTCATGCCCATATTGCATTTCTCCTGGCACTTTGACTACTGGAACCCACCACGCATTTCGCATGTTCCCTAGTTTTGCCCCAACATTCATGGCCACTGCAGACCATCTCCAGTATTTTCAGGCGAACCTGCAGGGGCATTCATGGGACCTCTTAGGAATGCTCTAACCAGTTCGCTATTCCATTCGAACCCACCTGTAGCTATGATCACGCCTTTTAGAGCTTGTATCTCGACATATTCTCCATCTTTTTCAACTTGAACACCCTTGACATCGCCACCGTCTGTAAGAAGTTTTATTGCAGGAGTATTGACTTCGGGTTCAATTCCTAAGTCCAAAAGTGCTCGGAGTAATCCGCCTACAAGAGCTAATCCCATCCCTACTTGCCCCTTTTGGATTCGCTCTCCTATTACTTTGCGGCCAGGTGTTGCCGTCGCTCCACCTAATGGTGTTTCGGTTAGCATGACTGGATTACCCTTTTCTTGACCTCGAATTCGTGAAGCCCAATCCCCAAGTTCAGGCAATGAAAATAAATTGTTATCAACTGACCTGCCGCCGCCGGGTAAGCCACCTGGGTGCTCGGGGTGATAGTCGGGATAGTTATCAATTAAGTGGAACGAGCATGGGGTAACATCTTCGATCCATTTGAGCATTTTTGGACCGTTGTCAACAAAAGTTGCAGCCATATCGGAATCTATTTGACCCAATGAAAGTGACTCAAGGTACGATAATGCTTTCTTTCGGGAGTCTTTTACACCCGATCCCTCTTGCAAATGGTTGTTTGGAATCCAAATAATTCCGCCACTCATAGCAGTCGTTCCGCCTAAAAGTTCAGATTTCTCAAAAATACGGACAGAGGCGCCTTCATGGGCAGCTGCTAGACCAGCAGTTAGACCGGCTGCTCCTGTACCCAAAATGATCACATCACATTGCTCAGTCAAGTTTTTCCTCCTTTGTTATTGTGTCACAATTCCCCGCTATCGTGATAATTTGATGGGTTTCGCATGGGGCCTTTCTAAATAGC
>WTHU01000101.1 GCA_011523005.1 Acidimicrobiales bacterium
GCATTGAGCTTTGTCCTAATGGCTGTAATGCTACTCATGACCATCATTTATTTCCGTAAAGGCGGAAGGACATTATGAGTAACGCAGTTGAGCCAAGAGGCTTATCAAAAATTGGCCTTCAAATAAACGGTTGGCTTGTATATCTTTTCTTCTACGCCCCCATAGTTCTTCTCGTAATCTTTTCCTTTAGCGAAAGTCGTAACGTTGGGAAATGGGGCGGATTCACTCTTAGCTGGTACGAGCAATTCATTGATAGTTCGAATGCGCGAAATGCCCTCGAGAACTCCATAAAAATCGCGATTGTCGTAACAATAATTTCCGTAATTCTCGGCACAATGTCAGCTCTTGCATTGGAGCGCTTTACTTTCAAAGGTAAAAGAGTTTTTGACGCTTTGCTTTACCTACCTATCATTATTCCCGATGTAACAATGGCGGTAATGCTCCTGTTGTTCTTTGGAGAGTTCTTTGAAATCCTAGACAACCTTTTCGGTATACAATTACGCAAGGGATTTTGGTCAATATCAATAAGCCACATCGCCTTCAACATCAGTTTCGTCTCAGTTGTAGTCCGAGCCAGATTAGCTGGGATGAGTACAGACCTAGAAGAAGCAGCAGTAGATCTGTATGCATCCAGATGGAAAGCATTTAGGCACGTCACCTTCCCGCAAATACTCCCCGGCATAGCAGGAGGAGCTTTATTAGCGATGACTCTTTCGTTAGATGATGTTGTTATCACTCAATTCGTAGCAGGTCCCGGTTGGACGACGTTACCCGTATACGTTTTCGGACTTATCCGTAAAGGCGTGACACCACTTATCAACTCAATTTCTGTGATTATGCTAGTCTCGTCTATGTTATTAGTGGGGCTATCGCTATTGGCAGAACGCACGAGACGCGGTGGTTAGATTAAACCAATGGCCTATGGCCAGGAGGGAAGAAATGAGAAAAACACGAAAGCTACAGGTACTCGGCGCTATCTTCGCTATATCGCTGCTAGCAGTTACAGCTTGCGGAAGCGATGATGACGACAGCGCAGGATCAGCATGTGAGGTAGGCCAGATTGATGGCGATCTTGCCATGTACAACTGGGCAGAGTACATAGACGAAGAGCAACTAGCAGCCTTTGCGGAAGAATACGGCATTAGTTTCACTTTGGATACGTACGAAAGTAACGAGGCCATGCAACCAATAATTTCAGCCGGAAATTCTGGTTACGATGTCATCGTCCCTTCTGACTATATGGTTTCAATCCTCATAGAAGCAGGCCATATTATGAAGCTAAATTTAGATGCGATACCCAACAGTTCAAATATCTCCGATGATTTCAGTGGGCTTTACTATGATCCGAAAGCTGAATATTCAGTCCCCTACCAATGGGGAACCACTGGTATCGGTGTCAACACAGCCGTTGTTGGTGATGATTTCCCACGGTCATGGGGACTAATTTTTGATCCTGCAATCTCCGGTGCATTTGATGGCCAAATTCAGTTACTGAATGACCCAAGAGAGACAGTCGGGGCTGCACTTAAGTATCTTGGCTACTCATTAAACACAACAAGCGAATCCGAATTGAACGAAGCTAAAGACTTGTTAGCAGCTACGTCAAGTAGGCTCGCAGCATTCAATACCGACTCTGCTGACGAGTTCCTAACAAGTGGTGAAACTGTAATAGGGCACGGTTATTCCGGCGACATGTTCGTGCAGTTCTTGGATCAAGACAATTATGAAGACTATGTCTACTTTGTTCCTGAAGAGGGCGGAACGAAATGGATTGACAACATGGCGATCCCATTCGACGCGCCAAGTCCATGCACAGCACATACTTTCATTAACTGGATGCTCACCGCTGAGCAAGGTGCTGCACTTACTGACTGGAACTACTACGACACGCCTAACCAGGCGGCTCTAGACCTTATGGGCGAAGATCCCGATGGGTATTACGATGATCCGCTCGATTTCATACGAAACCCAGAGCTCTTTGCTGGCGGCGTTGATTCTCTAGAATCAATTGAGGACACCGGAGATTTTGAAACGAATTACTCCGACGCATTTGTGAACGCAAAAGGCTAAATACTTTCACTGGGGGCAAGGGTAACCTTGCCCCCAGAAAAATCTAAATGATTACCTCAAGCAACAAGGCTTGCGAGTATCTGCAATGAATTCCCAGCGATAAAAGTATGTATGCTTAGGATTGCAAACACGAGAGGATTCCATGCGTTCAATTCAGCACTACATCAATGGTCAAAGCGTTGGTATAGCAACTCAAAAGACTCATGCAGTTCTAAATCCAGCTACAGAAGAGCAAGTGGCAGAAATACAGCATGCGACATCAGAAGAAGTTAATCAGGCTGTGGCAGCTGCTAAGGCTGCACTCAGTGATTGGAGCGAAGCATCTATCGCTCGCCGAACGAAACTCCTATACAAGTTTCGTAACCTTGTACTTGAAAATGAGCATTAC
>WTHU01000034.1 GCA_011523005.1 Acidimicrobiales bacterium
GCTTCAAAGATTCCGTGCCCTGTGACGTAGTTGATATTAGCTCCGGGAGCTATTCCTATTCCACCTACTTGTGCGGCGAGTGCGTCGGATAGGTAATCGCCGTTAAGGTTCATCGTTGCGATTACATCAAACTCAGCTGGTCGTGTTAGAACCTGCTGGAGAGCGATATCAGCGATTGCGTCTTGAACAAGGATTTTGTCACCGGGGTCTCCTCCGCAGTCATCCCAGCCTACGGCAACATCATCAAATTCTTCTTTGACAAGTTCATATCCCCACTTTTGGAATGCTCCTTCTGTGTACTTCATGATGTTGCCTTTGTGAACCCAGTGAATGTTTTTCCGTCCGCGTTCAACAGCGTATTTGATTGCTGCTCGTTGGAGCCGTTGAGAACCTGTTCGAGAAACAGGCTTGATTCCTAATCCTGAATCTTCACTTATTTCTCTTCCGAAGACTTCTTTGATCATCTCACGGATTGTTTCTGCTTCGGGTGAGCCAGCTTCGGCTTCTATTCCTGCATAAATGTCTTCTGTGTTCTCTCTGAAGATCACCATGTCAACAAGTTCGGGTTGTTTAACTGGCGAGGGTACGCCTTCAAACCATCTGACTGGGCGGAGGCACACGTAGAGGTCTAGAAGTTGGCGTAATGCAACATTGAGGCTTCTGAAGCCTCCTCCGATAGGAGTTGTGAGTGGTCCTTTGATGCCAATTAGGTATTCTTCAAAAGTGTCAACTGTCTGTTGTGGTAGCCAGTCTCCAGTTTCGTTGAATGCTTTTTCTCCTGCGAGAACTTCAATCCACTCAATTGTTCGACCATATTTTCCGGCGGCTGCGTCAAGAACGAGTTTTGCAGCTGGCCAGATATCTATTCCTGTGCCATCACCTTCAATGAAAGGAATTATCGGATTGTCAGAGACATTGAGTGTGTGGTCATCATTTATTGTAATTTTTTCTGCCATATAGCCTGATTGTAGAGGAAATCTGATGAGTTACTTAAATGTAAAGGAAAAAAGTCTAAAAGATATCTAGGGTTTTCTCTGCAGCTTGAACTGTGTTTGCCATAAGGAACGCTCGAGTCATAGGGCCTACTCCCCCAATTCTTGGTGATAACCATCCAGCAACCTGATCAACTTCATCTGCGACATCCGAGAGTAGTTTTTTCCCTTCAAAGCTTACACCTGCCGCTACGACTGCTGATCCGGGTTTAACCATGTCTGCTTTGATCATGTGGGGTGATCCCGCTGCTGCGATCAGAATATCTGCTTGTTTTGTATGGATACTAATATCTTCCGTTCCGGTATGAGCCACGGTTACTGTCGCGTTAGCGTTTGTTCTTTTGAGCGATAAAAGGTTTGCTAATGGCCTTCCGATTGTTAAGCCTCTTCCGACAATTACGACATGTTTCCCTGTGATAGGAACGTCGTATTGTTCAAGCAAATATTGTATTCCTGCAGGGGTGCAGGCTAGTGGGGCTGGGATTCCTTGCACTAATTTCCCTAGGTTGACTGGATGAAGGCCATCTGCATCCTTCTCGGGCAGTACATGGAGAAGGGCTGCTTCATAGTCAAGGTCTCCTGGGAATGGGTACTGGATTATGAAGGCATGTATTTGAGGATTGTTATTGAACGTTTCTATAGCTTCAATTATTTCTTGTTGGGTTGTCGTCGCTGGAAGATTTATTTCTTCCGAGTGCATTCCGAGTTCTTTGCAATCGCGGTGCTTCATCGCAATATAATTTTTTGATGGACCATCTTCACCTACGAGAATTGTTCCTAAACCTGGTGTGATTGACGTTTCTTGAAGTTTGGAAATTCTCTGTTTGAGAGTGCTTTTGAGGTTTAGTGAAACTTGTTCACCGTCTAATTTGATCGCAACCATAATTTGATTTTGCCACGTGGGAGTCTGGAAATCTTATTATTTGGTTTGAATCTGGTATCGCTATGAGAATGAAGCGAATTTGGTCTCTGGAATTTGGGTGAGTGATCCGTTCGCGAGTTCATTGACTGCTGGTACGGGCTCTGGGTCAGCAAATAATGTTTCATCATCAGGTTTGAATCCTAATTCCTCTATCGGGACAGTCCAATATGATGCTTCTAGAGCGATTCCATTGTTATCGTGGAAGTAAACAGATTTGATGATGTGGTGATCAACGATTGTTGTGATGTCGCAGTTAGCATTGTTTAGTCTTGTTATGAGCGACTTTAGGTCCTCTTCGGTAGGTAAAGCGAATGAGAGGTGGTCGAACTGAAGATCTGTTCGTGTCATGAGGCCCGCAGGTTTGGCGAATGTTTCGGCACGTGGGTCTTCGAAAAACGCAATGGTGTTTCCGGGTCCTAATTCAAAAAAATAATGCCTCATGGGGCCCGCACGTAATGTGGCCACTAAAGGCATTCCAAGAACTCCACAGTAGAAACGGACTGTTTCATCCATGTCTGGTGT
>WTHU01000158.1 GCA_011523005.1 Acidimicrobiales bacterium
CGCTTATCAACAACATTTCCCTTCAATACGGGTATTTTAGATAAAACCCCTTTTGAACGAACAGAACTACGAAAGAAACACCATGACTGGGCAGAAAATCATAGCAATCGCCGGAAGACAAATTCTTGATTCTCGAGGTAACCCTACAGTTGAAGTCGATGTGGAGCTAAATGATGGATCAAAAGGTCGAGCTGCTGTCCCCTCTGGCGCATCAACTGGAAAATATGAAGCTGTCGAATTGCGTGACGGGGGAGACCGTTACCTAGGTAAAAGTGTCCACGGCGCCATAGAAAATGTAAATGGTGCAATAAGATCAGAAATAGTTGGTATGGAAGCAACCGACCAACGCGCTATTGACAGGGCGATGCTGCTCATTGATGGAACGGACAATAAATCCAAACTTGGAGCTAATTCAATGTTAGGTGTTTCTTTGGCCGTAGCCAAAGCAGCAGCGACCTCACTTCATCAACCACTCTATCGCTATCTAGGGGGAGCATCGGCACACGTACTCCCAGTTCCTATGATGAATGTCCTAAATGGTGGCGAGCACGCAGATAACAATATTGACCTGCAAGAATTCATGATTATGCCTACAGGCGCTGCATCATTTTCTGAAGCTCTCCGATGGGGAGCTGAATGCTATCAAACACTCAAACTCGTCCTTGAAGAAAAAAATTTATCAACAGCTGTAGGGGATGAAGGGGGCTTCGCTCCTGACCTTGAATCAAATGAGGCAGCTGTGAAACTTCTAGTTGAAGCAATTGACCGAACCGGCTTTACCCCAGGCGAAGACATCACCATAGCTTTAGATCCCGCGAGTTCAGAATTTTTCAAAAGTGAGGTCTACCATCTTGAAGGTGAAAATCGCACACTCAACCAAACAGAAATGGCAGAGTACTACTCTGATCTAGTGAAAAGGTACCCTATCGTCTCCATTGAAGATGGGATGGCAGAAGAGGATTGGGAAGGCTGGTCAGAAATCACGAAAAGTATCGGAAGTAAAGTTCAACTTGTCGGAGATGACCTTTTCGTAACGAACACGCAACGACTCCAACAAGGCATAGATAAGGAAGTTGCAAACTCAATACTCATCAAAGTAAACCAAATCGGAACTTTAACCGAAACTCTTGAAACTGTAGACCTTGCGACACAAAATGGATACACATCTGTCATGTCACATAGATCAGGAGACACCGAAGACACGACAATTGCCGATCTCGCTGTAGCAACCAATTGTGGGCAGATCAAGACTGGGGCCCCTGCGCGAAGCGAACGAGTAGCAAAATACAATCAATTACTCCGGATTGAATCCGAGCTAGGTGACGCAGCTGCATTCCGAGGGATAAACGCGTTAAAGGTCGGCTGACATGGCACTCGTAACTGAAACACCCGACAGTGACCTTCAAGCCACTGAGCGAACTAGAAAAATAGCCTTTTGGGTAGTTTCTGCCATTATTGCCCTCTTGGTTCTTTGGTGGAGCTTTGATCTACTGCAACTTTGGATAAAACAAGGAGAAGAACTTTCATCCAAACAACAGGAACTTACATCAATTACCGTTGAGAACGCTGAGCTAGAAGAAAAGCGGGATGCCTTGTACTCTCCAGAAAAGATCGAACAGTTAGCTCGACAAAATTATGGATTTGTTCGACCCGGTGAAGAGGCTTACGCAGTCCCACCGCCAGCACCTGAACCGGTGCGGCTGCCGGCAAATTGGCCGTTTACTCACCTCGCCCAAACTCTCGGAGGGTAGATGAGCAGACCGATAGAAGCTGAAAATCTCACGCGCACTTTTGGAAATCTAGTTGCTGTCAATAGCATTAACCTGACCGTTGAGGAAGGTGAAGTATTCGGATTCTTGGGCCCTAATGGGGCAGGAAAATCAACAGCTGTGCGAATGCTCACTACTCTTCTAAAACCCACAGGGGGTGCAGCCAGAGTCGCCGGCTTTGACGTCGCATCAGAAGCAAGCATGGTTAGGAAAAAAATAGGAGTGGCCCTTCAGGATGCCGCTATTGACCCTCTCATGACCGGCAACGAGTTACTTAGATTACAAGCAGTCCTTCACGGTATCTCAAGGCATGAAGGTAAACAAAGATGTGCAGAATTGCTTGAACGCGTTGGGCTTACTGCCGCAGGCGATAAGCGAGTCGGAACTTACTCGGGTGGTATGCGCAGAAGACTCGACCTCGCATTATCACTTGTTCATCAACCCAAAGTGCTCTTCCTGGATGAACCGACCACAGGTCTTGATCCAACAAGCAGAGTTGCTTTATGGGAAGAAGTGCGAACACTTAATAAGGAAATAGGAACAACCGTGTTCCTGACCACTCAATATTTAGAGGAAGCAGATCAGCTAGCTCAACGAATAGCGATAATTGATAATGGGAGGATCGTCCGAGAGGGAACTCCCACGAAACTTAAATCAGATGTAGGGGCTCCAACATTACGCGTGGATGTAGCTGAAAGTGACTTTGAGACCGCTAAGCAGGTAATGACAAAACTGGGGGAGGAACGACCTGCAAGAAAAGGAAGAATTGCTATAGGGCTTGATGGCGGAACACGAGCCATCACATCTGTTCTGAAATCCTTAGAAGATCAAGACATAGAAGTACAGCATGTTGAACTCGACGAACCAAGTCTTGACGATGTTTTCGCAGATGCGACTGGAAGACGACTTGAAGGCGGATCGGATACGTGATAGTCAGAAATGAACATTAAATACTCCATTCCTCAAGCTTTACAACTATCTCACCGAAGCATTTTAGGAATGATACGCCAACCACAAGCCTGGGCACCAACACTATTCTTTCCTTTATTGCTAGCAGCTGTATATGCAGCACAATTTAGCAAGGCGGTGAACCTCCCCGAGTTTCCATACCCTGATGTGACCTTTCTTGACTTCATTCTTCCAGCTTGCGTAATACAAGGTGTCCTATTCGGGTCAACAAATAGTGCAACTGATTTGGCCGGCGATATCGAAAATTCCTTTATGGACCGACTACTTTCATCACCGGTATCAAGATCGTCTATCCTAATAGCCCGCCTATCAAGCGCATTCATCTACGGTCTAGTTCAGGCAACAATCCTCATAGCTATTTTCTTTGCTTTCGGAGCAGAATTATCTGGAGGTGTAAGCAGTGCTTTAGCCCTCGTTTTTATCACTTCTTTTCTGTCAATGGGTGTAGGTAGTTTCCTGATTGCCATAGCGTTAAGGACAGGGTCCCAAGAAGTCGTCAACTCACTGTTCCCTATAATTTTTGTATTCATCTTTATCAGTTCAGCCTTCTTCCCAGTTGAACTGATGGACGGATGGTACGGGCAAATCGCAGAATGGAATCCATTGACATGGATTATTGACTGGACTCGCGCTATCACAATAGAAGGATTCTCATGGAAAGCATTTCTGCAAGCATCTGGCATAATCTCTTTGATTTCCCTTGCAGGGATCGCGACTTCAATACATCAACTCAAAAGACGTTTAGCAGTCGCATCATGACCACAGCATCAACAAGAAATACATCTCAGTTGCACGTAACAGTGGCTATCACCAAAAGAGGTTTAATGCGGATGCGTCGACTGCCGTCACTAATGATCCCCTCCATAATTATGCCTATTTTCTTCGTAGTAGCATTCAGCGGATCATTCTCATCGGTTGTGGAACTCGATGGTTACAGCACCGACAAAGCAGTTAATTGGATGGCAGCTTGGGCAATCCTTCAAGGGTCAGCATTCTCAGGACTCGGTGGGGGAGGACTTACCGCAACAGACTTAGAAAATGGATTTTTTGATCGAATGCGAGCAGCGCCAATCACTCCATCAGCATTAATTTCAGGACTTGTCGGATATTCCGTTACGAGAGCCGTGCTGCCAACTACTGCAGTACTGATAGTCTCATTTGCGGCTCTTGACGCTGACATGCCAGGTGGCCTTTTAGGCTTCATTGTCGCATATTTGACTGCAATAGGAATAGCCGCGGTCATGTCCTTATTTGTATTAGGCATTGTTTTCACGATGAAGACCTTAAAATCTTTAGCAATCGCACAAGTGGTTATGTTCAGTACAATGTTTCTGTCGGTAGGACAGGCACCTCTAGAAGCTATACAAGGATGGCTATATCACGTAGCAAAATATAACCCGATAACACATGTCATCAGAATGGGGCGCCAAGGATTTCTTGGCGACGTAACATGGGCAGAGACACAACCAGGGT
Organism: Acidimicrobiales bacterium; assembly: GCA_011523005.1. Classification (GTDB taxonomy): domain Bacteria; phylum Actinomycetota; class Acidimicrobiia; order Acidimicrobiales; family UBA8592; genus UBA8592. Next base: position 4,212 of record WTHU01000158.1, read on the forward strand.
TTATCTCACTAGCATTACTATTAATTGGTTCCAGTCTGTGGGCCAGAGCATGCTACCAAAAGGTTGATATCTAAATTGATTTAGTATTTACCCCAACAGTTGTACTAGATTTCTTATAAGAACAAAGGGGAAGTAAGTGGAAGTAACTCTTAACATTAATGGCGTCGAGCAGTCACATGATGTTGAGCCTCGAACGCTACTGGTTCAGTTCATACGTGAATCCGCGGGGCTAACAGGAACAAATATAGGATGTGATACTTCATCATGTGGAGCCTGCACAGTACACCTGAACGGTGAATCAATTAAGTCCTGCACAGTTTTAGCAGCGCAAGTTGATGGAATGGAGGTCACGACTATAGAAGGTTTAGCACAGTCAGACGGCACGCTCCACCCCATGCAGCAGGCCTTTCATGAATGTCATGCTCTCCAATGCGGTTACTGCACGCCGGGTATGGTCATGGCCTGTGTATCCCTTGTTGAGGAAAATCAAACCCTAACTGAAGATGAAGTTCGAGAAGGACTCGAAGGCAATCTCTGTAGATGCACCGGTTACCACAATATTGTCAAAGCAGTACTAGAAGTAAGCGAGGCATAAATGATTCCCGCAAACTTTGATTACCTGCGAGTAGATTCGGTTGAAGGAGCATTAGAGGCCCTTCAAGAACATGGAGATGAAGCTAAGCTGATCGCTGGAGGTCACTCACTACTCCCACTAATGAAATTTCGCCTTTCCGCACCGGCCTATTTGGTGGATATCAATCGCTTAGATGATCTAAAATATGTAAGAGAAGAAAACGGCAGTTTAGTTATAGGGGCCCTAACCCGACATAGCGATATCGAAGCTAATTCATTAGTTAAGAAAAATGCTGGACTATTAGCCTCAGCCACCCACCACGTAGGAGACCCACAAGTCCGACACCGTGGAACTATAGGAGGCGCAATTGCTCACGGCGACCCAGCCTCCGATATCCCATCAGCTCTGCTTGCACTAAACGCGACCGTTGTCGTAACCGGCCCTGAAGGGACACGAGACATTCCGATAGATGACTTCTTCGTCGGGTTCCTAGAAACTGACCTTAAGGATGATGAGATGCTCACGCAGATAAAGGTTCCCAGTGTTCCGGACGCAAAGTGGTCATTTCAAAAATTTAATAGAAGAGCACAAGACTGGGCTATTGTTGGCGCATCCGTTCTAGTAAACAATGGCCAAAGTGGTGTATCGCTGGTCAATATGCACTCAACCCCATTCCGTGCAACCGCAGTGGAAGAAGCAATTGCAAGTGGGGCAAATGCTAAAGAAGCTAGCGAACAGGCTGCGATAGGAACAGAACCAACATCGGACATCAACGCATCAGTTGAGTACCGTAAACATTTAGCCAGAGTTCTCGTGAAACGCGGACTTGAAGAAGCTGGCCTCTAGGGCTGAATAAAACTTCGCATGTGCTACCCACACACGCAACCTGTAGATTATAGATGTGAGATATGAGCAGGCACAGAGCATAGAAAGCGTACAAAATGGCCTTGAAGGGCAGGGTTATTTCCCCTCTGAAGGTCTAGCATCAGCACTTTTTTTAGCAATCAACTTACAGAGGCCAATCTTTTTGGAAGGCGAACCGGGCGTCGGGAAAACAGAAGTAGCGAAAGTGCTATCAAGCTGGCTTGATACTGATCTAATACGCTTACAGTGTTACGAAGGCCTAGATGCATCACACGCTATCTATGAGTGGGATTACTCAAAACAGCTATTGCATTTAAGAACTACCGAAGCATCTGGAAGAGCTAAACAGATAGATGAAAAGGCGCTCGAAGACGAATTGTACAATCAGCGATTCCTAGTTCGGCGACCACTTCTGCAAGCAATTGATTACGAAGGAGAAACCCCTCCGGTACTGCTCATAGACGAACTTGATCGCGCAGACGACGAATTTGAGGCTTTCCTGCTTGAATTGCTCTCAGATTATTCAATTACTATCCCTGAGATAGGAGCTTTCAAAGCAACTGTGCCGCCGATCGTCGTGATTACATCCAATCGAACAAGAGACGTTCACGATGCTCTCAAGCGAAGGTGTCTCTATCACTGGGTAGACCATCCTGGTTACCTCAGAGAAATCCAAATACTTAAAGCTAAAGCCCCCGACGTTTCTGAGCAATTAATCAAAAAAATAGCTGTCACAGTTGAGCAAATTCGTGAAATGAATCTATATAAACCACCAGGAGTCTCGGAAAGCATTGATTGGGCCATGGCTCTTGAAAGAATAGGAAATAGTGACCTCACAGAAGATGGCATCACTGCAACAATCGGAGCCCTCCTGAAATACCGCGAAGATCAACAAAAAATCATGGAATATGGCCTAGATAAAGTCATCGAAGATGCTTATGCCCGTGCAGTCTGACATTCATCAAGACATCAACAAGCCCGAATATATAACTCAAGGATTTATCACCTTTCTTAGAAAAATGGGTGTTGAAGTACCTATTTCCGCATCGATTACCTTCTTCCAGTCACTCGCTTACGTCACTATTACTAACCGAGATGATGTCTATTGGGCTGGAAGATCAACTCTTGTTAGATCTCCCGAAGACATACCAGCCTACGATGACGCTTTCCATGCATTTTGGGAGGACTACATAGTTCTCGGAGAAGAAAAGACACAAACCATAAAAGAAATGACGTTGGCGATAGACAACGATAATTATGAAAACGACGACCTAACAGATACGAGTCAAGAAGGAGAACTCATTCCTCTCAAATACTCACGTTCAGAGATTCTCCGGAAAAAAGATTTTGCTAATTACAACGACGATGAGTTATCCGAGGCGTACGAATTAATGAAATCAATACGACTAATAGGTAGCACTCAGAAAAGCCGGCGAGTCAGCTCCGTTGCGAGACATAATAAGACCCCAGACCTTAGAGGTATCATCAGGGCCTCCTTTCGAACTGCGGGAGAGCCCATCGAAAGATACTTCATGCAAAAAAATGATAAAGCTAGAAGGATTGTTTTTTTACTCGATGTCTCTGGATCAATGGAAGTTTACGCAAGGGCGCTTCTACGCTTTATACAAGCAGCAATTATAAGTCGAAGAAGGGTAGAAGCCTTCACGATAGGAACACGATTGACACGGGTAACTCACGAGCTTTCAAATAGGGACCTTGACAAGGCAATGCACATCACATCTGAATCAATAACCGACTGGTCGGGAGGGACCCGTCTAGGAGAAACTATTGGAGAGTTCCTCAATCTGTGGGGACAACGAGGAATGGCTCGAGGCGCAACCGTTGTAATACTTTCTGACGGGTGGGACAGAGGCAAAAGTGAAGTCATGGATGAGCAAATGGCTAGACTCAAAAGAATCTCTCACAACATAATCTGGATAAACCCTTTAAAGGTTTCACCTGGCTACGAGCCGCTCGCTCAAGGTATGGCAGCAGCGTTACCTTACATTGATGAATTTATTGAGGGGCATAGTCTAGAATCTTTAATTGAACTAGCTGAAATATTGACGGAATAGAGAAATAATGCGAGAAATAATCTCAGATATTGAGAAATGGGTAACACAAGGTAAGCGCGTTGCAATTGCACGAGTAATATCACTTGAAGGCTCTGGTCCCCGTGATGCAGGTGCAGCTATGGCAGTGAATGAAGACGGTGTAGTTTCTGGATCAGTCTCCGGTGGCTGTGTCGAAGGAGCTGTCGTAACAGAGGCGTTAGAAATAATAGAGTCAGGTGAAAGAAAAACTGTTTCTTTCGGGTACAGCGATGATGAAGCTTTTGCAGTTGGACTTACCTGTGGAGGTACAATCAATCTCTACATAGAACCATTTGACTGGTGAACATGGCAGAAAAGATATTTGACGAGTTCAAAAGAAACCTGACGAAAGGCCTTCCCGTTGCGTTAGCAACCATCATTGAAGGACCAGGACAAGGCGCTAAATTACTTCTCCTCCCTGACGGTTCGTATTTAGGTTCACTGGGTAATGAAAAGATCAACAACGTGTTGTCTCGTGATATGGCAGGGGAATTAGCGGCTGGGCGAACAAGTATTCGTCATTACGGAATAGAGGGCGAAGCGCGAGAAGAAACATTATCAATTTTCATTGAGAGTTTCGCGCCGCCACCCCAAATGGTTATCTTCGGTGCTGTGGACTTTACTGCTGCTTTGGTCCGAATCGCCAAAGTCTTAGGCTACAAAGTTATCGTTTGCGACGCACGCCCAGTATTTGCAACGACAGCGCGGTTCCCACAAGCAGACGCAGTTGAAAACGAATGGCCAGACCAATTGATGGAAAAGCTTGGGGCGAGTCTAGGACCACGAGATGCAGTGTGTGTGCTAACTCATGATAATAAATTTGATGTTCCTGCTATCACCTCAGCATTGCAAACACAGGTTGGCTATATAGGTGTAATGGGGAGTAGAAAAACTCATGACAATCGAACCGAAAGACTCATTGAAGCAGGAGTCACAACGAAAGAATTCGAAAGAGTCATGTCACCAATAGGACTAGATCTCGGCGCTAGAACTCCTGAGGAGACAGCTATTTCAATTTGCGCTGAAATCATAGCAATGCGCACCGGCAGGAAAGCCCCCCACCTAAAAGCCATAGAGGGCGCAATTCACGGGGATAGATGAAATATTCGCTATAGCCTCTCAA
>WTHU01000006.1 GCA_011523005.1 Acidimicrobiales bacterium
GAATAGAGGCTTGTATCATCGCATCATGACAAATGTTGAGACTGCTCCTAAAGAGAAGAAGGGTCGTTGGACCTTTCAATGGAAAGAGCTGTACGACGAAGTAATCACATCTGGGTTATGCACGGGGTGTGCAGGGTGTGTGATCTCTTGCCCTCATGATGTGATTGGCTATAAACATGAACCGGGGCAGTATAAACCATTTCACCTTGAAGAAGAACTGGGTTTAGCTAATTGCGGACATGGTGAGAAGGGATGCACTAGCTGCACTCGAGCCTGTCCTCGATTTCGAGATTGGGAAACAGAAGCTGATCAGCATCTTTTCGGGCGTATTAGAGAAGATGAAGAAATTGCAGGAATCTACAAAGATATCCTCTTGGTCAGAGCATCTGACGATTTTGTATACGACGTCGGACAAGACGGTGGGCTAGTTTCCTCAATACTGATCTGGTGCTTGGAGAACAATATAATTGACGGAGCTCTTGTTTCCGGCCTTGAAGGGTCTTCAGAAGAAGGAGAAGATGCCGGTTGGAAAGCTATTCCGATGGTAGCTACGAATCGCGAAGAAGTTCTTGCCGGCGCTGGAAGTCGCTACACATATTCTGCGAACACAATGGCCTACCCTGAAGCCAAAGAACGCGGATTAACTCAGCTCGCTCTGGTTGGTATGAGCTGCCAAACATCTATTGCCCCTGTGATGTGGAATAGAAAGATCGGAAAAGTCGGAAAGCCTATCAAACTTAATATTGGACTCCTTTGTTCCAAGTCCTTTGACGACTCAATGTTTGATGAACTCTTCTGGGTCAAATATGGCCTACACAAAGATGACATTTCGAAAATGAATATTAAAGGAGTGTTCCAGGTATGGATGAAAAATGGTGACTACCACGAAATCAACCTAAAAGAGTGTCACGCTTGGACCCGAGAAGGATGTAACCACTGTCCTGATTTCGCTGCGGAACACGCTGATATCTCTACTGGGGGGATAGGGGAGCTGACTGATTGGACCCTTACTGTCGTTCGAACAGACTTAGGTAGAGCGATCATTGAGGCAATGATCAAGGATGGAGCTATCGAGACTAGGCCTGGTGATGATGACCCTGGAGCTATAGCACTCATGCAGAAACTTGCTCAGAAGAGTAGAACTCGATGGCCAGAATGGGCCAATGAAAGTCCCAGACTTGGTCTCCCTAAGAAGAAATCGTAGGGGCGGAATCCCGAATACATTGCTGAAACACTCTAAGTAACTTATCACTAAACTCTCCGCTACCCTTCTGAAAGTCATCGTCTAAGTCTTTAAAGGATGTAAATGCGGAATTTTCAATATCTGACAGTGAGGTTGATGAATCTGCAAAAGAAGTTGCTTGATCAATAAAGTATTGGACCATTCTGTCATAACTGCATCCGCAAACCCGCAAGAGGCCTGTTTCCTGTATTGCGACAAGGTCTGGTATTGACCCTGATGCTCCAGTTACGCACCCTTTGAGGAAATTTCGTTTTACTTCAGGGACGGTATTGGGATCTTCGCCGTCTTGAAGTGCTCCTATGAGATTAGCTGAAATTGGCCCGGGGTTCTTTGAGAAGCCGCTGTCGTTTGCATTGGTAGCGCAACTTGAAAGTAAGAGTACAGCACTTGAGAGCACTAAAAAGCAAAGCGAAATCAGCTTTGGCAAGAGGAGAATATATCCTTTACTCGATCGTCTAAATTAGCGAAACCATTTTCGTCTTTTAGTTGTTTGTCATACTCTTCAAATAGCTTGAAAGCTTGTTCGTTAGTCGGTGTTAGAGTTTCAACAAATTTGACAAGGCCTGCGTAACTGCAACCGCAGCGGGTTGCTAGGTTGATCAATTGCTGTGAGCCTTCTTCAAATTCAATCAATCCAACTCTCATACAACCTTCAATGAAGTTTCGGTGGACAAGAGGCACATCGTTAGAATTTTCGTCAGCGCCGAGTAGCTCCGCTGCGTAGGGTTTGTAATCTTCTTTAAGGGGACCACGTTGCTCGTAAAAGGATTGCGGCTTCCCCGAAGAACCACAAGCGGCTAGTGCCAATAAAGCTATTACTATGATTGCTAATTGTTTCTTCATCATGTTTGACGCTATCGGGTTAAGTTGATTCCTACGACTGTCTACTCGCCCTTTGTTTGTTTTTTCCTGACAATTTCTTCGCTCTTTCTAGCACTGCATCAAACATTTCTTCGGTGAGCCTTCCCGTGAATGTATTCTGTTGGCTTACGTGATAGCTACATAAAATTATTTCACCTGATTTGAGCTGCACTTCCAATCCGTGAGCGAATTTAGGTCTCGGAGTTATATTCAGCTCTTTTGAAATAGCTGTATAGCCGATTGAACCTAAAGCGAGGATTACTTTGACATTATTTAGATACGTGAACTCACGTTTCAAATAGTCGCTACATGTCTTTTGTTCCAGTGCGGTTGGTTTGTTCTGGGGGGGAGCACACCGGACTGGTGCAGTTATATATGCATCTAGGAGTTTCATTCCGTCATCGCTACTGATGGCATCTGGTTGAGTGGCATAACCGGCTCTATAAAGAGCTGAGAATAAGAAATCGCCGCTTCTATCTCCGGTAAACATGCGACCAGTTCGATTTGCGCCGTGTGCTGCTGGGGCTAAACCAACTATTAGGAGTTTGGCTTTCGGGTCTCCGAATGATGGAACTGGTTTACCCCAGTATTCTTGGTCTCTAAAGGACGCTCGCTTTTCTGCTGCTACTCTTTCTCGCCATTCTACGAGTCTGGGACATTTACGGCATTCTATTATGTCCTTATTTAGCTTTGATAAACTCATAAATTGCACCATAGCTTTTGTTCATAATCAGGCAACCCACTTAGCGAAGTTCAGTTATTTTTTTTGACTTGAAAAAAATGTCGGTTCTGCCGGTAACGTGTGAATTGTGGCGAGTAAGACGAAATCTACACAGTTGGAAAGATCAGCAACTGTAGTTATTCTCGTCCGACATGGTCACACGCCGACGACGGGGAAAATTTTGCCAGGCCGTACGAAAGGGCTTCATCTAAGCGATTTAGGCAAAGACCAAGCAGAGAAAGTTGCTTCATATTTAAGCTCTCTGAACAGTGTTAACGCTGTTTACTCCTCTCCTATGGAAAGGACTCTTGAGACTGCCAAGCCGATTGCTAAAGCTTTTGGCAAAAGAGTTCGTACGCATCAAGGGTTGATTGAGGCTGATTTTGGCAAGTGGACAGGTCGTAAATTGTCAGAGTTACGAAAGTTGAATGATTGGGAAAAGGTACAAAAGAACCCCTCACTTTTTAGATTTCCTGGTGGGGAATCTTTTATGGAGATGCAGTCGAGGATGGTATCAACAGTAACAAATATTTGTGAGAACCATAGGGGAGAAATTGTCGTAGCGGTTTCACATGCAGACACGATCAAAGCGTTTCTTACTGCTGCGCTTGGGACACCTTTGGACTTATTTCAACGACTTCACATTTCTCCTTGTTCCGTTAGCCCAGTCATTTTCGGAGTTAAAAGCCCATTTGTTCTTGCCGTCAATTCAACAGGAGCCAATATTTCTAGTTTGATAGGACAAACCTGATAATGAGCCGGTCATTTCATTTCGGTCAGCTACAGCACTTCACTACTGGAACTGTTGGGCCCTCTGGGCAAAGAGTCTTTTTCCTTCAATTTGGTAACCCGGGGGACTTGGCAACACTTCAGCTTGAGAAGATACAAGTGAGAGCGTTGGCAGATTTCCTTGATCAACTTATTGGGGATGTTGAACCGATCAGTCCCGAAGATATTCCTTTGGCGCTAGATCTAGTTGAGCCAGTAACTCCAGATTGGGTGGTCTCCAGTATTGGAGTTGCGTTTGAGAAGGATAAGTCAGAATTTGTTGTTGTAGCTGAGGAATTAAATGAAGAGAGCGAAGAAGCAGCTATGGCACAAATTCACCTGACACCTGGTCAAGTTAAAGCATTTATTTTAAAGGCGACTGAGGTAGTTAGTGCTGGTAGGCCTCCTTGTAACTATTGTGGCGAGCCATTGAATTATGCCGATGGCTGGTGTCCTTGTTCTGATTGAGCCATGGAAGAAGATGTATCCCCCTTTCGCGACAGGCCTGAGATCGCTAGCGATGATGCTGTCAAGGTCCTTCAGAACAGCCAAATTGAAATTATTGGCAGAATGGCGTGGAGTTCTAATTCAACGTATCTAGTAGATGTCCTCGATGATAGGACTGACTTACAAGGAATATACAAACCATCAAATGGTGAGAGGCCTTTGTGGGATTTTCCGAGTGGTTTATATCAAAGGGAGATTGCATCTTTTCTGGTCGCTCAAATGATTGGTTGGGATGTCGTTCCTCCTACGGTTAAAACCGATGGCCCATTTGGCATTGGGTCTCTCCAATTATTTATTCCTTGCGATTTTGAAGAGCATTACTTTCATATGCTTGAAGACCCGAAGAATCATGGGATGTTACAGCGTATATGTTTATTTGATTTTGTTGCTAACAGCACAGACCGAAAAGGTGGTCATTGTCTTCGAGAGAGTAATGGAAAGATTTGGGGTATAGATAACGGACTAACATTTCATGTTGATTTCAAATTAAGGACTGTTATCTGGGACTGGGCTGGATTGGAGATACCTGAGGTATTAATAGCTGACTTGGAGAATTTTATAGATCGCCCAGTTGGAGATGATCTTCTGCAATTCATAAGTATGCAAGAGCTTGAGGCTATGTTCTCTCGTACGAAATTGCTTCTAAAAAATGGTCGGTTTCCAGAAGACCCTACGGGAACCCGGTTTCCTTGGCCCGTAATCTAGGACTTATCTCTTTATAAGATGCATATTGAATTTTATATCATTATAAATGATCATTAATTGCTTCGAGCGCCCGCAAATAAGCTTTGCATTAGAATTCCAAGACCTGTATTGAAATTTTTTGGTATAAATATGGAAAAAAGCCGTTTTTCTCTACATTGAAATTCTAGGTGTGCTATTATTAGAGAATTCAATCGCTTGGGAAACCAAGCGATTTTTTTGTGCCTGATTAAGATATTTCCTCATCAGGGTCAGTGAACCTTGATTCATCTGCATCGTTTCCTTTGTGGAAGAACCCAGCAAGCCATATAACACCAAACCATGAAATACCGATAACCAAGAGAAGCGCTGCAATATTGAGGGCTATGTTCATTTCACGAAATCTAGGGCTTAGAGAATTAATCCCCTATGGCTTCAAGAAGAGCAGGTAAGACCTTGTGCACATCCCCTACAATTCCCAAGTCTGCTATTGAGAAAATAGGTGCTTCAGGATCTTTGTTAATAGCAATGATTGTTTTGGAACCTTTCATACCAACCATGTGTTGCGTAGCTCCAGAAATTCCAGCGGCAATGTAGACATCTGGTTTTACGACTTTGCCAGTTTGTCCTACTTGATAGCTGTAAGGCACCCATCCAGCATCAACGATTGCCCTGGATGCACCGGCCGCCCCACCCAGCTTGCCTGCTAGATCCTCGATCATTTGGAAGTTTTCAGCTTCCCCAAGTCCTCGTCCACCTGAGACGACTATTCCAGCTTCGTCTAGCTTGGGCCCGTCGGATTCTTCTACGAAGCGGTTTGTAACTCTTGCTGATCCAGTTGCTCCTAGATCTGGGATTGTTAGTGTTTCGACTGCGGCAGCGGATCCTCCGGCACTTTCAGCCGTGAAGGATTTTGGACGTATGAGAAAGATTCCAGGTGTTTCTCCAGTGAACTTAGTCTTGACATTGGTTGTTCCGCCGAATACGGGTTCAACACCAGTTAAGCCATCACTGTCGAGTAGATCAACAATGTTGGTGATTACTGGTGCGTCCATTTTGACTGAGAGTCGTCCAGCAACGTCCCGTCCGCCGTATGTGGTTCCAAATAGTATTGCTAGAGGTGATTCTTCGGTGGCTTTGGCAGCAACGGCTGCAGCTAATGCCGGTCCTGGTAGCCCATTATCTAGGTCGCCAGTAGTGAGTATTCTTGTTGCGCCATGCTCCCCTAATTCACCTGCTGCTTGTTCTGCGTCAGCGCCTGCGTGGAATACGGTGACTTCGCCTAGCTCTCTGGCTTTTGCTAGCAGTTCAAGTGTTATTGAGGAAACAATCCCATCTGTTGTCTCTGCGTGTACCCATATATTTCCCATGATTCCTCCTATATAACTTTCATTTCTTGGAGAAAGGCTACGATTCGTTCATGACCGTCACCTTCATCTTCTATGATCTCACCAGCTTCTCGTTCGGGAGCGGGCTCGATAGAAACTATTTCTTGGCGTCCGCCCGCCCAGCCTACGGTGTTAGTTTCAATCCCGAGGTCTGCGAGGCTTAACTCTTCAACTGGCTTTGATTTTGCTGCCATGATTCCTTTGAACGAGGGGTATCGCGGTTCCACAACGCCAGCAGTTACAGACACTAGGGCTGGGAGCGGACAGTCAACCTCATCGTAACCATCTTCTGTTTGACGTTTCACAGCGACATTACCGCTGTCAACGGTGACTTCTTTTGCGAAAGTGACAGATGGGAGACCAAGCAGCTCTGCAACTTGCTCAGGAACCGTGCCCGTGTAGCCGTCGGAGGATTCTGTTGCAGCTAGGACTAAGTCTGGTTCCGTTCTTTGGATAGCTGCAGCTAGGACCTTAGCTGTGCTTAAGGCATCGGAACCAGATAAGGCGTCATCGCTGACAAGGATGGCGCTATCAGCGCCCATTGCTAGAGCGTTATTGAGACCATTTCTCTCATTGTTTGGCACCATAGAAATGAGTACGACTTCGCCGTCATCTCCAACTAACTGAAGTGCCATCTCGACTCCGTACGAGTCGGATTCATCTAGAATAAGTTTGACGTCTCTATTTAGGGTTTTTGTTTCTGGATCTATTGCACCGGGATCTGCTGGATCTGGAATCTGCTTTACGCAAACTGCTACTTTCATTTTTCCTTCTTTTCAGTTCTTGTTATAAGTCTGTATCTATTTATGACTTTACAGCAGGTTTTCGCGTATTCCATAACTGAAGAATGTGTGGAAAGTCACAGCTTGTCCACAAATTTCCTAGAATGGTTATGTGAAAATAATGTTCCTCGTAAATCCCGCAGCATCCTCTGTTACTCCGAGGACTCGAGTGGTTATCCAAAAGGCATTAGCTGCTGACCATGAAGTTGTGTTGGCAGAGACCATTCGCCGTGATCATGCAACACGCTTGGCGAAGCAAGCAGTTGAAGAAGAGTTCGATGTCGTTGTCGTTTTGGGAGGGGACGGGACGTTAAACGAAGCTGCCAACGGACTTATCCATTCACAAACCGCCCTTGCGGTTCTTCCGGGTGGGTCAACTAACGTATTTGCAAGGACACTTGGACTTCCAGATGACCCGGTCGAAGCAACAGGAATTCTTCTAGAAACCATGGATAAAGCTAACCCTAAATCGGTAGGTTTAGGTTGCGTTAATGGACGATATTTTTTGTTCCATGCTGGGATGGGCTTTGATGCGGCAGTAGTCGCTGAGGTCGAGAAACGTGGGCGCCTCAAGAGATATGCAAGCCATGCTTTATTTGTTTATGCGGCTGTCGATACATGGTTACGGCATTACGATCGCAAGCGGCCAGCCTTCAGGATCAAACACAGTGATGGGTCAGTCATACCTAGTTCTAAGTTTGCAATTTGTCTCAACACTGACCCTTACACATACCTTGGTAGCAAATCTTTGAAGTTATCTTCTGACGCTGGCCTTGATCAAGAACTCGTGACTATAAGCATAAACAGTCTCAGCGTCAACCGAATGCTTGGATTGGTCAGTGCTGCAATACGCGGTTCAACAGCCTTCCATAATTACTCATACATTGATTACAAATCTGATGTGTCAGCATTCGTAATTGAGGGACATAGACCATTCCCTTATCAAGTAGATGGCGATTATTTGGGTGAAGTGACAAGTTTAGAGTTTAGTTACGCACCTAAAGTGCTTGAACTGATCACACCAAATCCTGAACTTATTGGCCTCTAGTACTAGCAAAAATGCTTTTATTGCTCTTGCATTTTGTGACCATCGTGATTTATCGCAGAGTAACTTTTGCAAAGGCATGATTTCAGCTCATGAATTTTTAACTAGTTGACCCTTTGATGAACGCTTTCACCATTTGAACCTCATCAGTGATTATCGAATTTACTCCTAAGTGGACCTGTCTTGCGACCGCGCTCTGTTCGTTAACTGTCCATACGTTTACTTCGATATCGTTTTCTTTTGATATGTTCATGAAGTCTTCACTCACGAGTGAGTAGTGAGGGTGAACGGCTTGAAAATTATTTTCTGTGACAGTTTCAAATAGCTTGGATCTTTCCCAGCCCTCTTGGGCCGTCAGATACCCTAATTTAATCCGCTGGGAATATTCTCTCAGATTTTTTAAAATTTTTAGGTTAAACGAAGATACCAGTAGCGGCGACGAGGTTATGTTTTCGTTAACTTCTGATACGACCCTTTTGGCTAAACGTTGCAGGTCAGTGACAGGAGAAATTTTAAGCTCAATATTAAGCGGAATTGTCTTAAAGTCATTCAAAACATCATTTAGGGTTGGAACAAAGTTAGGTAGGCTCTTTAACGTTGAATTCTCAATATCTATTCCCTCGCAAGTTTTGTCGTGATGAATTGCTAACTGGTTATCTTTGGTTAGCCAAACGTCAAGCTCTATAGAGTCAGCTTCCTGTTGGACAGCTGCATGGAAAGCTTCAAGTGTGTTCTCTCTATGATCAGAGCTAACTCCGCGATGGGCACAAACTTGAATCATGTTTTGAAATCTTACCTGAGATACGCTTTCACATACATTTCAGATTTTGAACAAAATTAACATATACCTCATGTGCCACTTGTCA
>WTHU01000086.1 GCA_011523005.1 Acidimicrobiales bacterium
ATGTCATAGTCCATTGGGATCATGATGCTTTATCAGTAGTGGAAGACTAATGGGAACAGGGGAATCCGCTGAGGATGTCGTTGAGGTAGCCACACCCGAATTCGAAAAGATGGCGCAAAAAAAAGAGTCCCGGAGAGGGCTTCTCATGGCCCTGCCCTCATACCTTTATTTGATTCTATTCTTTGTTATCCCACTCGGTATTGTCCTCGTCTATAGCTTCGCGACAAGAAATCGTTTCGGCGGAACAGATTTATCAGGTTGGAATCTGGATAGTTACGAGAGAATCGCAGAACCAATCGTTCGCACAATTTTATTTCGTTCTCTTTGGTTAGCGATCCTCACAACGGTTATCTGCCTTGTGATTGCTTATCCATTTGCCTATTATCTCTCCACACGAAAACCAACAATTCGAAATGTGATGCTCGTATTCGTCATGATTCCGTTTTGGACAAACTTTCTAGTACGTAACTATGCGTGGCGGGTAATCCTAGGAAATGACGGACCTTTTACTAAGGTCACCGAATTTTTTGGATTAGGGACACATGAGCTTCTCTTCTCGCAAAAGGCCGTTGTTCTAGGTCTCGTTTACGGCTACCTCCCCTTTATGATCCTCCCGCTTTACGCAGCGATTGAGCGAATAGATGGTCAACTGTTAGAAGCAAGTAGGGATCTTTATGGGAACGGATGGCAATCATTTAAGAATGTTCTTCTACCGTTGTCCATGCCAGGCATTATCGCTGGCTCCATATTAGTTTTTGTTCCTTCCTTGGGTGCATATGTAACCCCTGAGATACTTGGAGGTGCGAAGACAACGCTCCTTGGAAGTTACATAGTCACACAATTCCTAACTGCACGGAACTGGCCATTTGGCGCTGCGTTAAGTTTCGTTCTAATGGCCGTCATGCTACTCATGACCATCATTTATTTCCGTAAAGGTGGAAGGACGTTATGAGTAACGCAGTAGAACCTAGGGGTTTAGCAAAAATTGGCCTTCAAATAAACGGATGGCTTGTGTACCTATTCTTCTATGCCCCTATTGTTCTGCTAGTAATCTTTTCATTCAGTGAAAGCCGTAATGTCGGGAAATGGGGTGGATTCACACTCAGTTGGTACGAACAATTCATCGATAGTACCAATGCTCGAAACGCTCTTGAGAACTCTATAAAAATCGCGATTGTCGTAACAATAATTTCAGTAATTCTCGGCACAATGTCAGCTCTTGCATTGGAGCGTTTTACTTTTAAAGGAAAGAGAGTTTTTGACGCTTTGCTTTACCTTCCCATCATCATTCCTGATGTGACAATGGCAGTAATGCTTCTATTGTTCTTTGGGGAGTTCTTCCAAATCATAGACAACCTGTTTGGTCTTCAATTACGAAAAGGATTTTGGTCAATATCAATAAGTCATATCGCCTTTAATATCAGTTTCGTCTCAGTTGTAGTTCGAGCCAGATTAGCGGGAATGAGTTCAGACCTTGAAGAGGCAGCTGTGGACCTTTATGCATCCCGCTGGAAAGCGTTCAGACACGTTACCTTCCCACAAATACTTCCTGGTATTGCAGGAGGCGCCCTATTGGCGATGACTCTGTCGCTGGATGATGTAGTTATCACACAATTTGTAGCAGGTCCTGGATGGACCACTTTACCCGTATATGTCTTTGGGCTTATCCGTAAAGGTGTAACACCACTTATCAACTCAATTTCAGTGATTATGCTAGTTTCGTCTATGCTGTTAGTCGGACTATCGCTATTGGCAGAACGCACGAGACGCGATGGTTGACAAACCATATGGTCTAGGGCCAGGAGGGAAGAAATGAGAAAGACACGAAAATTACAGGTGCTTGGTGCCATTTTCGCTATATCAATGCTTGCCGTGACAGCTTGCGGAGGCGATGATGATGATAGCGCAGGATCAGCATGTGAAGTTGGTCAAATCGATGGTGATCTTGCCATGTATAACTGGGCAGAATACATAGATGAAGAGCAGTTAGCAGCCTTCGCAGATGAGTATGGCATTGGGTTTACATTGGATACATATGAGAGCAACGAAGCAATGCAACCAATTATTTCAGCTGGAAATTCTGGTTACGATGTTATCGTCCCATCCGATTACATGGTTTCTATCCTCATAGAAGCTGGACACATTATGAAGCTCAATTTGGATGCAATACCAAATAGTTCTAATATTTCCGA
Source organism: Acidimicrobiales bacterium (assembly GCA_011523005.1). Lineage (GTDB taxonomy): Bacteria > Actinomycetota > Acidimicrobiia > Acidimicrobiales > UBA8592 > UBA8592. Next base: position 2,193 of record WTHU01000086.1, read on the forward strand.
CGATTTCAGTGGTCTCTACTATGACCCGAAAGCCGAGTATTCGGTACCTTACCAATGGGGAACTACCGGTATTGGCGTGAACACAGCAGTTGTTGGCGATGATTTCCCAAGGTCATGGGGACTTATTTTCGACCCGGCTATCTCTGGAGAATTTGATGGCCAGATTCAGTTACTAAATGACCCAAGAGAAACAGTAGGAGCTGCGCTCAAATATCTTGGCTAC
>WTHU01000065.1 GCA_011523005.1 Acidimicrobiales bacterium
GAGAATGCGTCTGGAAGATAGATTTCTTTAAGTACTCGTGGAGCGAATTCAACTTGTGTCTCGCCTGTAATCGGGTCAAGAATACGCTTTCCTAAATTCGGTGCATATAGTGTTCCTCCATTAACTAATGCGGAATACGAGTTAACGATTTGAAGTGGAGTCGCCAAGACATCCCCCTGCCCGATTGATGTATTTAAAGTGTCCCCTGTTAGCCACTGACCCGTAAGGAATGCATCTGGGTTCTCACGATATGCATCTCGCCGTGAGGCTGGGGTTGGGATTCTGCCACTCCCTTCACCTGCAAGTGTAACGCCCGTTCTGCTTCCGTAGCCAAAACTCTTTGCTGCTACCTGCACTGATTCGAGGTCAAAACCGGGCAGAATGTCAAAACTGGCGGCAAGGTTGTAGAAATAAACATCAGATGAGTACGTCAACGCTAACCTCAAATCAACATCGCCGTAGGCAGCTTCTCCTGCGTTTTGAAATCGGCAGGTTCCGCCTTCACAACTTGGGATAAGAAATACCCCTTCATCATAGAAAGGGTCGTTCACGCTCAAAATGCCGCGTGAACCAATTAGTCCTGTATCGAGCGCTGCGTAGGCGGTAAATGGCTTAAATGTTGACCCTGGAGGGTACGTTCCTTGTATCGCTCGGTTAAGGAGTGGAAGAAAGTTACCAGGATCAGTGAGTTCGTCAAAATCGTCATTGCTTATTCCCGATACGAATAATTCAGGGTCAAATGTTGGGTAGGAGGCCATAGCCAAGATTGAGCCGTCTCTTGGATCCATGACAACCATTGCTCCTGCAGGGGCATTGAAGATCACCACTCCTTCCTCTTCAAACTTTGTTGGTTGTTGTTTAGCTATAGATAAACCTCGGGCCAATTCCTGTTCAGCTAATGCTTGGAGGTCTATGTCTATTGTTAATTGGACATCGCTCCCAGCTTTTGCTGGAATTTCTTCATTGACTTCCAGAATGTTGTTAAATTTGTCAACGGTAACTACTTTTGTCCCTGGCGTTCCCCGAAGTGCGTCTTCATAAAAGAGCTCAATCCCGCTTTTCCCGATTTCATCGTTTGCTAGATATGTTTTCTCTTTTAGAGCTACTGAGGACATCTCATCTTCGCTTAGAAGGCCGACATAACCAAGAATATGTGCTGCCAATGAACCATATGGATAGTCGCGAACAGTCGTTACTGTTGTGTTGACACCTGGAAATTTATATGAGTACTCAGCAAGGTAAATTTGGAGTTCCTCAGAAATGTCCTGAACGACTGGGACCTCAGCAAATGGGCCATACCTATTTGATCGGTACGCTGATTCTATTTCTGTTACTTTTGTAAGGTTTCCTGAACGACTTATCTCAGTTGCTAGATCAAAGAACAGGTCTTGCAAGTCATCTGCACCGACTGTAGCCATCTCTTCTTTGTCTATTGTGACCAAAATTGACGCTCTGTTATCTACTAATATTCTTCCTTTTGCATCTAGTATTCTTCCACGTGGTGCAAGTTCAATGATCGTTTCAGTAGTGTTATCTGCGGCACGTTCAACAAAAGCTGTCTCTTTAATCACTTGTAAGTACCAAAGTCTGGCAACCAGAGGGACGAAAAGTGAAATTGCTACTGCTGCTAGTACTGCGAGTCTTAATCTATGGGATTGAGGAAGGTATCTTGAGCTAACAGACATTTGGCACCTTAATTCCGCTGCACTCGGGCCATTGCAATTTGACTATTTCGGTAATTGCTTTGGTGGAATACCCATTCCATTAAAAAGTGAAGTAATGGAATAAATAAGCCAGTGTAAAGCCCTCCTACGACCAAAATCTTCCCAAAATTCTTGTTATACAGGTTAGGTTCGGCGATGAGCTCCCCAAATAGAACGAAAGTTATCAGGCCCAAAACTATACCTACCAAAGAAATTACGGTACGGACGATCCTTTCAACATCTTCGGCGATAAGTTCAGAAATGATTCCGAGTAAGTATCCGATTAATGCATATGATAGGGCGCTTAAACCCATTGGGGAAGCAAGATATAGGTCTACAAGGAAACCACTGGCGAATCCCATTATGGCCCCATCGTTTGGGCCACCATGCCATCCTGAAGCTACCGCTGCTCCCAACATGAGTTCAGGCATGACACCAAAAAATCGAATACTTGCGAATAACTCAAGTTGCAGTATCAAAAGAATGACCAGCACTACGCCGGCTTTAACTACGCGGAGAAAAGTCATTGCCGACCTCCCCCAGAATCAGAATTTGCCGGTTGGTATAAGATAACAGTTACGAACTCTAAATTTTCTAATTGTCCAGTAGGAGCGACGACCAGCTCTTTTTCAAGATTAATTTCATCTACTATTATTTCTAGAATTGTCCCGACAGCGAAACCACCGGGATAGGGGCTTCTTTCAGAACCGCTTGTTACCATGATTGATCCGATTTCTACGTCAGTTGATACTGGGATACCATCCGATACTTTCAAAGGTTGGCCTACACCTCCCCCGCTAAGAATTCCTATTTCGTTCGTTCCAACCGCTAGGACTCCTACATTGACATTTGGATCAGTGATAAGGCGCACACGCGAACTCCGCAGACCTGGGTCCTCAATGCGCCCTATCAATCCCCCGACGGATACAACAGCCATGCCTTCCCTGATTCCGCTTTGCGTTCCTTTTCCGATTTCAATTATGTATGGATCAAAATTTGAGACTGAGCGTGCAGTGATCTCAGCGACTATTGTTTCTTGGCCACCTAGATTTTCAAGATCCAATTGGGTGCGGAGTGCAGCTAACTCTTCAACTGCACCTTCGGTAGTTACCCGGTATTCAAGTAACTCGCTCAATTGCTCACGGAGAAGTGCATTTTCCTTTTCGAGGGTGTCCCCTTCAGAAAGAGATTCCCAAGCGTCTGCTACTGGGTCAAAAACTGTGCTTGCGATATTTCTGAATGGCTGGATGATAGCTGTCGTAGCTTTTCGAAGGTTTGCTAAGGGTTCGTACCCTCGAGCATCAAGAGAAATTAGCGTTACAGATGTTAATAGAAGAATTGCGAGTGTAAATCTAGAGCCACTGCTTCTTTGTGGCACAGCCATTCAACCCTCTCCTTCTAGATTTGAGTGGAGGTGAAAAGTACCCCTTTAAGTGAGTCAAACGCCTCTAATGACTTACCTGACCCTAATGCAACAGCGTGCAAGGGGTTTGGCGAAACACATACCGGCATTCCAGTTTCGTGAGCTATACATTCTGGCATGCCAGTTAGAAGTGCACCGCCTCCGGCAAGCATAATTCCTTTTTCCATGATGTCTGCCGCTAATTCAGGAGGAGTCACGTCCAGAGTCATCTTTACTGCGTCTAAAATTGCTGAGAGCGGCTCAGCTATCGCTTCTCGAATTTCGGAAGTGGATGTCACAATTGTTTTAGGTAACCCGGTAATCAGGTCTCTTCCTCTTACTTCGGCAAAAACTTCTTCAGTCGACCATGCACTGGCAAGTTTGATCTTCAATTCTTCGGCTGTTCTAACTCCCAAAGCGACACTATATTCTTTTTTAATGAACTGGATGATTGAATTATCAAGTTCGTCTCCGCCGACACGAACAGATTTATTCGCAACAACTCCCCCGAGAGAAATAACCGCTACTTCGGTTGTCCCTCCACCAATATCGACGATCATATTTCCGCTTGGGTCTTGGACCTGCATGCCGGAACCTATTGCTGCTGCCATTGGCTCTTCGATGATGTATGCAGGTTTTCTTGCCCCTGCAAACTCTGCTGCCTCTTGAACTGCTCGTTGTTCAACTCCGGTTATTCCCGATGGAACACAAATAACCATTCGTGGTTTGGCAAGTCTACTCTGGTGGACCTTTTCAATAAAGTGGCGAAGCATTTGCTCACACATGTCAAAATCAGCAATAACGCCATCTCTGAGCGGGCGTGAGGCTTGGATATGGCTGGGAGTTCGCCCTATCATTCTTTTCGCATCAGATCCTACGGCCAGCGCGGATCCGTCCCTAATATCTATCGCTACTACTGAGGGTTCATTTAAAACAATTCCCTCGCCACGAACATAGACCAGAGTGTTAGCAGTACCGAGATCTACGGCCATATCTCTGCCCATAACGCCAAGTATTGAAGCCATTAGGAATTACCCTGTTTCATTTGACTATGCATCTCCAAACTGAATTAAATACGAGCCTCTCTCCGCATATTTATTGTACGACTTCCTTAGAAAAGTGCAATGCACCCCCCCGAAGTTCAACGCATTTTATCCGAAGAATATTTCGATTTCTCGTTTTGCAGATTCAGCTGAATCGGATCCATGCACAAGGTTCTCAGTAAATAGAGCACTAAAGTCTCCACGAATTGTCCCTGCTTCTGCTTGGGCAGCATTCGTTGCCCCCATCATTTTCCTGACGATCTCCCAGGTATCTTCTGGGCCTTCAATCACCATTGCAACAGCAGGAGATCTCCCTATGAAATCTACTAAATCATCGTAGAAAGGCTTTCCGACATGTTCTGCATAATGCTTTTCAGCTATGTCTGGCCCGATTACTAACATTCGCAGCGCTACTATTTTGAGACCCTTCTTTTCAAAGCGTGAGATGATTTCACCGACGAGACTTCGCTCGACAGCATCTGGTTTGCAAAGTACTAAAGTTTGTTTCATGCGAAAATCCTATCGGAATGATTTCACTTTCGTTCAGATTGAAATTTCTGATTAGCTTCTCGAAGAGCGCCGACAACGTACATTGACCCCGTACCAAAGATAACCCCGTTAGTGGATGATATTTGAATTGCCTCTTTGAGTGCTTCTTCCGGGTTAGGGCAAACAATAGTTTTGGAGCAATATTTTGAAGCTACCGAAGCTAAGTCCTCAGAGGGCATTGATCGAGGGCTAGAGGCTTCAGTGGTAAATATACAGTCAAATTCGCCAGCATCAAGGTTTGATAACATCCAATCAGCATCCTTTTCCTCTGTCATCCCCACTATTAGTGCTTTCGACCCATCTAAAGTGAAACTACTTTTCAAAGTTTGCGCCGCTGCTAAAGCCCCAGGAGGATTATGTGCCCCATCAAGAATGACCAATGGATCTTTCGAGATCACTTCGAATCTTCCTGGCAAACTTATATCTTGAAAAGAGTTCTCTACTATTGAAACGGGGATTTCGAGCCCTAGGAATGCTGTTGCCCCAGCTAGAGCTATTGCCGCATTTTGTCCTTGATGGACGCCATGTTGAGATAAGAAAATATTCTCATAGGCAATACCGTTTATTCTCAAAGATAGGTGGCGTCCACCTATTGCGAGATCATTTTCAAGGCATGCAAAATCGATACCACGACGGAGGATCTTTGCAGAATTCTCCTGCAGAATGAGTTCCTCTATCTCGTCGTCAGTATCTCCCAGACAGACAACAGATCCGTTTTTAATAATACCAGCCTTTTCCCACGCAAGCTTTTTTCTCCACCCCTCAGCACCATCTGTATGGTCGTATCCAACATTAGTAATTATCGCTACTTTAGCATCAGCTATGTTTGTAGCGTCATAACGCCCTAGCATGCCAACTTCAATAACTGCGACGTCTACTGCGTTATTAGCGAAACAGGAAAAGGCCGATGCTGTCATTAATTCAAACCAGCTTGGAGTTACATCTAGCAATGACGTTGCTAGCTTTATGTGACTAACCACTTCGGCAAACTCATCTTCAGATATTGGTTCAGTGTTTATTTGTATTCTTTCAGTAATTGAACTTACGTGTGGAGAACAATACGTCCCTACATTTAGCCCCATTGAGCCTAAAAGCCTAGAAATCAGAGCAGATGTTGAGCCCTTACCATTTGTGCCTGTTATGTGAATGCATGGAAAGTCCATCTGGGGACTTCCAATTGCTTGAGCCAAAAGGCGCATGTTATCAAGAGCAGTATCATCGATCTTTTCCTTAGTTAGGGATCGATTGATGTGGCCACTAAGGAACTGTAAGGACTCCTCGTAATTCATTATCATTTGGCACGAATTATGAAGCGGCTAGACCGCTCTCACCTCGTAAGATTAATTTCGGTGGCTCAGTCTTTAAAACTACGTCCTCATTAATCACACAGGAAATAACGTCGTCTCTGCCTGGGATCTCGTACATTACTTCAAGGAGAACCTCTTCAAGAATAGACCTAAGGCCTCGAGCCCCTATCCGGCGCTCAAGGGCGAGGGTAGCTATTGCCTCTAAAGCTCCGTCGGTAATTTCGAGATTGACATCTTCGAAACCAAATATTTTCTTGTATTGCTTGATTAAGGCATTTTTTGGTTCGTTGAGAATTCTGACTAATGCATCACTTTCCAAGTTTCCAACTGCTCCGACAACCGGCAGTCGACCTATGAATTCAGGAATGAGTCCATATTTTACTAGATCCTCGGGTTGAACCTGAGCGTAGAGTTCAGTGAGATCTTTATCATTGGCATTTCGAATGTCGGCACCAAAACCTACTCCACTACTTCCTATGCGGTTTTCAATGATCTCATCAAGTCCTGCAAATGCTCCACCGCAAATGAAGAGTATATTCTTGGTATCAATTTGCAAGAACTCCTGATGAGGATGTTTCCTTCCACCCTGTGGGGGAACTGAAGCTGAAGTTCCTTCAAGAATCTTTAGGAGCGCCTGCTGAACACCTTCGCCGGAAACGTCTCTTGTTATTGAAGGATTTTCGCTTTTTCTGGAGACTTTATCTATTTCGTCAATGTAGATGATTCCCATTTCAGCTTTCTTTACGTCTAAGTCAGCTGCTTGGATCAATTTGAGGAGTATGTTTTCAACATCTTCACCGACGTAGCCCGCTTCTGTAAGCGCTGTGGCGTCTGCGATTGCGAATGGGACATTGAGCATTCTTGCGAGTGTTTCAGCCATTAAGGTCTTGCCGCATCCAGTGGGGCCTATAAGCAAGATATTACTTTTAGAAAGTTCAACCTCGTCATCATTTTTCTCACCCACCTGAACACGTTTGTAATGATTGTAAACAGCTACTGAGAGAATTCTCTTTGCTTGTTCTTGTCCAATTATGTAATCGTCGAGAAAGGCATTTATTTCCTCAGGTTTCGGAAGCTCATCAAATCCCAATTCAGATGGCTGGGAAAGCTCCTCATCGATTATCTCGTTACAGAGATCAATGCATTCATCGCATATATAGACACCAGGGCCAGCTATTAATTTCTTAACTTGTTTTTGAGATTTCCCACAAAATGAACACTTTAGCAACTCTGAGGTTTCACCGAATTTCGCCATTTTATTTCCCCCCTTCGTTTGTTAGACGGCAGATATTGGGCCTGCGTTATCAACATTTGGGCGTGAATTAATTACCTCGTCAATTATTCCATATTCTTTGGCCTCGTACGCGTCCATAATATTATCTCGGTCAGTGTCAAGGCGGATTTGCTCCACTGTTTGCCCTGTGTGTGTTGCAAGTACTTCTTCTAATTGGTTCTTGAGTCTCTGAATTTCTCTTGATGCAATCTCCAAATCAGAGACTTGACCTTGAGCACCTGCATATGGCTGGTGTATGAGGATTCGTGAATGTGGCAACGCTAGCCTCTTCCCTGGAGTTCCAGCTGCTAGGAGTACAGCTGCAGCAGCTACAGCTTGCCCGTAGCATATTGTTGCGACTTGAGGTTTGATGTAGGACATAGTGTCATAGATAGCAAAAACGGAGTTAATGTTTCCTCCGGGGGAATTGATGTAAAGACTTATATCTTTATCCGGATTCTCTGACTCGAGGTGAAGCAGCTGAGCACAAACTAGATTCGCTATTCCATCGTCTATTGGCGTTCCAATAAAAATAATGTTCTCTTTTAGGAGTTTTGAATAGAGGTCGTACCCTCTCTCTCCTCTGTTAGTTTGTTCAACAACAGTCGGAACTAGGTAGTTAGTTGGTCCATCAATCATCTGACTCACTTAATTCTTCTTCCTTGGGGTCGGGGTTATCGGGGTTACTTCCATTTTGACTCAATTCGGATGTATTTTCTGTGTTTTCAACGAAGATTTCTTTTTTGTCAATTTCGTTTCCGTCTTCGTCCTTTATTTTAACTGAGTCCTCGACTAGTTTCAGGGCTTTCTGCTTTAGAAGGTCTGCTTTTAGAATTCGTATTTGACCATTCTCTTGTAAAGAGTTGGTCAAATTTTCCTTTTCGGTTTGAATACGAGGTGACAGTTGCGCATCTATCTCCTCCGATGTCATTTCTAGGGAATAATCGATTTCTTCAGCTTGTATTGCGGCTTGCAATGCGTATTGTTTAGCAACATTTTCGATTTCGTTCTCTACGTCGCTTTCAGTGACTTCAATTGCTTCGGCTACTGCTACCGCTCGTAATGCTAGATCCGTTCTCACCGCTTGTTCTGATGGCTCCCTTAGGTTCGAAACGATATCTTCCATGGATTGGTTTGTCGCTTGAAGAAATTGTTCAAACTGCATCCCCTGCTGAGCCATCCGCATTGCCATATCTTGAACTTGCTGCTGGATTTGTTCTTGTATTAGCGGCTCCGGCACTTCTTCGGTTACCAACTCAGATATTGCTTCAAGCATTTTGGAAGTTGCCTGTCCAGGCAATTGATTTCGTTTCATTTCTTCCATGCGCTCTTTGGTATCAGCAACCAGCAGGTCGACTGTTTCAAATTCAGACAACTCGGCAGCTAATTCATCGGTTAGCTCTGGAAGAATCTTTTCTTCAATGCTCAGAATTTTCGCCACGAAACCTAACTCAGTATCCTCCTCGGAGGGGTGCGGTCCACCAAATTCAATTTCTTGACCAATTTCAGCACCTTCTAATGA
>WTHU01000102.1 GCA_011523005.1 Acidimicrobiales bacterium
GCTCACCTCCGACCCCTGGGTCTACAACTGCGAGCACTATTCCTGGTAGGAGATATTGAGATGCGCGTGCTAACGCTAGACTTCCGGCCCGGATATCATGCGGTTTGATTCCATGAGTGATATCAATAATGGATACTTCATTCGCAATTGAGCGAATCACAGATTTCACAACACCGACAAATTCATCTTTGTTGCCATAATCACTCAGGAAACTAACTGTGCTGTAATTATTCGCTTTCACAGTTAAATTGTATCGCTACAGGCTTCCCATCAGCCTAGTTGCGCTGGATCTATCCAGTCTGGTTATAACGGCTAGCCAGAAATGAGTTTATATCGTCTTCTCGAATTCTGTAAGATTTTCCGACCCTAACGGCGCCTAGATCTCCAGCCTTTATCAATCTATAAACTGTCATTGAGGAAACTCTCATGAGGTCAGCGACTTCACCTACGGTCATGAAGTTTGGAAGCGATGCGTTTTCCTTTTGCATTAGTAACCTCAAATATCTCTAGATGCGTCACCTTAGGCGTTTGGTTGAAAAGTGCAAATCCTAAATCAAATAGATTCCGGATAAATTTAACTTCCTAGTTCCTTTGACTTATCTGTTGCTGCTGAGACGGCGTTTTGGACGAGCGCTAGGAAGTTATTCGATTGAAAATATTGAATTGCGGCAGCTGTAGTTCCATTTGGTGATGTAACTGAGTTCCGCAACTCTTCCGGCGTGACACCTGATTTTGTTAATAACGTGGAAGCCCCAAGTAGGGTCTGACGTGTAAGGACATCTGCGACTGATGGGTCTAACCCATTGGCGATTCCAGCTTGAATCATTGCCTCGGCAAGATAAAACAAATATGCGGGTCCTGACCCACTAAGTCCGGTAACAGCGTCAAGTGCAGTTTCATCCACTATTACGACTTCGCCTACAGCTGAGAGTATTGAGCTTGCCCAATCCAAATCTTCGGGTGATGTGAACGACCCTGCAGCAATAGCTGACATACCTTCTCCAACCATTGCTGGTGTATTCGGCATTACTCTTAAGACTGCTGTGTCCGAGTCAAAGTTCGCTTCAATTGATTGGATGGTAACCCCAGCGGCGATTGAAATAAGTCTTCGCGGATTGTGAATATTTAATTCCTCACAAACAGTTGAAATAAGTTGAGGTTTCACTGCAAGGAGATAGTTATCCGAGATTGTTAAAGTTGCAGAACATTCAACCTCCTTGAACTTCCCTTGGAGCTCTTCTCTTCTAGCCTCATCTGGTTCTACAACTGAAATATCCTCTGAAGATGCCCAATCTGCAGATAAGAGACCTGCGAGTAAAGCCTCGCCCATCTTTCCACCACCGACAATTGAAAGCTTTTTTCCCATGCTGTAACGGTAGTAGCTTTAAAAGTGCTTTGAGAATCTTTTCTCAAGTTTCAAACGGATACTATCCAAAAAACCGCGAAGCGAACCCTATTCTAAGAGCTGGTTTAAACGTTAATTCAATCGTTGCGTATATGCTTCCGATCATCCAATCAAGGCTACTCTCAGAAATCCATTGATTCTGCATCTCGCCTGAGAGGTATATTGCATTTTCTTGACCTATTGAGAATGACAAATTCTTGAGCTTGTTATTCCTCATTAGGAAATGGCGATAGAAGTCTTCCTTATTTTCTTCAGGTTCGGGCATTACGTAGGTCTCAAAGTGCAGAGTACGTTGCCGGAGCGTAAGAAGAATCATGTAGTGCTGTTTTTCTTCTCCTGTAACTCTCACGTACCAGCGCGATTCATTAGCGTCATAGTCAGCTGATTTAATGACAGCATCCTCATCTATCCGATTCTGTAACCAAAGGTCAATTTTTGATTTCATTGATTGTATTTCTATCGGGGTGAAGAGATCATCCGTCATCGTCTTTACCTACACTCGACTAAGTTTTTTGATAATACCGATTGATATATCTCGTGTAGTCTTCCAGCTGTTTGCCGCCATGTGTAGGTTTGAGCTTTATCAACTGCATTCATTGCAATTTCGGTTAACTTAAACGGGTTAGACAATAAATAGTCAACAGCTTGAGCGTATTCGTAGGGATTCCATCCTTTGATGAGTAGTCCAGTTTTACCGTCCTCAACTAAGTTTTGGAGACCCCCAACCGAAGAAGCGATAACCGGCACTCCACACGCTGCAGCTTCCAGAGCCACAAGACCGAATGATTCTGAGCGGCTGGGAACGATAACAATATCAGCAGCCCGGTAGTAACTGCTGAGAATGTGATGTGGTTGAGGGGGAATGAAAATCACGTTCTTACCAACTGGCAGGTTATTGGCTAGGTCACGTATTTGAGATTCGTAATAGGATCCTTCTTGTCCGCTTGCACCACCAACAATAACTAGTGTGGCATTTTCATGGTC
>WTHU01000112.1 GCA_011523005.1 Acidimicrobiales bacterium
CGTTGCATTCCCGTACATATCTCTCTCGGAGCTCTCTGCTGGGGTCGAAGAAATTTTTAGCAAAGTGTTCCATAGCTTCTTTAACTTCTTGACGCACCTCATCTTTATTCCGTGTTGAATGAAGAAGCGTTGCTCCTTCGCTGAATTTCTTCACAATTCCATAGAGAGTTTCTGTCTGTTTCGTGTCTGAGGGGTCTTGGTCAATGCCAGCAATTGTTGCAGTCAAGTTCATTGCGCATCTGTATCCAATAACGGATAAATCACCTTGTTTGGACTGCACAAAGGGATTAAGGGTTACATCAATTGTTTTTCCAAGTACCTCATGCTCCCAATAGCTAAAGATTTCTCGCCTGAATAACCTATTCTCTATTCTGCGTCGTTCTCTATGTGCTTTACCATGAAGATCTAGGAGTGTATCGGACATGACTACTGCACCTTCAGAATAGCCAGCTTGTCTCAACTCTTTAGAACGAAATGCTTCGCGGACTTGCGACCAAGAAGTGAGACGTACTTTATTATTTGTTTTCTTTTCCATTTCCGATTCCACTTATTTCAGGATAGGTTCCTGAGCATGATCAAACCAGTTGAAATAGTCGAGAGTTTTCTTCATGCTCTCTCAATAAGAGACATGGGGCTCATCATGTCTTTTTTTAATGAAGAGTCTTCATGGCAAAATATTCCTCACCCTTCCTCAAAAGGTATTGAAGAGATCGCATTGATGTTCTCCCCGATCATTAACAAAAGCTCAAAGGTTCAATGGGATATCTTGAACGCATCATATGAAGAAAACAGAGCTTGGCTAGAAAGGGTTGATAGATTCTGGATAGACAATATTGAATATTCAGTTCAATGTAATGGCGTTTTCGAGTTTGACTTGCTGAATGGGAAGATAATCACTGTTCGTGATTATGTGGATTTGGGTGAGTGGCGAGAGAGGCTGAGTAAATCTCAACTCACCACTTGATGACAGCTACCTGTATGCCTTATCCCAAGTAAGGATCTCACTCGCCCAGTTACCAACTTTCCAGCCAGCAAGCTGTTCACGACTAGGCCATAGTTCTGAAAGATTTAGCACTTCGCCATTAGCAATAACTGTTGAGATTTCACTCTTGTTATTTAACACTGTTATATCTTCAGTGGGGTCTGAGTCAACAATAATGATGTCAGCCAGTTTGTCTTGTTCAATCGTTCCTAACTGGTCTTCCATTTGCATAGCCCATGCACCATTTTTAGTGGCTGTAGTAATCGCTTCTACGGGAGATAAATCTAAAGAATTCACAAAGATCTCCAACTCTCGACCATGCCAGTGCCCGTATGGTGTTAAAGCAAAGCCGCTTTCTGAACCTGAAAGAATCCGAACTCCATTGTCATAGGCTTTGCGAATCATTTTTGCTGTCTGTTCGATTTCACCCCGAAAAATATCTTCCATCCCTGGGCTAGCATGAACTTTAGATCCGAAGTCGGCAAGGTTTGCTAAGAATGTGAACGTCGGGCAAATCGATGAGCCATTTGATATGACGGCCTCAAGGCCATCATCATCCATAAACGACGCATGAAGTATCAAATCGACACCCTCTTCGGCACATACTTGAACGCTTTGCGCTCCACGACAGTGCGCCATAACAGGGACTGAGAGTTCGTGTGCTGTTTGGCAAGCGGCTTTTATCTCTTCCCTGTTCCATACGAGCAGCTCACCAGATCGACCAGGGACTGACCCCGTGGCGTGCAGTTTGATCCAATCAGCTCCATATTTAATATGCCGACGAACCCATTGCACTATTTCATCTTTGCTATTCACGATTTGTGCATACCCGACGGTTCCTTCGTCAGGTATTAGTCTTCCAGCTGTTCCACCTACAGCAGTTAACAAAGCTTGCACCCCTGTTTTGATTCGTGGGCCTTGTACTACACCTGCGTTTACAGCGTCACGCAGAGCGGGACCTATGCCGTGGGAGGTGTCTGGATCAACGAAGGAAGTAACTCCTGCTCTGAGCATTTTTCTTAGATTCTGAGCGGCGACAAGTGCTACCAGCGTTGGGTCTCTATGAAAGAAAAGTTCATCATTAGACTGCACATCGTCAAATGAGCAGTGTAGATGAGAGTCGATTAGACCCGGCATAATCGTTTTCCCTGCTGCATCGAGTTCTGTCACCTCTTTGGTGGTTGGATCATTCACCAAGTTTGTGGCCTCATCTCCCAATGCAATTATTTGGTTTCCTGCTACAGCGATTCCTGTATTTGGTTTCGGGTCAGCTCCTGTGCCGTCTATAAGAGTTCCACCTGAAATCAGCATAATATCTGTCATAGGACTATGTTATTGGATAAGTAGTGTAAATAGAAGGGTTATGATGATACGGCATTGTGTATTACTAAAGTTTCAGGCAGGAACGTCAAGGGAAATCATGGATGAGGCCGCAACAGGTATTAGAGCTTTGCCTGAATACATTCCCGAGATAGCAAGCTATTCAGTAGGGTTTGACGCCAAACTGAGAGACGATAATTACGATTTAGCTGTGGTCGGTGATTTCGCATCTTCAGACGATTATTTGGTATACGCATCGCATCCCAAGCACCTTGAAGTTATTTCTGAGCTATTAGCACCGCATCTGGAGGGAAGGAGCGCTGTTCAGTATGAATGGGATTCGGAATGAGTTTTCGAATCGAAATTGAAACAGATGATTGTATGAGTTCTGGTAAGTGTGTCGCAGATTATCCTGGGGTCTTTTTTTTCGATGATGAGGAGTTGGCTGCTTTGGTTCCGGACGCAAGACTTACTGATGAAGAGATTATCAAAGTAGCGAGAAATTGCCCTAGCAGAGCCATTTTGGTATTTGACGAAAATAATGACCAAGTAGATACATAGGAGACATAGCATGAAGTCGCTAATTGTTACTGGAGGGGCAAATGGCCTAGGCCGTTCGATTGCTGAGAGCGCTAGTAAGGCAGGCTATAGAGTGGGCATCCTTGATGTAAACATTGGCGCGCTTGAGGAGGCTGCCTCATCGATAGAAAATGCTACACCGCTCGTTGCTTCCGTCACGTCTACTGATGAAGTAAAGGCAGCATTACAAGAGTTTGGACAAACTCCAGATATTTGGGTTAATAATGCTGGCATTGTTAGGTTTGCCCCCCTACTTGAGTTATCAGAAGATGATTGGAGGGCTGTTATTGATGTCAATCTTACAGGCACGTTTATCTGCTCCACGATCGTTGCGGAAGCGATGGCAATCCGTGGCTCAGGTTCAATCATAAATATTACATCAATTAATGGAATATCAGCTGGGGCGAATTCCGGCGCGTACGGTGCCACGAAGTCAGCAATTTCACTCTTGACTCAGCAGATGTCACTGGAGTGGGGAAAACTTGGTCTCAGAGTTAATGCTTTAGCTCCGGGATTAATAGACGGTGGAATGTCAGAACCAATTTACTCTGATCCACAGTTTCGAAAATTACGCACTGAGAAAGTGCCTATTGGACGCCTTGGAACAGAAGAAGATATAGCACAAGCAGTACTCTTCCTTGGATCAGATAACGCTAGCTACATTACAGGTCACGAGTTGGTTGTAGACGGAGGGATCATTAATTCAATAATCGCTAATCTTCCTCGTCCATCAAGCGTTGATTCGGTTGGTTTAGATGGGGAGTGATTTTGAAATCGCTATAAAAGTTGCTCCACATCATATTGAGTGGGAGATGATGTTATGGGCAGCTATCCATGCTGATACGAGTCCCGTATATTCAGACTTTTGGAATTTTGATCACTTTTATCCTATTTATGGGGACTCAAGTGGCCCGTGCCTTGAATCTTGGGTTACGCTCGCAGCGATTGCCCAAGCAACTTCTCGCATAAGGGTCGGATGTATGGTCAACGGAGTGCATTATCGCCATCCTGCAGTCGTTGCAAATATGGCTTCTGGCCTTGACATTATTAGTGACGGACGATTTGAGCTAGGGCTTGGTGCTGGTTGGAATGAAGAGGAGTCGGGTGCATACGGAATACCTTTAGGTTCACTTACAGAAAGATTCGACCGCTTTGATGAGGCTCTTGCGGTAATTGTTTCACTTCTTCATAAGGAGAAGACTTCCTTTCACGGTAAATACTTTTCGCTTACAGAGGCTCTTAATAATCCCAAAGGTCCTCAAGATAAATTACCTATTTGCATCGGTGGAACGGGAGAAAGAAGGACGCTCCCTAATGTGGCTAAATATGCTTCTCACTGGAATCTACCGTCTTATGATGAAACTCTTTTTGCTAACAAACTTAATTCCCTTAGGTTTTATTGTGATGAAGTTGAGAGGGATCTCAATGAGATCAAGATTTCTACCCATATTTTTGTTGAAGAGTCTTCGGACCACGAAACGATTCTTAAACAACTTCGAAACCAGCAAGAGGGCGGGATTGACCAATCAATAATCTATTTTCAACCGCCGGTAACAAAAGAGAAGATTATGTCCGTCACAGAACTGCTTTGCGAGAGTGTGCTGTGAGCTTTGCTAAATTATGGTGCTAGCGCTTCAAAGGTTTCCCATTCTGGGATTTTGAAGTTTCCATCATGTGGAATCGCTTGAATACAGACGTGGCTAGCTCCAGCTTTCTCATGTTCTTTTATTCGCTTTTCGATCTGTTGGATTGAACCCCATGCAACTAAAGAATCAATAAAATGGTCAGAAGCTGTATCGATATCATTTTCTGAGAATCCCAGCCGCTTCCAACTATTGCGATAATTTGGAAGCGAAGCATAGATTCTTAAGGCGCTCTTGGCTGCACTGTATGCAGTCTGCTTGTCTTCGGTTAGGACAACCTTTTGCTCAACGCATAATAATTTATCTTTTCCAAGTATTTCTCGCGCTTGATTAGTGTGTTCTGGAGTTGTCCAATAAGGATGAGCTCCATCTGCACAATCAGATGATAGTTGTAGCATTTGTGGCCCCAATGCTGCAACTACACATTGTGGTTCCTGATTTGGTGGGATAGAGGTGTATGGAGAGGTTTTGAAAGTTTTGAGATACGATCGCATTGTTGCGATGGGTTTTTCATATGGGATTTGACGTAAACCTTCGACAAGTGGGGCGTGGGAGATACCTAATCCCAAAAGGAAACGCCCGTTAGATTGTTCTGCAAGCGTTGCTGAAGCCTGTCGTGTGACACCGGGCAATCTGTGGTAGATATTTGCTATACCTGTCGCAAAGTGAAGATTTTCAGTCACCGAAGCCAAATAAGCTATATGAGCGAATGGATCTCTACCCGTGGTTTCGGGAATCCAAAGCATTGAGTACCCGAGTTCTTCTATTCGTTGAGCAAATTCTTTTGATTCTTCGGAGTTTAACGCATCAGTGGGATGCCATATTCCCCGTTTAGTTAATACAGATTTCTTTATCATATGACAATGCTATTTCGCATTTGGGATAAAGGGATTTACAGACTTTTACTGGAGTTCTATCCCTAGTTGTTCCCAGATTTCTTCTTTCTTTGCTTCAAAGGTTTCATCGTCTATTTCACCATTTGCTTTGGCGGCACTTAGCTCAGCGAATTGACGGTACAACTCTTCCTCTGGGGTTCCTGTGTCATCAGCTTCGTCTCCAGAACTTTTTCGTTCAGCTCGCTCCGCTCGCTTGGCCTCTTGCTTTTCTCTTTTAGTTTGCTCTCGCTGACGCTTTCCCCAGCTTTCTCTTCCCTTACTAGCCATGATGGTTCCTACAGAGCTTTTACATTTAAAGCTTCGTCCCCTTTACGTCCCTCTCCTATGTCAAACTCTACTTGTTGTCCTTCTTCTAAATTTTTAAATCCGTCGCCATCGATATTGGAATAGTGGACAAAGACATCATCTCCACCCTCACGCTCAATAAATCCGTAGCCCTTTTGTGTGTTAAAGAACTTAACTGTTCCTGTTGCCATACTCATATCCTATCGTTAGGCGTTATTGTGTTAGATCCACGTTAGGCGATCCGAAAGCAAATTCCTTTGATGAAGATATATTTCTTCTGACTTCTAGCGCGTTCTATTCAAAACATTTAATACATCATCTATGAGTTCGGGGTGACTGATGATTAAACCTCTCACGATAGGAACTTCTTTGTTGAAAATAAAGTCCGTGCCGTCTAGCTGGCAGGCAGTCAATCCTGCGGCGCGAGCTACGGCGATGGGTCCGCATACATCCCACTCATATAACCCAGAATTATGTATATAGACATCAGCTTCTCCCCCGATGACTAGTGATGCTTTTATACCTGCAGAGCCACAACTCGCCAGTCTGGCATCAATAGCATCTGCCACGTATGAGGCCTGATAGGAATTCCACCGGTTACTAATTACTAGCTTCGAATCCGATACCGGTCGCTCTTTTGGGAACAGCATCGCCGTTGAGTAGAGCCTATTCAATGAAGGACATGAAACAGCCCCTGCCACTATTTGCCCGTTGTCGACAAGAGCAATATGAACAGCCCATTCTTCACTTCCCGAATACGGGTAATCTTGTGAACCATCAAGCGGATCCACGATCCAGACACGGTTTGCTTGGGTTCGAGTTAAATCGTCTGCCCCTTCTTCTGACAGCACTGAATCTTGGGGGCGGTGACGTGCTAACTCATTTACAATTAGGTGGTGGGCAAAAATATCAGCTTTGTCTCTTAATACCCATGAGTTGATGCCTGATGTAATTCCATCATCTCGCAATTTCAGGAGCTCTGACCCAGCTTTTTTAGCAAGATGCGAAGCTAACTCATGATCGTCCATTTAGTTAACTAATAAAATCTGCTATGCGGTCTTTAGGGCGACCAATTATTGCCTTGTCCCCATTCACAATCACAGGCCTTTGCAATAATTGCTTATGTTTGACTAATATCTCCACAACTTTTTGCGGATTGTTCACAAAGTCATCAGGGTTTAGTTCAAGTTTTTTAAATTTCGAGTCTTTCCTCACAAGATCTTCTACAGGGTCTTCTAGT
This sequence comes from Acidimicrobiales bacterium, assembly GCA_011523005.1. Classification (GTDB taxonomy): domain Bacteria; phylum Actinomycetota; class Acidimicrobiia; order Acidimicrobiales; family UBA8592; genus UBA8592. The sequence continues at coordinate 6,946 of WTHU01000112.1, forward strand.
CCTGAGACGATTTTCTTTAAGGTAGCTTCATCTGGTGGTTCTTTGATATAAAGAACCACTTGGTATTCAACTCCCGCATCCTCAGCGACCGCTAAGGCGTTCCGAGATGATCCTCAATGTGGGTTGTGGTAAATCGTTATCACGAGCGTGGCTCCTTCATTTAATCCGTCTTGTGAATACTATCTTCATGCCAATGCAAAATAGGTCTTTTCATTCATTCGTCCAATCGCAGAGCATTTCCCAACATGTAAATGTTTGGAGTTGCAAGTCCTGAAGCGAGTCATCATTGCGTATAATCAGGTCCGCAACTAGTCGACGTTCTTTATCAGTTGCCTGGGACTGCATTCTTGCATCCGCATCTTCTTTCGTTAAGCCACGCATTTGAAGCCGTTCAATCCGATTTTCATAAGATGCTTCGACAACGATAACTTTTTGGTAAAGAGGTGCACCATTGATTTGCGCCAAAGGCTGTTCTACAAGAACAGCCATGTCTAGTATTGTGATCTCGCTAGTTTGCTTTTCGAGGATGCTGAACAATCTTTTGTTGATCCCTGGGTGCGTTATTGCTTCAAGCCTTGCGAGTTGCCTTTCAGAGCTAAATACTATCTCGGCAAGCGCAGCGCGGTTAATTGTTTTATCTGGATTAAGAATTTCTTCACCGAAGAGCTTTACGATCTCTTCGTACTCATTTGAGGAGCGGGTTAGTACGGAGTGCCCTACTTCGTCAACATTGATAACAGAAGCCCCAAGTCTTTGGAACATTTCGGCGACTGTAGACTTTCCAGCCCCAATACCCCCAGTTAGACCTATGCAGAAGGTTTGCATCTAGTAAAGCCTATATGTAGCTCACGAAGTGCTCGCAAACAGAAGTTTGGATGATGTCTGAAGTCATTCAAGCCATCCAAGAACCACATTTCGTCAATTCGCTCTAGGAGAACTTTGAAGCTTAGGAGTATCTCTCGTCGGGCGAGAGGCGCACCCATACAGTAGTGAGTACCAAACCCGAACGCTAAGTGCTGTCGAGAATTCTCTCTTTCGAGGTTTAGCTTTTCGGGAGTTTCAAACATTGTGTCATCAAGATTTGCCGCTGCGTAACGAACGTTAATTACAGAGCCTTTTGGAATAGCTACACCATGTAATTCAATATCTTCAGCTGTTTCACGGAATAATCCTTGAACTGGGCCTTCAAGCCTTAGTATTTCTTCAACGAGTACGGGCAAATATCTATCTGGGTCACTCTTTAAGATGTCCCATTGATCAGGTTGTTGAATTAATAGCATTACGCCAGCAGAGATAGCATTCGTACTTGTTTCGGAGCCTCCTACGAACGTATCTGCCATCATCTCAGCGTGCAGTTCTTCGTCTGTTAGAGTTCGTCCCCATTCGGGAATTTCAGTATTTACAAGGTCACTCAAAAGACTATCATCTGGTGTCTCTCGCAATCGCTCAAAGATGGGTTGAAAATAGTGCTGCGCTTCAATTTCCATCTCAGTTGACCAAATTGCTTCCTCTTCCGTTTGCATCATCCCCAATCGCTGAACCCACGCATCTGTCCATGCTTTAATTTTCCAGATATCTTCCTCAGGGACTCCCACTTGATGCCCTATCACAATAAGCGGGAGTGGAATAGCGAAATCACGCACCCAATCGCATTTTCCATTATTAATAAATGCATCAAATAAGCGATTAGCGAGAGCCTCAACAAACGGATCCATTTTTTTGATTTTCTGCGGGCGAAAAGCATGTGCAAATAACTTTCGCATCTCTTTATGTTCCGGGTCATCCCT
>WTHU01000092.1 GCA_011523005.1 Acidimicrobiales bacterium
TGACAATTGTGTCACTCGTTTTTGCCTCAGCTTTCGTCTAATAACAAGCTCGTATTAATGTAGCTGGATGCCATTCATTAACGTAAACGGCATCCAGCTACATTACGAAATAGAAGGCAATGGGACACCATTGCTTATCATTAGCGGGACTGGAGCAGATCTTCGAAACCCGCGACCGGATTATCCCACTTTCGAAGGTTTCCAAGTATTACGTTATGACCAACGCGGACTAGGGCAAACAGCAAGCCCTAAAGGCACTTACACTATGGGAGATTATGCCGATGATGCAGCATCTCTTTTGGATAACCTTGAAATAGATCGAATCAACGTAATCGGCATTTCCTTTGGAGGAATGGTCGCCCAACACTTAGTAACGCGATACCCAAGCAAGGTAAAGAAATTAGTCCTTGCTTGCACATCACCCGGCGGAGAACATTTCTCGTCATTTGATTTGCGAGAAATACTCCTGGACTCATCCAATAAAGTCGAATCATGGCTACAAATACTAGATTCACGGTACAAAAGCTCCAATGATGATCTCCCGACCTTGAATATGATCAAAGATGTGTTGAATAAGAGCACAAAACTGTTCCCCAATTTGGTAACCGATGGTCTAACTCGCCAACTTGAAGCTCGATCAGAACACGACTGTGTAAATAGTTTGAGGGATATCTCTCATCAAACATTGATTGTTGGGGGGAGATATGACGATATTGCACCCCTTAAAAATCTATTAGAGATGCATAGATTGATTAAGAATTCGCAACTGCAGATCTTTGAAGGCGGCCATCTCTTCCTCATACAAGATAAACAGGCTTGGCCAGCGATCATATCTTTTCTTCTCTCAGAAAACGATACGCTAAAGGCGTGAGCTTAACTAATGAAGATCCAGAGGCACGACCTGATGTAGTTATCCTATATGGAGGTAATTCACCGGAACATGACGTCTCGCGCACGTCGGCACTTCATGTAGTCAAGGCTATAGACCTCGGAAGGTACGAAACTCATTTGGTAGCTATCGATAAATCTGGGGTTTGGTATGAGTTCAAACGTGATCTTTCAACGCAGGATCAATCCAGTCTTGATCGGCCTCTCCCAATTGAGGGGCTCCAAATAAATCCCGTTGAGTACCTATCGGCATTTAATTCGATGGAACTAATCGTCTTCCCAGTCCTTCATGGACCAAATGGCGAAGACGGCACCATACAAGGATTTCTTGAGCTCTTTGACATTACCTACATTGGGAGTGGAGTTCTATCTTCAGCACTATGCATGAATAAAATAAAATCCAAAGAACTTCTACAGGCACACAACGTGCCACAAACTAAATGGGTAAGTATTCATAAGAGCTCAATAGCTGATCTGAAGGAACAATCCATAGATCTAGATGGTGACTTATTTGTCAAACCGGCAAATATGGGATCTTCCATTGGAATCTCAAAGGTTACCGACCGAAAGAATATAAACAAAGCACTTTCAGAAGCAGCACAATACGATGAGTGGATAATAGTTGAAGAAGCAATCCACGGACGAGAAATCGAAGTAGCAATTCTCGAAGACGGAGAGCCGATGGCATCTTTGCCGGGAGAGATCACCCCAGGCGCAGACTTTTATGATTACGAAGATAAATATGAAGACGGTGCGACTCTTCATATACCAGCCCCATTAACAGATGACGAAATACTAAAAGTCCAAGACCTTGCAAAAAAAGTATTTAAATTATTGAACTGCCGAGGTCTTGCGAGAGTTGATTTCTTTTACAAGGAATCAGATAAGGAATGGTTAGTTAACGAAGTAAATACCATGCCCGGATTCACCCCAATTTCTATGTATCCAAAGCTTTGGAGCGCAACCGGAATACCGTACGAGGTGCTCGTAAATTACCTACTAAGCGATCCTCATCAGAAGAGATTCAAGGAATAAGAGCAATTTTCAAGAACCTAAGCAACTCTTTACGCCTGATTGCGACATCTCGTATTGTTGATTCTTCTCCTAATGCCTCAAACAACTTAACCTCTGTAGCTGCTCCCATAATCGTTGAATACGCCGAAAGCACCAGCAACTCTGGATCTGACTTCCTGACTCTTCCTGCTTTCATCTCCTCGGTTAGCCACATTGTTGCACCGTCAAGAAGAGGCCTTATTCCATCAACCGCATACGTTAATATTGGGGGACCCAGACGAGTCACCTCTCTGAGCAGTCCCAATAATTCAGGTCGGTTATTCGCTAAGCGAAATACTCGCTTCACTATAGACTCAACTCTCTCCCACCCATGAGAACTTTTGCGTATCGCCTCATCAAGAGCTATCGACAAATCCGTAATGGCTTGCCTCACACATGCCTCAAGCAATAGTTCTTTCGAAGCATAATGATAAAGAATAGATTGCTTTCGAATATCTAAAGATCTCGCGAGATCGTCAAGGCTGGTTGAATCATAACCAGATTCACCAAATGCCACCGTGGCTCTTTTCAAGATTCGATCTGAAGTCTTCACGATTGGATTGTACCATTGCCTACCAAGTGGTAGAAATAGAGTGTGATAAAGGAATCGCTTCGCGGCAAAAAGATAGCCATAACCGGATCAACCGGATTCCTTGGAACTGCCCTAGTAGAACTTCTACTTCGCGAAATTGATGATGTCCAGCTGCGACTTTTGATACGACCATCTGGTAAGCGATCAGCATCAAAGCGTCTTGAGAGAGACATCCTACGAAATGACGCATTTGATCAGTTGAGAGAAGCGCTAGGTGAAGAAGGTTTCGATAACTTAACCAATAAGACAGTGAAAGCATTATCCGCAGACATTTCATTAAATAATTTAGGGCTTGACAACGCTGGACTTCAGGAACTTAGCGAATGTGACATCGTAATTCATAGTGCCGCAGCTGTAAGTTTCGATGAACCATTGGACCGAGCGGCGGAAGTTAACCTTATGGGCCCTATCCGTTTAGTGGAGACGTTACAGAGCCTTGACGTCGAGCCTCACCTAGTGATGGTAAGCACGTGTTACGTGGCTGGAAATAGAAAAGGGACTGCACATGAAAAGCCTCTTTCACAGAGTCCGTTCTACGTTCCGTTAAACTGGCGAGAAGAAACTGAGGCAGCGCGAAGGACCAGGTCGTACACAGAAGACGACAGCAGAAGAAGCGAAAATCTCGAAAAGTTCCGAGCTGAAGCAAAGAGCGAATTAGGTGCGCCAGGAATTTCGTTAATAGCCACCAAAACCGAGCAGATTCGTGAACGATGGGTTAAAGATAAAATGGTAGAAGCTGGAAGGGAAAGAGCCACCTCACTTGGCTTTCCAGACGCCTACGCTTTTACTAAAGCCATGGCGGAACAAGCAGTTCAAGAAGTTCGTGGTGACATACCATTATCAATAGTGCGGCCTTCAATCATCGAATCATCATGGGGTGAACCTAAGTCGGGTTGGATAAGAGGTTTCAGGATGGCTGAACCTATTATTTTAAATTTCGGCAAAGGAACCCTCAGGGAATTCCCTGGAATACCCGAAGGTATAATTGACGTGATTCCCGTTGACCTTGTTGCGTCTGCGATCGTAGCCGTCGCAGCCCAAGAGAAACCCTCCGATCCGTTTGTGGTTCAAGTTGCCAGTGGTGCCTGTAATCCAATAAAAATCGGCACCTTGGCTGATTACGTCCACGAATTCTTTGGAAACTTCCCAATTCTTGATGAGAAGAACCAGCCCATAACTCCCTCAAAATGGGAATTTCCAGGACGTGGACGCGTAGTGACGCAATTGACAAGGGCAAAGCGCATCCTTCAAGTCGCCGAAAATGGACTTCACAAACTCCCTATTAGAGGAAACCAAGCAATGGTAGTGGCCGACTTAGAAGAGAAACGCAACGAATTAGACAAAGCCATGGAATACATCACTTTGTATGGAAAATATGTTGAATGCGAAGCAATCTACGACGTGTCAAATCTCCTTCAATTGTGGGATTCACTCGACAACAGTGATAGAAGTGCCTTTCCATTTGACCCGCGCATTATCGACTGGAGAAGATATGTGTATGACATACATCTGCCGACAGTAGTCACTCAAGGACGAGTCAAAACAACCCCATCATCCTCCCCACCTGATTCACGAGGCAATAGATTGCGCAAGCAAGTTCTTGACCCTTCCAGGCAACTAGCTGTATTTGATCTCGAAAATACTCTCATAGCCTCAAATGTAGTTTCCTCTTGGGGGTACTTAGCAACAAAGCGACTTTCTTCACAAGACCGACTTAAAGTCATTATAAAAACTGTTCTCGAAGCCCCATCGATGCTTGCGATGGACCGAAGGGACAGAACAGACTTTCTCAGAAATTTCTATCGGAAGTATGAAGGCGCACCTGTCCTTCAAATCGATGAAGACTCCCTTGAGATGTTTAATGAATTTATTTTAGCGAAATCATTCCCAGCAGCAATTAGGCGTGTGCGCGAACATAGAGCTTTAGGACACAGAACATTATTGATAACAGGTGCACTTGATTTCGTTGTGCAGCCCTTAAAGCCACTCTTCGACGAGATATTAGCACCATCACTTGAGATAAATAACGGCAGATATTCAGGCCGGATGACGCATGTTCCACCTATCGGCGAAACTAGGGCAGCCGCTCTACGAAGCTACGCTGACGAAAACAACCTTGATTTGAAAGAGTCGATAGCTTATGCAGACTCCACAAGTGACCTTCCAATGCTCGAAGCTGTTGGTTTTCCGGTTGCCGTTAATCCAGAAACGAAGTTAGCAACACTTGCTAGAAGAAGAGGCTGGCTAGTAGAGAATTTCCAACCCATTTCAGGCTCCCCCAAGAAAACCCTACCCTTAGGCTCAAAGAAAGAATAACAAATGCCACAAAATCAACGCAAACACCCAAGACCAGGACTTGTATTAGATGTCGACAGGACGACACCGCCTATTCTATTTCATCATGGCGAGGGATTCCGCATGGAGAAACTTCCAGCGGGACGATCTCGAGTTGTATACCCAGCAGAACCGCTACCAGGAGTTGCAAACCCTAACGCCTCTATTCGTCATGCACTAGAAAATCCACTCGGTGATTCCCCCCCGCTTTCTGCACTTTTAAAATCTGGAATGAAGCTGACAATAGCGTTTGATGACATCTCTCTTCCCCTTCCCCCTATGCGGAAACCCGATATTAGGCAAAGGATTATTGAAGCAGTTCTTGACACTGCTGCCGCAGCCGGTGTCGATGATGTCCATTTGATAGCGGCCCTCGCTCTCCATAGAAGGATGACCGAGCAAGAACTGAGACATGCAGTTGGCGACAGAGTCTATGATGCATTTGCTCCCTCAGAAACCATATACAACCACGATGCGGAAGACCCGGACGGAATGGTAGTTATTGGAACAACGCCTCATGGAGAAGAAGTCCAAATCAACAAAAGAGCCGCAGAAAGCGACTTGATTGTATATGTGAATATAAATCTGGTTTCAATGGATGGAGGTTGGAAAAGCACTGCCACCGGACTGTCCGGTTATACAGCACTTCGTCACCACCACAACCCTCAAACAATGGTTGAGTCAAAAAGTTTCATGGACCAAGAGAATTCAGAACTACATAAATCTAACTGGAGGCAAGGAAAGGTCCTCAAAGAATCAGGCATTCAAATCTTCCAGATTGAAACTACAGTAAACAACAACACCTTTGGACATGACGGACCACTCGCAATGCTTCAAAAGCGCGAGTGGGAGTGGACTTTCAAAGACCGCATGTCATTTCTGGGCATGCAAGCTGGACTGAAGAGAATGTCGCCTGCATCAAAACGAAAGTCCTTTCAAGGATGGTATTCACCATACGAAATTACATCTGTCCAAGCAGGCGAGGTAGAAGCTGTACACAAAGTGACCACTGAAAACGTATATAAGCAGCATCTTGTCCAAGTTGAGGGACAGACGGATATTCTCACCATGGGGTTACCTTACATATGCCCTTACAACGTGAACTCCGTGATGAATCCTATACTGGTCGCTTGCCTTGGGCTTGGGTATTTCTTCAACATGTACAAAGGCAAACCTCTTGTTAGAAAAGGTGGAGTAGTGATCATGACTCATCCGACACCTTGGGAGTTCCATCCGGTACATCACCCTAGCTATATTGACTTTTTTGAGAGGGTTCTTAGCGAAACTACAGACCCTACTGTGATGAGTCAAAAGTATGAAAAATCATTTGCAGAAGATGATTGGTATAGGCATTTGTATCGAACTTCTTATGCCTACCATGGAGTGCACCCCTTTTATATGTGGTACTGGTGTGCACACGCTCTGGACCACCTTTCAGAAGTTATTATTGTAGGTGGGAACCAAGAAGCTGTGAGGAGGATGGGATTTAGATCAGCTACTACACTGCAAGATGCATTTGAAATTGCGTCAGATTCAGTTGGGTTTAGTCCTACCATTACGCACTACCATAGCCCACCTATTTTAATGGCAGATGTGACATAGCATGGCAAGGAAATTAACCAAACGGGAAATACAGAGAAAGACGCGAGAGATCTATAAAGCTGTCGGGAATTCCCCTCAACGAATACGATCTATAGCGAACATTAAATCAGCACAATTTCCATACCGAGCAGCTCGTACTCCGAACGGCGTTCCTCCTGTCGAGCGAAAAACTTACCTTGGTTCTGATTACCCTACTGTTTGGGCTCGCCGCTTACCAGCTAGGACAGTCAGGCTTCTCTCAACCGAACTGATTGCTAAACCATTAATGAGTTATATTGCTAGTCCTCAACGGACCGGCTATGACCGACTTGAAGGTCTGAAAAAACGCCAGGCAATCATATTTGTCGCAAACCACCATAGCCATGCCGATACTCCCCTATTGCTAACCTCTATTCCTTTTCAATGGCGTAAGCGGCTCATCGTTGGCGCTGCCGCTGACTATTTTTTTAAAACAAAATTTGGCGGTTCTCTATCCGCTTTATTTATTGGTGCTATTCCGGTAGAAAGAAACAAAGTAAGTCGTGAATCCTCAGATCAGATTGCATCATTAATTAAAAGAGGCTGGTCCTTCATGGTATTCCCAGAGGGAGGTCGCTCCCCTGATGGATGGGGGCAACCCTTTCGCGCGGGAGCAGCATACCTTTCAATAAAATGTGATGCGCCAGTTGTTCCAATTCATCTCTCGGGAACCGGCAACATCCTTCGTAAAGGTAAAGTGTGGCCCAAGCGATCATCGACAAAAGTTACATTTGGTGCCCCGATTTGGCCAGGTGAAAAGGAGAACAGCAGGACCTTCTCAAAAAAGATTGAGCAGGCAGTTGCGGAGTTAGCCGATGAAGAAAACAATGACTGGTGGATTGCCCAGAAACGAAAACACTCAGGGAAAACTCCAACGCTGCAAGCCCCCGATATGGGAGATTGGCGAAAGGCTTGGAGCCTCGAGACTCAATTAGACAAATCAGCAAAAGCAACGAAACGCTGGCCGACAATTTAAGACTCACCGCCACAAGTGAGGCGATTTACGATAGATTTAAACTGCTTTAAAAGTAGATACGTTGCTGAGTGCAGTGAAACATAGATAGAGGAATTATGACTGTTTACACGAAAACCCCCATTGAATTAATTGAAGATGTTTACTCCACGTTTGAAGAAAGGTTGGCTAATGCGAGAACAAAGCTAGGGCGTCAACTGACCTACGCCGAAAAAGTATTAATCAATCATTTAGATTCACCGAACCAACCCCTTGAAAGAGGGTCCTCATACGTAGACCTAAGACCTGACCGTGTTGCAATGCAAGATGCCACAGCTCAAATGGCTTGGTTGCAATTCATGACAGCTGGCCTCGACAAGGTAGCCGTTCCGACCACAACGCATGCAGATCATCTGATACAGGCAAAAGTTGAAGGGAAACATGACTTACTCACAGCATCCAAAACAAACGAAGAAGTTTACGACTTCCTTGAATCTGTTTGCGCAAAATATGGAGCTGGATTTTGGAAACCCGGAAGTGGAATAATTCACCAAGTCGTGCTTGAGCAATACGCTTTCCCAGGTGGAATGATCATCGGCACAGACAGCCACACACCAAATGGAGGTGGCTTAGGCATGATCGCAATTGGAGTCGGTGGAGCCGACGCAGTTGACGTCATGACTGGCTTTCCTTGGAACGTACGATGGCCAAAACTAATTGGCGTACACCTCAAAGGCTCCTTGAATGGATGGACAGCCCCCAAAGACGTAATTCTTAAAGTGGCTGAAATTCTTACCGTCAAGGGAGGAACAGGAGCAATAGTGGAGTATTTCGGCGATGGAGCCTCCAACCTCTCCGCCACCGGTAAAGCAACAATTTGCAACATGGGTGCAGAGATAGGAGCAACTACTTCAATCTTCCCTTATGACGACTCAATCAACCGCTACCTTCATTCAACCGATCGAAGTGATGTAGCAGAACTTGCCAAAAGCAATCAAGAACATCTGACTGCTGACCCTGAAGTATTGCAGTCTCCAGAAGAATATTTTGACCAGGTAATTGAAATTGACCTAGATAAATTACGCCCACATATCAACGGCCCACATACACCAGATTTGGCAAGAGAGGTTCAGGAACTAGGTGCTGAAGCCAAAACTAACGGTTGGCCTCTGGAAATAAGTGCAGCACTAATCGGCAGTTGCACAAATT
>WTHU01000167.1 GCA_011523005.1 Acidimicrobiales bacterium
GCTAAAGTAGGGCAAGATGGTCATGACCGAGGACAAAAGGTCATAGCCACAGCTTTTGCTGATTTAGGCTTTGATGTTGATATCGGCCCTTTGTTTCAGACCCCCGAAGAAGCTGCTAAACAAGCCGTTGAAGCTGATGTCCACGTTGTTGGCGTCTCCTCTCTTGCCGCAGGCCACTTAACACTTGTTCCAGAGTTAAAAGCCCAACTAAGTGATCTTGGGCGTGACGATATCCTTATCGTTGTAGGTGGGGTAGTGCCACCGCAAGACTTTCAAGAACTATATGATGCGGGCGCAACCGCCATTTACCCACCGGGAACTGTCATATCTGAAGCAGCTATTGATCTTCTAAAGTCGATTGGCTAGTTATGCAGGATAATGAGTTGGAACTCATCACGACCGGTGTTATCTCAGGAGATCGAACCTGGGTATCAAAGGCGATAACACTTGTTGAGAGTTCTAGCACTTCAGATTTGGAGACTGCTGACAATCTTCTTAAAGTCATTTCGTCACGAACAGGAACAGCTCTCCGAGTGGGGATTACTGGCTCTCCCGGAGTTGGGAAAAGCACATTCATTGACGAATTAGGAAGTTATTTGACGTCAAGAGGGCACAGAGTTGCTGTGCTTGCAGTCGATCCGTCAAGTTCAATTTCTGGAGGCTCAATACTAGGAGATAAGACACGGATGGAGCGTTTGTCCACCGACCCAAATGCTTTTATCAGACCCTCACCATCTTCAGGGGTTTTAGGGGGTGTCTCCAGGGGAACTCAGAAAACAATGCTTATTCTCGAAGCAGCCGGCTTTGATGTGATTTTGATAGAGACAGTAGGGGTAGGTCAGAGCGAAGTCACTGTATCGGAAATGGTAGATTTTTTTCTTCTTCTGTTATTACCAGGGTCGGGGGACTCTCTTCAAGGTATAAAGAAAGGAGTTCTGGAGTTAGCAGACCTGATTGCAGTCAATAAAGCAGATGGAGAAAATGAACTACGCGCTAAACAATCAGCGCGAGATTATCAATCAGCTATGGCGTTATTATCGAATGCTGGGTCACACTGGGCTACACCTGTTCTCACTTGTTCAGCGTTAACAGGTCAAGGAGTTTCTAATATTTGGGATCACATAAGCGATCACCATACACATGCTCAAGAGACTGGTGCTTGGAGTAAGCGAAGGTCACAACAGCAGATTCGATGGATGTGGTCCATGGTTGAAGACCAGTTAATACATAACTTGAGAAATGAAGCCTCTATTGCTCAAACAGTCTCTGAAACCGAAGAGCAAGTATTAAATGGTGATCTATCTGCTACCGAAGCAGCAAAAGCGATACTCGCTTTATTTAAAGAGTCATCATAAAAGGAGCTCAAGCCCGATGCTTTCGCACCGGGCTTGGCTTGATTCCAGTTGGGGGACTGGAGAACTAAAAGTCGTCAGAGAATTCAACTTCTCCTTCAACCCCGACTTGGTAGGCAGTTACAGTTTTCTCAAAGAAGTTTGTTAGTTCTTGAACATCCTGTAATGCCATAAAGTCAAACGGGTTTTTTGAGCCGTATATTGGTTCAATTCCTAATTGTTGGAGTCGTGAATCAGCAACAAACTGAAGGTATTCGCGTGTATCGGAAAGGCTCATTCCAGTAATCCCGCCTCCAAGGACGTCATCTGCAAATTTCATTTCACAATCTACGGCCTCGCTTAACATTTTTTTAATATCTTCAACTAAGTCTGTTGTCCAAAGTTCTGGCTGTTCATTCCGAACAGTCCGAACGACCTCAAATGCGAAATTCATATGGGCACTTTCATCTCTGAAAACCCAATTTGTTCCCGCTGCTAGCCCATTTAACAAACCTTTATCTCTCAGGAAATATACGTATGCGAAAGCGGCAAAGAAGAAGAGTCCTTCTATACAAGCAGCAAAGCAAATTAAATTCCTTAGGAAGGTGCGTTGTTCATCCTCGTTTGTGAGTTCGTCTAGCGACTCCATCGTTCCCATCCACTTAAAACAAAAGTCTCCCTTTTGTTTGATCGAGGGGATATTGTGAATAGCTGCAAACGCTTCTTCACGTTCTTTCATATCTGGTATGTAAGAATCCAATAGGGTTAGATAGAACTGGACGTGAAGGGCTTCTTCGTAAAGTTGCCTACTCAGATACATTCTGGCTTCAGGGGCATTGATATGTTTGTATAGATTCAGTACGAGGTTATTTGAAACTATTGAGTCACCTGTAGCAAAAAATGCTACTAGACGACTGATTAGGTGCTTTTCGCTTGCTTGCATGTTTCTCAGATCAACATGATCATCAGAGAAATCTATCTCGTCTACAGTCCAAGTATTTTTAATAGCATCTTTATAC
>WTHU01000082.1 GCA_011523005.1 Acidimicrobiales bacterium
GGGATCGAACCCACGACCAAGGGATTATGAGTCCCCTGCTCTAACCACTGAGCTACAGGCCCGAATGGATCTTACCCTGCAAAATAGCAATTGAGGTAACGCAAGCAGAGATAAGCCTCCTCTTTTCAAAGGAGGCTATCTGCTCCGGGGGTGGGGCTCGAACCCACGACCTGCGGATTAACAGTCCGACGCTCTGCCAACTGAGCTACCCCGGAAGGTTTTGTGAGAATAACAGTTCCTTAGTATAACTGTGTAACCATCGAAGAGTTTTCTTTAGTGATTTCTTTTATTCGATCCTGCTTAAATGCTGCAGGTCTGCCGACATTTGGAGTTTCCTCAGCACTCTTTGTTCTTTCAGACGAACAGCTTCTTTCGATAGCCCCAAATCATCTCCGATTTCTTTCAGAGTTGCCTTCCCTTTGCCATCCAATGCATAACGCCTTACAATCACTACTCGTTCATCAGGGGAAAGTGCCTCCAGAGCGCTTTTAAGTTTTTCCTTAACCATAGTTTCCTCAGCTGCGTCCTCTGGAGTTAGCGACTTCTCATCCTCAATAAAATTCTCCAAGTCAGATTCTCCCTCTCCAAAAGATTTATTCAATGAAACCGCATCGGGTTTGATGGAGAGAAGAGTCTCAACTTCATTTTCTGACATTTCGCATTCAGATGCGAGTACAGATATGGTCGCTTCCTTACCCATTGCCTGAAGGTAAGTATTCTGCGCTTTTCGAATACGCATAATCTTGTTGCGAAGATATTCGGGAACCTTGATCGTATGCTGCTCATCGACGTATCTATTGATTGTTTGTTTGATCCAGTCCCGAGCGTAAGTTGAGAATTTATTTCCCATGTTAGGGTCAAATTTTTCTACGGCCCGAATGAGGCCCTCATTTCCCTGCTGTATTAGGTCATCTTGAGCCACATATTGGCTTGAATGCGTCATAGCTAGTTTTCGCACTAAACCTTGGTTCCGAACGATCATTTGCCCTTTCGCCCATCCACCCTCTTTGACTTTCGCTAGATTGGTTCTAAGTAGTTGTTCTTTCGCACTGGATTCAGGCGATAATTCAGCTATTAGCACTTTGCTTATTTCTTCAATCTTTTTGAAGTTGTACTCTAAGTTCTTACTTTTATCGATTATTAACCGGATGCGAAGTGTAGTTTCTGAACTAGGTTCTGATTGCATGAATGCTTCAGCTTCGCGCAATATGATATTGCTGGCCTGCGCAGCACTTTGAATTTTCATTCCATGCGAAATTTCTTCGTCTTTCGTTAGTAATCGTTTATTGTTCGTCACTTTTAGGCTTCTTACGGGCGTCCGTATCTTCTAGCCTTTCACGAAGCCACTCAATAAGAAAGTCCGCTTCGGAAGAAAAGAGGTTGTAGCCTTCGTTTTGCATAATGCTCTTGTTCGTATGGACTTTCCCTAAATCACTGATGCTTTTAAGATCGTTATTAGTTACTGCGCTTTGATGGAGCGTTTCGTAGGTCTTTTCGACTGTACGAATAAGCAATTCGCCAGCCATTTTTACGGCAGTTTCGGGGTTAGTCGTTTCGGCTGGTTTGGAGTTTCGTAGTTGAGCAATGATTGATAATTGGTCTTCGGTTCCTTCAATTTTGTCAATACATTCATTAAGGCTTTTGCTTTCCAATAGCGTTTTGTATATATCTCTTAGCGGGCCCGCTGGGAATATGAAGGGTTCAAGGCGGTCTGGAATTACTTTTCTTGCTTCTAGGGTTTGCCTATTGTGGAGAAGCAAAGAGAGCAAACTCATTGCTATTACAGATGGAATTTGTTTAGATTCTCCTTTCGTTTCTAAACGTGTGGTCGCAGTACGTCCGGCCCTTACTTGCTCCTCTGTCATTGCCTGCTTCCAAGTGGAGGACATTGGTTTTTGTGACTTGTTTAGTTTGTCGAACTTTTCTCTCAGACCTGTGTAAGGTAGATCAAACTCGTTAGCGATGTATTTTATATAGTCATCGTGAAACATTTCTTCGTGATGATTCTTTACTATCTGTAGACATTGGCTCGCAACGAGTACTCGTTCCTCTATTGTTTGGGGATCTTCGTTTGAAATGGCGTTATTTATCTGCCAACGAAGAAACGGTATTGAACTATCTATGGCTTCTTCTAGCTCTGGCAATTTTTTATTTGTTAAAAAATCTCCTGGGTCTTTTGCTTTAGGAAGAGTTGCGACTTTAATTTGAAGATTATGCTTTTGTTCCCATTGCACGAATTTTTTTGTTGCATTTTGTCCTGCTACATCTGAATCAAAGCAGATAATTATATTCTTTGAGTAGTTAGCAAGCGTTTTAATATGATTCTCAGTGATTGCTGTTCCGCAAGGGGCGACTGCAATTGGGAGTTCGCTTTCATGGAATGCAATTACATCAAGTTGCCCTTCACAGATAATAATACGGTCTTCTTTTGCAAAATTTCTTTTAGCCCAGTTGAGCCCATACAGGGTTTGATCTTTTTTGTAAATCTCTGTGGCTGGGGAATTTCTGTATTTGGGTTCAGGTCCGCCAGGTAACTGTCTTCCGCTGAACGCGATTGGCCGGTCACTTGAGTCGTAAATTGTAAACATTATTCTTTCGCTGAAGAAGAAATCGGTTGCTTGACCTTGATATTCAGAGGACAAACCTGAACGTTTTAATGCATCTTCTACCTTTTGCGCAATATCTTCATTTTTGATATTTGCTCTTTTCAACTCTTCTTCCATTTGTGGAGTTAAAACTTTGATGAGATTGTCAGAAAGTCCTTTGTGTTTGGGGAATGAGTAGCCAATTCCGTATTTACGGCACATTTGGCCAGTAACTCCTCGTTCTCTTAGAAAGTTTCGTGCTTTCTGCGCAGGTTTATTACTCATATCTAATAGACGATCTTGGAATATCCCTGATGCTGTTTTTACGGCTTGGAAAAGGTCTTTGCGTTTATCTTCTCCTCCAGTGCCGCCTACCCAATCATTTGTTTCCGGCACGATGCCCGCACGGTCAGCCAACCTTTTTACGGCTTCATTAAAATCACAATTTTGGACCATTTCAATAAATTTGAATATGTCGCCGCCCTCGCCACAGCCGAAACATTTGAAAAATTCTTTCTGCACGTAGCATGAAGGAGTTTTCTCATTGTGATTTGGGAGTGGGCAATTAAGTTTGATTTTCCCTGGACCCGCATTTTTAGTATCGCCGAAATCTCCTGCAACCGTTGTGAGGTCAGTTGCATCCCTAACCTTTTCTATAAATTGCCGACTCCATCCCATGTGTAGAACATACACGAGAAGTAGGACGGTATCTCATCGGCGGTTATTGATTAGTTAAGTGACTCCTGAGCGCAAACCAAACGTGCGATTGGAATACGCGGAGGCGAGCAGCTTACGTAGTCCACACCGGAGTTAGCCAGCAAACGAATTGATGTTGGGTCCCCTCCGTGTTCTCCACATATTCCAATTTTGATTTCAGGGTTAATAGCTCTGCTGCTGTTTATTGCTTGTTGGACTAGCTTTCCAACACCTAAAGCGTCTAGCTGTGCGAACGGGCTCTCTTGCAAAATATCCATTTCGATATATTTCTTGATCACACTTGCCTCTACATCATCCCTGCTAAATCCATATGTCATCTGGGTGAGATCATTAGTCCCAAAACTCATGAAATCTACAAGAGGTGCTAGATCCCCTGCGATGAGAGCAGCTCTCGGAGTTTCAATCATCGTCCCTAAAGGGATACTTATAGGAGAATCCTTAATTTCTTCTCGTATCCATCCCAGAGTTCTTTCAAGTTCCGCTTTGATTGAAATTAGCGGAACCATAATTTCAATTATTGGGTTTCCAGAGGCTTCTAGTCTGTTTTGGGCTGCGGAGATGAGTGCACGAGTTTGAGCCCGATATAAATTCTCCGTAACTAGGGCTAGTCTCACTCCCCGTAATCCAAGCATTGGATTCTGTTCGTGACTGTCTTCTAGGAATTCATGCAATGGAGCGTCTAAGAGCCTGATTGTCACCGGCTTCGAGTCCATCGGTTCAAGCACATTCACAAAGTCTTGTGTTTGTATCGTAATGAGCTCCTGGAGTGCGTCGTTTTGGGCATCATGAGTTTCTGCTGTCAAAAATTTCCTGATCACTGGAAGACGTTCCCCTAGAAACATGTGCTCAGTTCTGCACAACCCAATACCATCGGCTCCAGCTTCTAGGCTTTCTGTAGCCTCTTCGCGCGTGTCCGCATTTGCGCGAACGCCAATTCGATTAAGTCGCACTTGGTCACACCAGTCTAAAAGCGTTATTAGTTCCGAAGGGGTTTCTGCTTCTGAGATGTCTATTTTCCCCGCGTGAACTTCGCCCGTCGTTCCATTAATTGAAATTTCTGATCCTTCATTGATAGTTATGCCACCAATGTCGATCGACGATTCGGTCACAGTTAGTTCGGCAATGCCGCAAACTGCTGGCAACCCTAGACCTCTAGAGTAGATCGCAGCATGGCTTGCGAGTCCACCATGAGCAGTGGCTATGCCTGAAGACCATCGCATACCGGGTTCGTCTTCTGGGCCTGTTTCCATTGCGAACATTATTGCTTCTTCACCAGCGTCGACTGTTTCAAGGACAGCATCTACGCTTAAGCAAAGTTTGCCGGTGGCAGCCCCAGGAGACGCAGCTATTCCTATGGCGAGAGGTTCTGTTTCTATCTCATCTGCAGTGCTGAAAAGAACATCCATAAGGTCTTGTGGGTCAACAATGGTGATAGCTTCTTCTGTGCTTATATCTTTGTTCTCAGCTTTGGTCACTGAAGTTACAATGTTGTCGTGTCCGGTCAAGTTGCTACCCCTTGTTAGGTTAGGCGGTCACCTAGATAGGTAACTAGTTGGTCGATAGCGATTCTGTCCTGTTGCATTGTGTCTCTGTCCCGTATGGTGACTGCTTTATCGTCGATAGTCTCAAAATCTATTGTCACGCAATATGGTGTTCCGAGTTCATCTTGGCGCCTGTACCGTTTTCCTATATTTTGCGTTTCATCGTAGTCGGTCATCCACTTTGCTTTAACTAAATCAAAGACTTTTTGCGCTATCGGGGTTAGCGTGTCTTTCTTTGAAAGTGGCAGGATCGCTACTTTGTAAGGAGCGATTCGCTCATCGAATCGTAGAACAGTGCGTAGGTCATCGTTAACGGTTTCTTCATCGTACGCTGCAAGAAGGAAGGCCATCATTGAACGAGTTGCGCCTGCGGCTGGCTCTATTACATGGGGGACATAGTGTTCGCCTAAGTTTGGGTCAAAGTATGTGAGTTTTTCGCCTGAATGGTCTGAGTGCTGTTTGAGATCATAATCCCCTCGGTTTGCAACTCCCTCTAGTTCCCCCCATCCCCAAGGGAACATGAATTCTATATCGCTTGTTCCAGAGCTATAGTGACTTAATTCATCCGCATCATGAGGGCGAAGTCTAATCTTTTCTTCTGGGATACCGAGGTCAAGGTACCAGTTCATTCGCTCTTCGCACCAATATTCAAACCATTTGCCTGCTTCTTGGGGTGGGACGAAGTACTCCATTTCCATTTGTTCAAATTCTCTTGTTCTGAATACAAAGTTTCCTGGGGTGATTTCATTTCTGAAACTTTTACCTATTTGGGCTATACCAAATGGAGGTTTTTTTCTTGCAGTCTCTTGAACAAGTTTAAAGTTGGTGAACATTCCTTGAGCTGTTTCTGGTCGAAGATAGACGTCATGGCCTTCACCTTCAACAGGCCCTGCATGCGTTTTGAACATTAGGTTGAATGCCCTGGCTTCTGTGAAGCTTCCCGTTGCTCCGCAGGCGGGACAGGTGTTGAGGTCCTCAAGTTGGTCCTCTCGGAATCGTTCGTTGCACTCTTTGCAGTCGACAAGCGGGTCTGAGAAGTTCTCAAGGTGCCCAGATGCTTTCCATACGGCTGGCGGTGACAGGATGGAAGCATCGATTCCTACTACATCATGGCGTAATTGAACCATTGATCTCCACCAGGCATCTTTGACGTTCCGCAGCAGGAGTGACCCTATTGGTCCATAGTCGTAGGTAGACCTGAACCCTCCGTAGATATCTGCGGATTGGAAAATAATCCCTCGTCTTTTGGAGAGATTTACGATTTTTTCCATTAAGGAGTCGGTATTGTTTTCTTTTTCCATTTGCAAAATAGTAACTGAGCTTTGAGCTTCTGAAGTATTATTCGCAGAATCTTTAGAAAAATCCTGAACTTCTAGAGATGGAGATGACGATTGCTAGGTTCGCAATATTTTCGTTGATTTGATTTTTCGCTCAAGAAAGTACTCGATTGCCATTGACGCTATGGCATCTATTTCTTTTGTGGTTTGCGATTCTGGTGCGTTTAATGCTGCGGCTAGTTCGCCACCCAGTATCTTTTGTAGGAGTTCGACGGCTTCTGGTGAGATTTGCATCCCTCTCTTATGATGCTGGCAAAGAAGGCCTCCTTCGGCTGGAGAGAAGCTGACTAGTTCTGTTTCGTCGCAGAGGACGCACTGGTTAACCTGTGGTTCTGTTCCTTCTAGGGCCATTAGCTTTAGAAAGAAGCTTGGTACCAGCAATGGCGAATTTGCTCTTTCAAGAGAGTGAAGCGCACGCAGAAGCATGACATGCATTTCTGGAGCTGGCTCGTCAGGCAATGCGACTTGGTCAACTGCTTCAAGGAGAGCGTTTGCTTTAGTTAGTCGTTCAAAGTTCTCTCGTATTTTCGGGAAGTAGGTCAATGTTTCGACTTGTGTTATGAGTGCTAATTCAGAGCGACCTATATGGAGTTGCATAGCGATATGTGATGTTTGCTCAAGTCGGGATCCAAATTTACTCTTTGTTTTTCTAACTCCTTTTGCTACTGCCCTTACCATTCCTTTATCGGGAGTAAGAAGAACTATTATCCTGTCTGCTTCACCTAATTTGTATGTTCGGAGAACTATTCCTTCCGTTCGGTGATATTTAGTCATAGATCTCCGAATCTTCGACCTCTGTTTTGATATTCTCTAATCGCTCGATGGAAGCTTTTCTTATTAAAGTCTGGCCACATTTCCTTTAGAAACAGAAATTCGCTGTATGCAGATTGCCATAATAGAAAGTTAGACAGTCTTTGCTCTCCAGATGTTCGTATAACCAAGTCTGGGTCTGGCATTTTGGGATTGTAAAGATAATTACTTATTTGCTTTTCTGTTATCTTTGCTGGGTCTTGTTTGTCTTCAAGCATAGATCGCATTGCATCTACTAATTCTGCGCGCCCTCCGTAATTGAATGCAACGGTGAAGGTTAGACCGGTGTTATTTTTTGTTAGGTCTCTGGCTTGGTCCATATCTTTAAGGAGACTTCTAGGTATCCGCCAGTTCTCGCGCCCTATGAACTGGATTCGGACATTTCGTTCGTGTAGCTGATCTCTTCTTTTCCTTATTGTCTCTTTGTTGAAATTGATTAGGAAACGGACTTCCTCTTTGGGTCTTTTCCAATTTTCGGTAGAAAATCCGTATGCTGTTAGCCAAGGGATGTTTAATTCAATTGCTGCTTCGACGCATTCAAAAAGAGCTTCTTCTCCCTGAAGATGGCCGTCGGTTCGAGGTAGCGATCGCTCCTGCGCCCAACGCCCGTTTCCGTCCATGATTACAGAGACATGCTTTGGTAACGATGTTGGGTCGATATTTAATTTCGTTATTTGTTCGGGTGTTAGCTTCTTTGTAACCACATTAAAAAGGTATCTCTCTAAGCGAACAATTTGGTGTATGAGACAGTAGTTGTGTACCCACATGTATCCACCTTTTCAGCGAGAGGTAGATATATGTTGTCCTTATGGCTTCGAGTCAGCGTGATTGGGCAAATGATGTTAGATATTACCATGGGAAAGGTCAAGCCCCGCGTCGGTCGATCCAGTTCCCTCTTTTCAGCATGTGTGTTGTTTCGCTTGCGGTTTTGACTATCGCTGCACTTATTGTTGAATTCTCATAATCGGCGCGAGTGCATCAGTATCCCAGTCGTTCGATTTCGTCGGGTCTCTTTTGCCAGTTCTTGTCAACATTGACTTGAAGTTCTATGTAGGCTCCATCCGAAAGTTGTTTTCTGACTTCTGTTCCTACTCGTTTTAGGTTTTCGCCTTTGTGGCCTATTACTATCCCCTTCTGGCTTTCTCTCTCTACTAGTATCTCTATTCTGATACGAGGCCATTCCCATTCTGTAACTCTCGTTGCTATTGAGTGTGGAATTTCTTTTTGCATTATCCTCAGTAGCTGTTCTCTTACCAATTCAGCTACGTAGTCACGGTCTGACATGTCTGTAACTTGCTCAGCAGGATAGAACATCGGGCTCTCTTGAGTTAATCCGAATAGGTGCTCTATTAGAAC
>WTHU01000143.1:0-6641 GCA_011523005.1 Acidimicrobiales bacterium
ATTTTGGGAACATGATCGTAGCCGCGCCAAACTGGTTCAATGACGAATACCTCGGTATAGAAATAGAGCAATATATAGGTTTCGGATTACTCGCAATCATCATAACCGTAGTGCATTTCGCCCTTTTAAAACTGATTGACATGTTCGTACGACGTCGATACGCCGGCAGCGACTTAACATTTTGGGATGCTGAGCGACGCCGCTTGAACCGAGGCATACTGTTGCTCACTATTGGAATCACTCTGCTACTCGGATTCCCGATACTTGACTTTGATACAGAGGTTGAAAATGTTGTGGACCAGGCGACGACTCTAATCGCTGCAGTAGGAACACTCATGGTCGCTTATCGCGCTATTGACATTGTCATGGATGTATTGGCTAGGCGCGCCAGTGAAACCGAGTCAAAACTTGATGACAGCCTTGTGCCATTGTTCCGCACATCAGTGCGCCTGTTTGTAACATTCGTCGGAATTCTATTCGTTTTGCAAAACCTTGATATCAACGTTTCATCTTTGATCGCCGGATTGGGTCTCGGTGGTCTTGCAATTGCATTGGCGGCACAAGACACGGTTCGTAACCTGCTGGGAGGAGTCACAATTTTCGCTGATAAACCATTCGAGGTCGGCGATTGGGTCGTTGTGGATGGTGTCGAAGGCACTGTTGAAGCGGTGGGTTTCCGCTCAACTCGCGTTCGCACCTTCTATAACTCATTAATTAGCGTTCCGAACGGGAATCTAATGGATAGCGGGATTGATAATATGGGTAAGCGTCGCTGGCGCCGGTATAAGACCACGCTAGGAGTTGCGTACCATACCAAACCTGATCAATTACAGGCGTTCGTTGAGGGGATCCGCGCCATCATCCAAGCCAACCCAGGCATGCGGCAGGACTATTACATCGTTGAATTCCATGGATTTGGTCCCACCAGCCTCGACATCCTGGTCTACTGCTTCATTGATGCTGAAGATTGGAACCAAGAGTTACGTACCAGACATGTCCTTAACCTCGATATCATGCGACTCGCTGAATCGTTGCAAGTCGAGTTCGCGTTCCCCACACAGACGCTACACATCGCAAGAATGCCGGGTCAGCCACAACAGTTACCAGAGATACCTGAACGAACCCATCTTCGTGACGTCATAGATTCATTTGGCCCCGGTGGCAATAACGGTCAACGCATTGATCAACCAATTACCGACGGTCATGAAAGTGTGTTAGAAAGCCCCTACGCCCAAGCCGACGAAGGTTGATATGAATCGGTTTGAATATAGTCTCTGCTAAATTCGTAGATATGAAAAATAAAAGCGTTGCTTCTCTTTTCGCATTCCTGTTTCTCATTTCTATTAGTGCATGCGGTGGCTCAAGTGACACAACGAATACAGCCGCACCCAATAATGAGAACACTGATACATCAGTAGATGAAGAACTAGACACATCGGCTGAGGAAGAAGCTGTTACACCAGATGAACAGGAACCTCTTTCTCTCTCTCCTGCTGATATCGGAGAGCAATTCGGCGATGCAGTGTGGGAAGTAGCGACGGACGGCTGCGGCACTGAATCGGGGGGATCTTCGTTCGCTATTGCTCCGAACATCTTCATTACGAATGAACATGTAACAGGACCCGATATGACACCGACGCTTATTTCCAGAAATGGTGACATCCTAGAAGGTATTGTCATCGGGGCAGATAAGTATTTGGATGTCGCAGTAGTAAAAGTTTCAGAACCTGTTGATTTGTGGCTTGAATGGGCTGACCCTGATGAATTACGAGAAGGAGAACAAGTAGTTAGTCTCGGATACCCAGCCCCCTACTATCAATTCTCCGTGAGCGCCGGATCGATCATCTCATTCCTGCGAGACGGGTCAAGCCGAATCGGGATCGTTTCAGATGAAGCCAGTGACTATGGGTCAAGTGGCGGACCGCTTATTTCTGAAATTGGACAAGTTGTTGGTGTAGTAACACAAGAGGCTGCAGAAGGTGGAGCTCAACTGCTTGGTGAAAGCTTCACCTACAGTCACCTAGGAGCATTCATTGAACGATCTATAGAAGACGGAATCGCTGTTACTGAAACTTGTGATGGATACGTGTACGGCACAAATATTATTGCCGATTACCTCTGGGATCTATGTTCAGATGAGGCCTACTGGGCGTGTGACACCTTATACGACCTTGACCTTACTGTCCTGCCTGTGGGTGGCGAATACACGGACTTTGGAGCAACATGCGGGGATCGAGTAGAGACTGAAGACTATTGCGTTGACCTTTTTGAGAGTTCCTCTCCTATAAATTACGGCGATGACCCGAACCTTGACGTTCTTTATAATGAATGCGCTCAGGGCAATGGGGACTCATGTGATCTGCTGTATTTCGCTTCACCGGGACTTGATGGTGAGTATTACTCATTTGGTCTTCTCTGTGGCAATAATGAGGTTGACACCGTCTTTTGCGGCCCATATGTGACAGGGTTAATTCAAGAATAGTCAGCTACTTCAATTGCTTGGCACGGAGAGTATTTTGAAGGTCACCTCGAACGAAACGTTGCCACGTATTGGGTTAACCTGCATGAGGTAATCACCATTCTCGGGAAGTGGTAGTTCTATGTCTTTCTTATCTTGCGCAATGATTTTTCCGCTGGGAGTAACAATATCTATTGACCCGTTTTCTTCAAGTGTAGTGATTGATGCGTTCAAGAGTTGTTGAGCGTTTGCTTGGAATATGTACACGGGACCGCTTTCACCTCGAACAATTCCTCCCGAAAGGATGGTGCTACTCTCCCCTGCATTGAATTGGATTCTCTGCACGGTTGGATCTGTGATCAAAATATCAACTGCATAGTCGTTGCTAGGTTTTAAATTGTTGATGAAGAATAGGTAATCGCCGTTGTCGGGCAGCAGTATCTTTGTCGATCTGAAGGGAGTGATATCCATTGGGTTGGGTCCGTAAAGGGAAATATTTAGTTTTGGGTCTTTTGTACGTAGCTCTAGTTGAAGTAATTGACCTGCGTTGGCTGCGAAGACATAATTCGGGGAACTGTCCCCTTGCATGAATGTTCCTCGAAGTGTGGTTCCGATATCATTCGCGCTGAATTGGATGCGGCCAGGTTCTTCCGCTTCTTGGATGAGTGGATTTCCTGATGCGTCAGTTAGTGGTGAATTGAGGAGTTTGAATTCTTCTTCTGTCAGGAAGGAAAGACAATCAGGTCCGAATGTTTGCCAATACTCACTTATCTTCTCTACATCATTTTCAATAGTGTTTAGTAAATCCGTTAGCGACATACTGGCTTGTCCAAGAGTTGTGTCAATGACACAGTTAACGAAATTGGGATTGTAGGGAATGAAGTCTTGAAACGTATCGGTAAGGATTTCTTTCTCATTTCCAACAAGTTCTTCATCTTTGCTGGTGGTGCTGTCACCAGGGGTGTCTGTGTCAGGTCGTGGGGTAGGTTGTTGTTGTGATTGAGTTGTTTTTGAAATGTCGGAATTATGGACTTCTGCAATAGTGGAGGTTGAGTTCTCCGCACATGAAATCGTTAGTGAAATCAGTATTCCGAAGAAAGCCATGTAAATGATCTTCATTTTGGGCATATCACTGACCGTTCATTTTCAGGTTATGTAATGCTTTGCCCATATGAGAATTCCACGAGATTGCCGTCAGGGTCTCGCAAGGCACAGACATAGCCGACGGGGTCTGGTTCTTGTCTGGGTTCCCATATCAAACAGTCGTGGTGTCTTCCTTGTTCAGCGATTGCATTGACTTCTTCTTCAGATTCCATTTCGATTCCTAGATGAGCAAATGGTGACAGTATTGCCTTTGGTTCCTTGGAGTCAGGTGATTGAAGGAACACTAGAAAGATACTTTTGTCGTCTGCTTGTATCCATGCAACTTTGGCGCCGTTGTCTTCTCGCTGGTGGATTACTTTCAATGGGGTAAAGCGTTCGTACCATTGAATTGTTTTTTCAACGTCATGGCATGGAAGAGCGAGGTGAGTAAGTTTTGCTGCCACCTTTGTATTCTACGACAGAATTTCTGCAAGCAAATGTAGCGAAATGTTTCTATTGTTTATCTTCTGCGTATTGAATGAGGCGTTCCATGACTTGTTCGCCTGCTGCAGAGACTGTTCCCGCATTGAAAGGGGGTTGAGGATCATATTCGATCATAAGTTGCATGGCTTTCGCCGCTTCAGTATCTACGAGTAATTGTGAAAGGCGTAGTGCCATGTCTATACCTGCTGATACACCCGCTGCAGTTATGATTCGTTGATCAAGATGTTCGACTACGCGGTCCGCGACTGGCAAAGACCCCAGTTCCTTCAAAGTATCGTACGCTGACCAGTGTGTTGTCGCAGTGAGATCGGTGAGTAAACCTGCGACTGCGAGTACAAGTGACCCTGTGCACACGGAAGTTGTGTATTGTGATGTCGAGTGGGCGTTTTTGAGCCATGTAATAATCTCATGATCGTTCCCATCAAGAAAGGCTCGCGTGCCAACTCCTCCTGGCACAAGGATCACATCGGGTGACGAGATTTCATCAAATGTGTAATCTACAGCTAATCCCAAGAAACCGTTATCGGTTCGTACATTTCCCTTTTCCTCCCCGATAAATGCAACGGTGGCTCCTGGCAAACGTTGCAAGACCTCATACGGGCCGACGCAGTCTAGGGCGGTGAGTTGATCAAATATTGGTATGGCTATTTGCATGTGTAGTCCCATTCAAATTGATTGCAGAATTAAATTACTCCGAGTTTATATCTTCATGTATCTGAGGAAAAGGTACTGAACTCTTGTACTGTGGTCCGGTCATGCAACCACAGAAAACAATCCGGAATGTCGCGATCATCGCCCACGTTGATCATGGGAAAACAACATTGATTGACGGAATGTTGCAACAATCTGGGGCTTTTAGCGACTATAAGGAAACTCAAGATCGGGTCATGGACTCGATGGATATTGAACGAGAACGTGGGATTACGATTCTGGCGAAAAACGCAGCGATTCAATATGGTGAAACAAAAATCAATATCCTTGATACACCCGGCCATGCCGATTTTGGCGGAGAAGTTGAACGTGCGCTGAAAATGGTTGATGGCGTTCTTCTCTTAGTGGATTCAAGTGAGGGTCCTTTACCACAGACACGTTTCGTTCTTCGGAAAGCGCTGTCGCAGAACCTTCCGGTGGTGTTAGTCATTAATAAAATTGATCGCCCAGACGCACGGTGTGCTGAGGTGATAGATGAGGTGTATGAATTATTTATTGACTTGGATGCCTCTGACGATCAAATAGATTTCCCAATTATTTACACAGATGCGCGCAAAGGGATTGCGACTACTGATCTTGATCAGCCTGGTGAAAATCTTCTTCCGTTGTTTGACACCCTCGTTGACACGATTCCACCTCCTATGCATGATCCCGACCATCCACTTCAAGCTTGGGTGACGAACCTTGATGCGTCTCCGTATGTGGGTCGAATCGCGTTGTGCAGAATTATGCATGGAACGATTACGAAAGGTGCGAGGGTTTCATGGTGCAAAACGGATGGTGAGATCGTTAATGCGCAAATAGCAAACCTATATGTTACCGAGTACTTGGAGCGGGTTGAAGTTGATACGGCAGGTGCTGGAGAGGTGGTCGCAATTTCGGGGATTGAAGATATTACCATTGGTGAAACGCTGTCTGACCCTGATGATCCCAAGCCTCTTCCGGTTATCACGGTTGATGAGCCGACTCTTTCGGTGACGATAGGAACGAATTCATCGCCTTTAGCTGGGAAAGAAGGCGATAAGCTCACTGCCCGACTTGTGAAATCACGGTTGGAGAAGGAACTCATCGGGAACGTTTCTATTCGAATGTTCTCCACGGAAAAACCTGATGCGTGGGAAGTACAAGGAAGAGGAGAATTGCAGTTAGCTATTTTGGTGGAAATGATGCGGAGGGAAGGTTTTGAACTGACTGTAGGAAAGCCCGAGGTTGTTACGAAAGAGATAGATGGGAAACTGCACGAACCAACCGAGTATCTCACAATTGATATACCTGAAGAATATGTTGGACCAGTTACACAATTGCTTGGGAGTCGTAAGGGCCGGTTGGAATCAATGACAAACAATGCAAGTGGATGGGTTCGCCTTGAATACATCGTTGCTGCTAGAGCATTGATTGGTTTCAGAACTGAATTCCTTACCGAAACTCGTGGTACCGGATTATTGCATCATGTGTTTGAAAATTATGAGCCGTGGATGGGTGACTTGCGAACAAGAATGACTGGAAGTGTCGTTTCTGACCGTTCGGGGGTAGCTACAACATATGCGATTGCCCCTCTTCAAGAACGTACATCTCTTCTAATCTCCCCAGGAACGGATGTTTACGAGGGAATGATTATCGGAGAGAACTCAAGACTTGAAGACATGAACGTGAATATCACCAAGGAAAAGAAAATGACTAATGTCCGCGCCGCAGCCTCAGATGATACCGTCCGGTTAACCCCGCCACGAATCTTTTCTTTAGAACAAGCACTTGAATTCATCGCGGCTGATGAGTGTATCGAAGTCACACCTGAAACTATTCGGATGCGCAAAACCATTTTAGGAATTACAGATAGAGCGAGAGATGCAAAGCGTCTCAAAAATGAAAATCAGTAATTACAAAA
>WTHU01000143.1:6741-8337 GCA_011523005.1 Acidimicrobiales bacterium
TGCGTTTTTAATACAGTGCGATCATTTCAGCTGCGACGATCAGTCCAACAACAACGACATTTAGAGCTCTGACTGCTCCCATAGGTGCGTTAACGAGCCGTTGCCCCATATGTGTATTTTTCATCTCATCTGATAGGTCTTTCCCGCCAGCAATTAAATCCTGCATGCAGTCATCGAGCCATCCCACACACCACAGTGACCCTAAAACCGCCATTGCTGCTATTGCGAGTTGAACACCTGAATTATCAAGGCCATCTCCTCCGAACCCAAGGATAATGAGAATTGCTGCATGGGAGAGTGTGAATGGCAGGATTATGGATCGTGCATCAGATGCTCGTATCTCCATCATTCTCATGATTTGTTCGTCATTCATGATGTTTCCTTTCGGTTGAATTTGATAAAAGATTAGGTGATTGCGGACTGTATGTGTTTGATTCATGTCAACAATGCAGAACGGTTACGATGGTGGTGACTGTTGTGAGGAGGATGGTTAAATGAGTGAGTATGGTGAAAGTAACAGTGGTGTTGCATCGGGGAATGAGGATGCTGGTGATGTGTTACTTGTTGATGACCCGTTGCCTGGTGTGCGTCGTTTAACAATGAATCGACCTGAGAAACGAAATTCTCTGATTCATCCACTGCGTGGTGCGATTTTAGAAGCATTGCGCGAAGCTGATATGGACCCGACTATTAAGGTTTCTATTATTCGTGGTGCTGGACCATCATTTTCAGCTGGATATGATCTTGCCGGTGGGAACGAGGGTTACGCGCTACCGTTTTTTACCGCTGATGGTGAGGGGCAGTGGCCCCGCCATGTGACCGAAGGTTGGATGAGTATTTGGGATTTGGCGAAACCTGTTATTGCTCAGGTACACGGGTATTGTTTGGCCGGAGGGAGTGAACTCGCTACATGCTGTGATTTGGTTTATATCGCTGAAGATGCGCAAATGGGTTACCCTGCTACTCGTTTTGGTGTTCCAGATATGCATTTCCATACATGGTTTCTAGGGATGCGACGGGCCATGGAAATGATGATGACAGGTGATTCTATCTCAGGAGTGGAAGCAGTTGCTGAGGGGTGGGCGAATCGGGCTTTTCCCGCTGATTCCCTTGAAGATGAAGTGTTGAAGATAGCTGAACGCATTACGAAAACACCATCGGACTTAACGCAGCTCAATAAGCGTGTTGTGCATCGGCAAATGGAAATTATGGGACTACGTACCGGGATTCGCGCAGGTACCGAACTATGTGCGTTAGGAATACATACTGAATCTATGCAGCAATTCATTGGAAAGATTCAAGATAAAGGGCTTACTGAAGCTTTGACTGAGCGCGATGGAGAATACGGGGATTACCGAACAAGTGAATGACGAATCACTAAGTGGCGATCGTCCATTGGGATGCTTCTTCTACACCAAATAGAACGATCTGATTACCATTTTCCGTAGAGATATGCGTTGCCCTTTCGGGGTCGATAGATGAGCGGTGGAGCGTTATATTTTCTTGGGATGGTTCGTATCCATAGAATGTCGCACCATTGACTGATGCGAACGCTGCGAGATTATCTAATTTATTTTCAGTCGCAAATATCTCAGC
>WTHU01000161.1 GCA_011523005.1 Acidimicrobiales bacterium
TTTATTAATATTAACCCTGATCAGCAAATGGTTTTAGCTAACCTACTAAATGACGTACTAAGAATAATGCATCCGTTTTGCCCGTTTGTAACCGAGGCTCTTTGGCCGTACGTTCGTCAAGCAACGAGCTCCACCATCAACGGTGTAGAAATACCTGATACAGAGATACTCGCGAATTCTTCATGGCCAAAAATTGAGATAACTCAGAGTCTTTCTGCCAATCTCATCGGTGACTTTAACAGTGCAGACCAACTCGTTTCGCTTATCAGGTCTACGAGGGCAGAACAAAAAGTCAAACCAAAACAAACTATTGAACTTTACGCCCCTGATCCGGTACTTGACCTACTCGATAGGGTAAACGGGTATGTTCAGGTTCTTGCGGGTATCGGAGAAGTCAAACCACTACTAGACGCTCCGTCTGCTGATTCTACTGTGATTACTTTTGAAGGAACAGAAATCAAAATCTCAGGCTTAAATAGTGATATAGACTTGAAAGCTCAAAAAATTCGACTTGAAAAACTGATCGTTGAGAAAGAAAAGCAAATTAATGGCTTCAAAGGGCGGTTGAGCAACGAAGGTTATCTGTCGAATGCTAAACCAGAAATCATTGAGGAAACACGCAACTTGCTTGCTTCAGCGGAAGCAGATCTTGAGGCTGCACAAAGTTCTCTAGCCAACCTGGATTAGCAGCAATTTACTTCTCTTGCTTAACCCATACAGTGCGCTGTGGGAATGGCATCTCGATACCTTCCGCATCAAAAGCTTCTTTAATACGAATCCTTAGCTCACGTGCCACAGCCCATTGCTCGGATGGGTCTGTCTTCGCAACCAGTCGAAGAGTAATACCATCAATACCGAGGTTCTGAACTCCCGTAACTTTAGGTTGCTCTATGATATCTCCATCAACGAAGCTATCATCGTGCCAGAGATCATCAGCGACGTCTTGCATGACCTGCTGTGCTTTTCTCAAATCAGTATCGTAGGCAACGTCTATATCCAGTACAGCTCTTGACCAAACCTGTGACCGATTCCCCACTCTCGCTATTTCACCATTTGGAATGTACCATACACTCCCATTTGTATCCCTGAGTATCGTCGTTCTGAGAGTCATTCTTTCTACTGTTCCAGAGGCGAGGCCAACATCAACGGAATCTCCTACTCCGTATTGGTCCTCCACAAGCATGAACATTCCTGATAAGAAGTCTTTAACGATAGATTGAGCCCCAAATCCTACTGCGACTCCGACAATACCGGCACCTGCAATTAGTGGTCCGAGATTTATACCTATTTCACCAAGTGAAATGAGCACAGCTACAGTCCAGATTACTAAATTAGCAATACTTGAAAGGACGGAGGTTAAAGTTTCAGTCCTAGCTTTCGTCCTTAGTTCCGATTGCTCGCCCTGAAGGACATTGCTGGCTCGAACTTTGTCTGTAATCTTTTCAATTCCTTTAATCTTTTGTAATTGTGCAAGTGCTCGGTTTTCTCTCTCAGCAGTGAGACGCTCGCCAAAATGGACGATAGCTCTTTTAACGATTCTTGAGCCTACGAAGGCCACCAGGAGAACGATAAGAATAGTCAATGGTTTATCGACAGCCCACCCGATTATTGATGAAAGCGTTGCATTTCCTGAAGCATCGTAAACCCATTCACAAATCTGACCAGGGTCATTGCCACATGCATCAATAAGATCATCATTAGCGGATTGCAAGGGAATTAAATCAAAGGACATAGAGAAAGCGTAGAGAGTTCGGTCTTGATCTTTGGTGATGGTCACAAAAAAAACACGTACTTAGCTCAAATAATCTCGAAGGAAAAGAATTAGCAGTGTTTATTATGGTATTTTCACATATTTTATTATAATAAGATTATGAAATTACTATCTTTTTATGATTATGAGTGATTTACGTATCGGGCAAGTAGCCAACCTTCTTGCAATTAGCACTGACACAGTAAGAACTTGGATAGATGACGGAAAAATTCCATCTAGTAGAACCAGCGGAGGGCACAGAATTATCAAGGGTTCAGATCTTGCCAGTTTCTTAACAAAGTCTGACAACGACCCCTCTGTCACTACGCATTTATCTGCCCGAAATCGTTTTTTAGGCATAGTTACAAATGTAAAAAAAGACAATGTAATGGCTCAAATTGAGATACAAGCAGGCGGCCAAAGAATAGTTTCCCTGATCTCTTCAGAAGCCGCAGAGGCAATGAAACTAAAACCTGGAGTTATTGCCGCAGCAGTCATCAAGTCAACAAATGTTGTTGTTGAACTCCCCTGACTTCACACCGAAGGATAATTTTCAAAATGAAACTATTCGCAAGTGCATGCCTCGGAATTTCTTTATTAGGGTTTAATCTTTCCTGCTCTGGATCAAGTGACTCTCTCCAAGTTCTAGCAGCGGCATCCCTAACAGAAGCGTTTGAGGAGATAGCTAACGAGTTTGAAAATAAAACAGGAAATAAAGTTACACTTTCATTTGCCGGAAGCTCCTCACTAGCAGCTCAAATAGAAGACGGTGCACCAGCAGACGTAATTGCACTTGCCGACGAAGAGACGTTCGGACGAGTTAAGCAGTCTGGTCGCCTTACCCAGCATAACGAAACTATTTTTGCTACGAACTACCTAACCATAATTACACCCATTGGGAACCCAGCATCAATAAAAGAGATTTCTGACCTTGAGG
Source organism: Acidimicrobiales bacterium (assembly GCA_011523005.1). GTDB lineage: Bacteria > Actinomycetota > Acidimicrobiia > Acidimicrobiales > UBA8592 > UBA8592. The sequence goes on from WTHU01000161.1 coordinate 2,688, forward strand.
GAAACATCGTTGCTCTTTGTCAGGAACAAGTGCCGTGCGGCCGTCTCACGAAAGAAATCACTACCTCATTGCTCATTGAGATTCAACCAGCAACATGGGAGCCAAATGTAAGATCAGTCAGAACAAAAGTAGAATTGGGAGAAGTTGATGCAGGGGTCGTGTATATCACTGATGTGACAAACCGAGTTGTTTCAATTCCAATAAAGGACAGCGAACAGATAAAAACTAGATATCCGATTGCGATAATGGACAATGCAAAACCCCCCTCCGGAGAATTCGTTGATTTCATTCTCTCTCCCAACGGGCAAAGAATCCTAAATCGTCATGGATTCGGGGAACCCCAATGATGCGATCAATTCACCGACCGACACCCTTTGGTCTTCTGGTAGTAGCTGCTTTAGGTTTTGCATTACTTGCAATCCCATTTCTTGGCTTAGCTCAGCGCACCCCCTGGTCATCTTTTGCTCAAATAGCAACGGAAGAAACTGTTCTTCGATCTATCAGTCTCTCAATGATCATTGCAACAAGTTCTGCTTGCATTTGCGTGATCTTGGGAATCCCACTCGGTTTGGTTTTAGCTAAAGCTAAATTTAAAGGGTTGAAAATAGTAAGAGCAATTGTTCTTTTGCCTATGGTTCTCCCTCCAGTTGCTGGTGGAACAGCGTTACTATTTGCATTAGGAAGAAAAGGTTTCATAGGAGAGAAATTAAATAGCTGGTTTGGAATAACCCTTCCGTTCACAACTGCAGGTGCAATAATAGCTGCGACATTCGTTGCTCTGCCCTTCTTTGTCCTATCCATTGAGTCGTCCGCTACTGAACTAGATTCAAAATTAGAGGAAGCATCACTCAACTTAGGAGCTACTCCGACAAGAACTTTCTTCATGATAACTCTTCCAATGTTGCGGAGCTCAATATTAGCTGGCGTCGCTCTCTCATGGGCAAGAGCACTCGGCGAATTCGGTGCGACAATTACATTTGCAGGTGATAACCCCGGACAAACTCGAACCTTACCTTTGCAACTATTTGTGGCATTAGAAACCAATCCTGAAAGAGCAATGGTGATAGGCATGCTAATGGTGGTGATCTCTCTGTTTGTTCTTGTCACACTTCGAGGGAACTGGCTAGGTCGCAGATGACAGGAATCTATTTATCCGGAAAGACTAGACTTGGAACAGAAGAGTTTGATTATATATTTGAAACTGGGCCCCATAAACGAATATCAGTTATAGGCCCAAACGGATCGGGGAAAACAACATTACTGCGGTTGATTGCCGGCCACGAATGTCTATTATCAGGCTCACTAAAGATTGATGAAGCTATCTTCGACGAACCAGTTTCAGGATTCTTCCTTGCACCGCATCTCAGAGAACTTGTCTTACAACATCAGGGAGGAAGCGTGTTTCCTCACTTAACGGTTGAAGGCAACGTTGCTTTCCCCTACCGAGCAAAAGGATATTCAAAAAGAAATGCTCGCTCGCTCGCTAGTGAAACCCTTGCAGGTTTTGGGTTATCAGAACTCAAAGATAAATACCCGAAGCAACTATCGGGAGGACAGACTGCACGCGTTTCCTTAGCTCGATCTCTAACCAGGCGGCCAAAACTACTGTTACTTGATGAACCTACGTCGGCACTTGACGTTGAGTCAGCAAATCAAATCCATCAGATACTTCACAGGCTAGACACAACACTTTTGCTTGTTTCCCATGACCCTGTTGAAGTGCTCAAACTATCAGATTACATAATTGCTCTTGAACGCAATCAGGTCATTCAGTTTGGCGACTTGGAATCAATCATTCAACAGCCTGCAAGCCCATGGCTAAGTAAGTTTTTTGACCTAAACCTAATCTCAGGGGTAGCAACAGGCCTTGAATTTACATCTGATTGTGGCGAACGTCTCCAATTGCCTCAACATCACTCCGGAAACGTACAAATAAGTTTCCCTAGTTCAGCTGTTTCACTCCACCTTTCTCCCCCAACTGGTTCTCCTCGCAACAAGTGGAAGACCACGATTGCCGGCCTTGACAGGAAGGATAACTTAGTCAAAATCAAACTGAGTGGCTCATTTGATTGCCATGCAACAATAACACTTGCATCATTTCAGGAATTAGAGATTGCCTTAGGAAATACAATCTGGGCCTCTGTAAAAGCTACCGAGTTAAACGTGCTTCCGAACACCATCCCTGCTAAAACTTGAGCATGCAGTCGTTCTCAACAGCTGACCTACTTGATGAGTACCCTGAATCAATTGTGCTTATGGAAAATTTCGTTTCCTATGGTGAAGTATCAACATTCTTCGGTAAAGCGAAGACAATCCTCGCACCGGAGGACAACTCTTTAGTTCGTCAAGCACTTGAAACGAAAGGAAATAATCAAGTTCTTGTAATAGACGGAGGAGCGTCCCGAGCCTGCGCATTAGTTGGAGATCAGTTAGCCTTGTTAGCCATTGAAAATGAATGGGCTGGTATCATCGTGAATGGATACATCAGAGACTCGGCAGTCATCTCAGAAATGCCTATAGGTATAAAAGCTCTCGGAACAAACCCAAGGAAAAGTATCAAAAAGAATCGCGGCGAAGTCGATATCCAGTTAACTATTGCACAAATTCCAATAAAACCGAGAAGTTGGATTTACTCGGACGCTGACGGGATTATCATCTCAGAACACAACCTTCTTGCCTCTGAATAAAAAAAACTAAAAAAATATTCAACAACTATTGACACGGGTGTAGTTACACGGCTGTAATTATATACCAACCACTTTTTAATGAAGAGAAGCGGTTGGGTAACTGAAGTCTTGAATCCAAAGAGTAGCGGAAGAGAATTCAGAGCAAGAACCACATAAAACTGGTTCTCTAGTTGGGGACATTTGAGGAGAAATGATGGCACTATCAGAACCATCCATTGAGAAAGAAAATAATAAACAAACTACAGAAGAAAAACTCGATGGGAGTGACCAAGGTAGCGTTCAGGTCATAACCGGGCCAACTGAAATTGAGAGATCCGGTTCTGAAAACGCGAACGGGGCAAAAGCTAAGTCTGAACAAAGTACGACAATGCGTGTTCGTAAACGAAACGGAGACCTTGAAGAAGTAGATGTCAACAAAATCGTAAACGCTGTAGCGCGTTGTGCTGAAGGGCTTATGGGAGTAGACCCTATGCGAGTCGCCACACGAACAATATCAGCGCTTGCAGATGGAGCGACTACAAGAGAACTTGATGAGTTATCAATACGGACAGCTGCTGGATTAATTGTTGAAGAACCTCGATACTCAAGACTTGCTGGGCGCCTGTTATCCACATACATAGATAAAGAAGTCCGGAACCAAAATATCCCATGGTTCACTGAATCGGTCATAAGAGGCCACGAACTCGGTGTAATCGGTGACAACGCGTTGGCTTTTGTACTTGACAATGCCTCTACCCTTAACGCCGCAATAAATTCAGGCAGAGATAAGAACTTTGAATTCTTCGGCCTCCGCACAGTCTACGACCGCTACCTCCTACGACACCCAGAGACTAGAGATGTAATAGAAACGCCACAATATTTCTTTCTTCGAGTCGCTTGCGGACTTTCCCAAGATGTTGATGAAGCAGTCGCATTCTATGATTTAATGTCCTCCCTAGCTTATCTTCCCTCTAGTCCCACACTTTTCAATTCTGGAACCACTCACCAACAACTCTCAAGTTGCTACCTTTTGGATTCTCCTGAAGATTCACTCGAAGGAATTTACAAGCGATATACAGACATCGCCCAGCTCTCAAAATTTGCCGGTGGTATCGGAGTCGCATGGCATCGCATAAGAAGTAAAGGAAGCCTTATTAAAGGTACTAATGGGCTCTCAAACGGTATAGTCCCTTGGTTAAAAACCCTGGATAGCTCAGTCGCCGCCGTAAACCAAGGGGGAAGAAGAAAAGGTGCTGCTTGCATCTACCTTGAAACATGGCATGACGATATAGAAGAATTCTTGGAACTCAAACAAAATACTGGGGACCATGCAAGAAGAACTCACAACCTAAACATTGCAAACTGGGTACCAGACCTCTTCATGAAACGAGTTGAAAACAATTGGCAGTGGAGTTTATTTGACCCCCAAAAAGTCCCTCACCTAACTGACTTATTCGGCGAGGAGTTTGAAAAAGCATACATTGAGGCAGAAGAAGCAGAACTATACGAACGACAAGTTGATGCTCAAGATCTTTATCTAAAAATGATGCGGACATTAGCTGAAACTGGAAATGGTTGGATGACGTTCAAGGACTCATCAAATCAAAAATGCAATCAAACCTCTGATAAGAAATCTGAGAACGATTACGACGGTGGCACTCGTGTAGTGCACTTATCAAACCTATGCACTGAAATAATTGAAGTAACAAACCAATCAGAAACAGCTGTATGTAACTTAGGGTCTCTGAACCTCGGATCTTTCGTAACTACCGACGAAGTAGCAGCATTTGATTATGAAGAATTAGGAAAAACTGTAAGGCAAGTAATCCCATTTCTTGACCGTGTAATCGATATTAATTTCTACCCAATTAACGAGGCAAGTAACTCAAATAACCAATGGAGGCCAGTCGGTTTGGGCATGATGGGTCTGCAAGACGTTTTCTTCAAAATGCAGATTCCATTTGACTCTGAAGAAGCAAAAGAAATATCAGCAAGAATAAGCGAGGAAATATATTTCAATGCCTTATGGGCATCAACTGAACTCGCTGAAAAGAATGGTGCTCATGATACATTTGCAATGACGCGAGCTGCCAAAGGCGACCTCCAATTTGATCTTTGGGGGGTTGAACCAACAGATCACGAGCGTTGGACCGGCCTACGCCAAAGAATTGCAGAGCACGGGCTACGAAACTCCCTTATGATAGCTATAGCTCCCACTGCAACAATTGCTTCAATAGCTGGATGCTACGAGTGTATTGAACCCCAGGTTTCTAATTTATTTAAACGCGAAACTCTCTCGGGAGAATTTATGCAAATCAATAAATACCTCGTCCATGAGTTGCAAGAGCGAAACCTGTGGGATGAAGAAATGAGAACAGAACTAATCCGAAGTGAGGGTTCTGTGCAAACCATTGAAAGAATCCCTGACGATTTGAAGTCTGTGTATCGAACAGCGTGGGAAATACCAATGAAATCCCTTATCGAAATGGCTGCTGATAGAGGCGCCTATATTGACCAAAGTCAATCATTAAACCTTTTCATGGAATCACCAACGATAAACCGGCTTAGTTCTATGTATATGTTTGCATGGAAGTCAGGGATTAAGACAACCTACTACTTGAGGTCTCGCCCCGCTACGCGAATTAATCAAACTACAGTCACTACTTCAAGCCCAACACCATCAGGGGGGGACGGGCTAACTAATAAAACAGCTGAAGAGCTCGCTTGTTCACTAGAAAACCCCGAATCATGCGACTCATGTCAATAACCGAAAACAAATAAAGGATAATTAAGAAATGGCCCTTGCCAACGAAAATAGTTTTGCAATTGACCCCAACGAATTGCAATCAGATGAACAAATTGGTCATGACATAAACCTTTCAGCCCGACCAGATAATATTTTGGATCCTGGCTTCAACCTCACGCTACGACCAATGAAATACCAAGTATTTTTTGATATGTATAAAGA
>WTHU01000040.1 GCA_011523005.1 Acidimicrobiales bacterium
ACCGGTACCACCGTTAGAAATAGGAAACGCCAAGATGCGTATTCAACGAAAACTGAAGAGAAGATAGGTCCGCTCACTCCTGCTATTGCAGTCCATACTGCCCATCTTCCCAATGCAGTCGCTAGAACTCCCTCTTCTGTTTCTCGGACGATAATAGCGATTGAACTCACACCTAACCCTGCCAGTGCCGCTGCTTGAAGTCCTCTGCCCGCAACGAGAATTATCAGGTTCGGCGAGAGAGCACTTAACGCTGACCCGAAAACAGACATACCTGCAGAGGCAATCATTATTTTGTTATGTCCGAAACGATCTGCGAAGTGACCTGCCTGGAGAAGTACAGCAGCGCTAACGATACCAACGATAGTAAGAATCCATGTAGTAGAAGCCGTATCTCCATTTCCAAGACTTTGCCGAATTGCTGGGAAGAGAATAAAAGTACTGGTGGAATCAAATCCAGCAACAAAACCACAAATATAGGTGGCGGTCAGTAGTTGACTTCGACGCGAATCTAACTCGATCCCACCTGCTCCTCTTAAAATCCCCACTTATGCACCCTAGGTCGTGATTACTAGAAAAGGAAGTTGATCAAACCGACTATGGAACTCCTAATGTTCACTTGTCTTTTTGTTATCTTGACTTAACTGACCCACAATAGTGATCGGGGAGAATTATGAAACCAAAGAAAACTGACTACACCGATGTTAGCGATGTTGGTATCACCGACGAGAAAAGAGAACGCCTATACAAAGCGCAAACTGAATGCGTTGTGAATTGGACAAACCGTGAGGGTTGGCCTGTAGGAGTAATGCATCGATTTGTGTGGCATGATGAAAAATTCTGGGTGACGTGTATGGGACAACGGAAAAGAGTTCCAGCACTTTCTGCAAGACCTGAAAGTTCCGTTGTAGTCTCGAGCGAAGGGACGTGGCTGGGGGGCGACGTTACTACCACTGCGAAAACCATGGCAATAGTTCATCGCGAAATTGACCATATTAAAGAGTGGTTTTACCCAATGCTGGCATCCCGACTTAGAGCAGGTGATCCAGAAGCACAGGCTGAATTCCTTCGACGCCAGGATACTCCCGGAAGAGTGATCATAGAGTTAATCCCTCAGCAGTGGATAACTTATGATGGTCCTCTATTGGAGTCAGAACTTCGAGGCATACCCTATAATCCACGATTAGCTAAGCATTCACGAAATATCACACAACCGCCTGATGGATGGGAAATGGAGTATCTCTAATGTCTAATGAACTTGAACAGAGAATCACACAACTTGAAAATGAAGTCAGGAGGTTACGTGCTAGCGAAGACGCGTTGGCAACCTTCAATCAATACCTTTATGGCATCGATACCGGATTTATACCCGATATTCTTGATGCCTTTTCTGAGAATGCGATCTTAGATGTCATAAACTTCCCCCCCGATGGTGTTGACATGCACTTTGAGGGCAGGTCTGAAATGGAACCGCTATACCAGAGGTATCAGTCACGATCAGGAATTATAAGCGGTGGTCATAACGCCACAAACATTTCATTAGCCATAGACGAAAACTGTGACAGCGCTTCCCTGACCTCATATTTTACAACGACACGACCAGGAGGAATTCAAGGAGGTCGTTACGAAGGGTATTTAACGTTGGAGAACGATAACAAATGGCGTTTCTCTAAACTTGCAATCATTAGTTCGTGGGGATGGACAACAGACACAACAAAACTAAGCGATTCTGTGAACATTGATCGATCATTATTTGGCGGCAAATCAGCCAGCTAAATCAACTGGGCTACTTCACGTACTCGTGATCTTGTCAGCCTGAGTAATACCCTTACTCTTTAACTCAGAAGCAATCATTTCCCGAAGAACTATTTTCTTAATCTTCGTTCCAGACATTGGCCAATCATCAACAAACCTGACATAACGCGGTATCCGGTACGTAGCTATTTTCCCTTTACAAAATTCAATTATTTCCTCTTCTGTTGCATCCATATCAGGCTTTAACTGGATATATGCAGCAGGAACTTCCACATATCGTTCATCTGGAGCAGAAACTACCTGCGCTAATGCAATCGCTGGATGTGTAATTAGGTATCCTTCAACCTCAGCAGCTGAAACATTCTCACCACCCACTTTCAACATGTCTTTCAGTCGAGAAACAAATGTAACTCGCCCGTCGATATCAATTTCACAAATATCTCCTGTTTTGAAAAAGCCTCTCTTATCAAAAACTTCCTCGGTTAATTCTTGGT
>WTHU01000058.1:0-7078 GCA_011523005.1 Acidimicrobiales bacterium
GAGTTCTTTTGCTTCTTTTAGTCCCAAGGATGTTAGTCCACGGACCTCTTTGATTACATTGATCTTTTTGTCACCTGCTCCAGTGAGAACTACATCAAATGAATCCTTAGCTTCTCCAGCATCGGCCTCTCCAGCTGCTGCTGGAGCTGCTGCAACAGCTGCCACTGGAGCTGCTGCTGTAACACCGAATTTTTCTTCGAACTCACTTAGGAGTTCACTTAGCTCTAGGACACTCATGTTAGCTATTGCCTCAAGCACCTCTTCTTTGGTAGTCATAATTTAACTCTCCTCATTTTCGTTGGCATCGCCATCGATCTTATTATCTTCAACTGACTCTTCGTCAGAGTCATCATCAGTTCCTGACTCGGAGGAACCTACACTTTCAGAAGTTTCTTCTTCAGCGTCTTGGGATGGAGCTTCATCATCAGGCACAGCTTCAGTAGCTTCATCATCAGACACAGCCTCAGTAGCTTCATCAGTTCCTGTTCCGGCACCACCAGCTTCAATTAGCGCAGACAGTGCATAGGCAAAATTTTGTGGAATCGCATTTAAAAGAGATGCAAATTCTCTCAGTGGTGCAGCCATTCCTCCCGCTAAGCGAGCAAGTAACTCTTCACGAGGAGCAATCTTTGATAGTGCTGTTATTTCCTCTGTAGACAGTAATGCTCCTTCAAGCACTCCGCCTTTTATTATCAGGTCTTCGTGATCCTTTGCAAAATTTGTTAGTGCTTTTGCAATACTGACTGGGTCCCCTGAAGAGCCATCAGGGCGAGTTCCAGTAAACGCTATTGCCGTAGGGCCAACAAGTAATTCTTCGATTTCTAAGTTCAATTCCTTTGCTGCAACACGTACAAGAGTATTTTTATATACCTTATATTCCCCGCCTGCTTGTTTCATAGCAGCTCTCAAAACTGCCATATCGGTTACGTCTAGTCCACGGTATTCTGTCAGAATAACTGCTTCAGCATTAGAAAACTTTTCTTGCACTTCTGCAACGACTGCTATTTTTTCTGGTCTGGGCTCTCCCATGGGAGATCCTTTCTGTCAGTACTCCAAAAAAAATTGGAGTGCGCCATGAGGCAAACACTCCGTTGGTCTGTTTACCTCGTCCGGCGGGATTTCTTTAAGCACTAGGTGCGCCGAATTTCTTTGGCTTTAAATTTACTCATCTAACATATCGTCAAATTTTACGGTAGCAACACGAAGCGTCAGAAATACTTGGGTTAGAACCGTTTGGTGTTTATAGGCTATTTTCGTCGACTTTGATACCTGGACCCATGGTTGAGCTAACTACGACTTTTTTGAGATACTTACCTTTTGAACCAGATGGCTTTACCCTTTGAAGTTCTTCAATCACAGTCTCGAAGTTAGCCAAGAGAGCCCCCTCATCGAAGCTCGCTTTCCCAATAGGGACGTGGACATTTCCAAATTTATCTGTTCGGTATTCAACCATCCCGCCCTTAAATTCCTGGACTGCTTTGGCGACGTTGTCAGTGACTGTTCCTGTTTTGGGATTTGGCATCAAACCTCGTGGTCCTAGTGCTCGCCCTAGTTTTCCCACTACGGGCATCATTTCTGGGGTTGCTATGGCAATATCAAAATTGAAGTTTCCCTTTTCAACTTCATCCGCCAAATCGCTATCGCCGACAATGTCAGCGCCAGCCTCTTTGGCTTGTAATGCCGCTTCTCCCTGTGCGAATACGGCTACACGCACATTTCGTCCAGTCCCGGATGGGAGGGCAACCGTGCCTCGTACCATCTCTTCTGCTTTACGCGGGTCCACACCAAGTCGACAAACTAACTCAATAGTTTCATCAAATTTCGCTGTTGCTAATTGTTTAGACATCGCTACAGCTTCATTTGGAGCAAAATTAGCTTCTCGATCAAAAGTCTGAACTGCGTTGTCGTATCGTTTTCCGTTTGCCATCGAACACATTCCTTTCAGGACTTTGAGCCCATATGTGATTCTCCCTCATTGTTTTTCTTCACTTGGTTGAGGTATTCAAAGTGAAGTACTTCTAATTAACTTCAAGTCCCATGCTTCTTGCGGTACCAGCAACCTGCAACTTTGCCTGATCTAAATCATTGGTATTTAAATCAGGTAGTTTAGTTTCAGCAATTTCCGTTATCTGAGCATCCGTAACTGACCCTGCCATTTCTCTTCCAGGATTCTGACTAGCTTTATCGAGGCCAGCAGCTTTCCGAAGTAGAAATGATGTGGGTGGAGTTTTTGTAATGAAAGAAAACGTGCGATCAGCATAAATTGTTATCTCAACTGGTACTACTTGGCCACGCTTATCCTCAGTCTTCGCATTGTATTCTTTGCAAAAGTCCATGATCGCAATACCATGAGGTCCCAGAGCTGTTCCAACGGGGGGTGCAGGCGAAGCCTGTCCCGCTGGAATTTGAATTTTTACAACCGCAGCTATTTCTTTTTCTGCCATTTCCATTACTCCTGAATAAATTTTCAGCAGTCGTCAATATACCCATAAATTAGCGAAGTAGCTCACTTAGTAACATCCTTCTTGAAATGAATGCAAAATATTTAACTTTTTATCAATTTCGATTCATCAGAATTATCTACTAGTTCTGATAACTTCCGCTGAGCAATTCGATTATGGAGTTCAGCGATGGTCGCACTAGCGGTATTTTTATGAAGTGGGGGATAAACAGCATGTATTAAACATGCCGAAAACGCTTTAAGTAAGCTTTTGGAAACTTTGACGGCAAATTTGAAGTGCTCAAAATACGTCTGACCGACACTAGCCGGATGATCAGTAAATTTTGTGGTGAACTGCATACAGCAAACATAACACTATACTGACGCACCGTTTTATTAAATAATTGCAATAAATTCTTATATTTTAATAAATATATTTAATTTTTTATTATCTAGAGCATATTATTATCATTAATGGATGTTATAGATAAAAAAATTATTGAACTTATACAATTTGATGCAAGCCTAACTGCAAGAGAAATTGCAGAAAAGGTTGGATTAACAACAGCCCCCTGCTGGCGAAGGATTCAACGGTTAGAAACTGAGGGAATAATTGCTGCCAGAGTAGCTATAATTGACCCGGAAAAGATTAATCTTCCAGTCTTAGCATTAGTGGAGATACGCACCAATCGTCATAACGCAGAGTGGTTAACAGATTTCATTTCGGCAATAAAGAAATTTCCCGAAATCATTGAAGCGTATAGGACTAGCGGAGAAGTCGATTACATGCTCAGAGTCGTGGCTCCCAATATGGAAACCTATGACCTCTTCTACAAAAAGCTTGTAGAAGAGGTTGACCTCTACGACGTTAGAACGCACTTCGTGATGGAGCGAATTAAAGCGACAACCGAACTTCCTCTTGAATACTGTTAAACGGGTAGTGAGGTTATAACTTAGCGACTTGTGCAAACTCTAGTTCCACAGGAGTCTCACGACCGAAAATGTTTACAAGCACTTTAAGTTTCAGCTGGTCCTCATTGATCTCAATAATTTCTCCAGAGAAATCAGCAAAGGGGCCTTCCTTCACTCGTACAGTTTCCCCTTGTTCATAACCCATTCGTGGCTTGGCTCGTTTTACGACTTGGCCATCAGCTTCACCAGCAGTACCCAGGAAGCTTTCAACTTCTTTTCTTGGGAGCGGTGTGGGTTTATTTGCTGAACCAACGAACCCTGTGATTCCTGGAGTGTTTCTTATAACATTCCAGACTTCATCATTCATTCGACACCGAACAAGTATGTAGCCGGGAAACATTTTTTTCTGAACTTCAACTCTTTTGCCCTGTTTGAATTCGACAACGTTTTCTAGCGGGATAACAACTTCATGAATTGAATCCTCTTTATTCATTGATTGGATACGTTGCGCTAGGTTACCTTGAACCTTATTTTCATAACCAGACTGTGTATGAACCACATACCATTTCCCTGGCCGGTCATAAGGACTAACTAGTTTAGGAGTTTTTTCTTCTTTCTCATAGACCAGATCATCTTCAGTAATAAGTGCTTCGTCATGATTTGGCTCACTGCTAGAGGAGTCTGACTCATATTGGACTGAGTCGCTTTGAACCTTTGAGGTTTCATCTTTCAATTCTTCACTGGATGCAATATTTTCCATAGTTCTTTCCGTTCACAATACAAATTAACGTTCAAATAACTTAAGCAGGCCCTCGCCAAAGCCCCAATCCATAAGGGCAATCATAGATGTTATAACAACCAGAGTGACCAAAACTACAATTGAATAATTTATGACTTCAGAACGGGTAGGCCAAGCTACTTTTCTCAACTCAGACCGGACTTCAGAGAGGTAGCGACGGAATCCAACTCTCTCCTCCTGCTGAGGCTTCCCTGCAGGTTGCCTGCGCGTAGCAACAGGGGTTCCATCTTCTCCGAGTTCACCTCGCTTTTTTAAAGCTCTCTTTTGTTCACGATTTAGAGACATACTTTCCTTGCCTGTTCGTCTATTTTCTATTGTATTTTACTTTTTAGTATTTAGTGCAAACTCGCAGGGCAGGAGGGACTCGAACCCCCAACCGCCGGTTTTGGAGACCGGTGCTCTACCAATTGAGCCACTGCCCTAAAGCATGACTTTCTGAGGATACCAGCGTTTCAGCACTTTAATTCCCAGTATGTCTATCTTTAGCAATTTCATATTCTTGAGTCTTTAGTCTGTGTTGCTACTCTCAACGAACCGTTGCATGACAACAACATCGAGCCATCTTCCAAATTTTCTACCAGTTTGTAATTCCCTACCAACCTCTTTAAAGCCAGCTTTTTGGTGAGTAGCTATTGAACCTTTTGATTCTGCGCTGATTCTTGCAATAACTGTATGAAATCCATGCTCGGATGCCTTTTCGATTAAAGCAACTAATAGAGCTAGCCCCACACCTTTTCCTTGATCCTCGGGGCGGACGTATACCGAATTTTCTACGGTTGTACTGTAGGCAGGCCTAGTTTGGTATCTGGACAACGAACCAAAACCTATTATTTCATTACCATATTCAGCAACCAAAACCACATGCGCTCCAGACCTTTCAGTCAACCAATCTCTCTGCTCTTGAAGAGTTCGCGGAGTAATATCAAAAGTTGCTGTCCCAGAGGTGACTTCATTGTTGTAAATTCCTCTGATAGCTTCAGCATCTTTGATCTGCGCTACCCGTATGTCCATAGTTTACCTTACATCGCAAAAGAAAAATCTGATCTAGTAGCGGCGGACAGATTTGAACTGTCGACCTCCCGATTATGAGTCGAGCGCTCTAACCAACTGAGCTACGCCGCCAAATTATAGTGCTATGCACATTTGAGCTCCCTGAGAGAATTGAACTCTCGACCTTCTCCTTACCATGGAGACGCTCTGCCGACTGAGCTAAGGGAGCAAAGACCATAAGTCAAAGCTATTCGTTATGATGCCACGATGAAGACCCGCTCCCAACCTCAAATGAGTAAATATAGTTTTAGATTCGAATTTACGATTTCAAGCATTATCTTTGAGCGACCTGTTCAGTAAGATTTTGTGGGCCGGGGAGGATTTGAACCTCCGAAGGCTAACGCCGACGGGTTTACAGCCCGTTCCCTTTGGCCGCTCGGGCACCGACCCTGAAGTGCGAATACTAGCGCTTGCTGTTCAAGTTCCCACCATTAGTGATCAGAAATTTCTTTGTTTTATTTCACCTAGTTTTTAGTCCGTTAAGTTGATCTCACAACAAGAGATTTAATAACTTGGAGGACATACAAGAAGAAGAGAGGACCCCCATGCCCACGTTTGATATCACTTCAACTGTCGCTATGCAAGAAGTTCGAAATGCGACAGATCAAGCTTCGCGGGAGGTTGGCCAGCGTTATGATTTCAAAGACACCAACAGTTCCATTGAGCTTTCAGAGGAAAGTATAAATATTGAATCATCCTCAGATGACAGACTGAATGCCTTGCGAACAGTTCTTGAAGAAAAGTTGGTCAAGCGAAAGGTTTCTCTCAAGGCATTAAATCACCTACAGGTTGAGGATGCCTCGGGTGGGAGAAGACGTCAGACTATTGCCCTGACCTCGGGCATAAATTCCGAGAAATCAAAAGAAATAAATAAATTCATTAAAGGAATCGGTCTTAAAGGTATACAGTCGCAAACTCAAGGTGACCAAGTCCGTGTTTCAGGAAAAAAGCGAGATGATTTACAAGCCGTTATCAATGCGGTCAAGGATAATGATTTCGGGATTCCATTACAATTTGGGAATTTCCGTGACTAGTGAATCATTCGTGGGGTCATGATGCCAGTATGGACGTGGAATAATGAATTACCTAAAGATAGCGAAGTAATTATTTTTGATCTTGATGGTGTTATTAGTGATGCGGCTCATCGTCAACACTTTCTTAAGGGCACAGAAAAAGATTGGAATGGCTTCTTTTCTGCTTGCACAGAGGACCCGCCCATTATTTCGGGTGTAAAACTAATAAAAGTTCTCAATAAATCTCATAAAACCATAATTCTGACCGCTCGCCCCAAATCTGTTCAATCAGAAACTGTTCACTGGCTCAAGAGGCACAGTGTTGTTTGGGATGCATTGATCATGAGATCGGATGATGACCATCAACAATCGTCAGAAATGAAACGAACTGCTCTAAACCAGATCCGAGATGCAGGGTATAATCCAATACTCGTTTTTGATGATGACCCAAAGAACATAGCAATGTTTTTAGAACAAGAAATTCCTGCAATCCCAGTTCACAGTGGCTACTACGCTTAGGCTTTGAACTGAAGAATAACGCTTGATGTATTATCCAGCTATCTTTTCTTGAGGAATTCAACAAATACCAAAGGTTCATTTAAATATAGAATATTTGCACAGTAATTCTGATAGCAGTACTATCAGAATTACTCTGGAGGACCTGATGCCAACGGTAACGAGAAAGATCAACGTTTCATGTTCACTTGCCGAAGCTTGGGAAGTTTTATCTGACTTTGGTGAAATCTCTATTTGGGCTACGAATGTCTCTCACTCTTGCTTACTATCCCACCATCAAGAAGGACTGGGAGCAACGCGAAGAATTCAAACTGGGAATTCTTCAGTTACTGAACATGTAACAAGATG
>WTHU01000058.1:7178-27980 GCA_011523005.1 Acidimicrobiales bacterium
CAACGCGAAGAATTCAAACTGGGAATTCTTCAGTTACTGAACATGTAACAAGATGGGAAGAGATAAGACATTTATCTTACGAAATACGAGGATTACCTCCGGTATTTAAACAAGTTCTGAATACTTGGTTGTTGGAGCCAAGCGAAATTGGTGTTCAGTTATCACTACAAATTGAAATCATTCCTATTCGTCGACCTTTGACTCCTATTGCCGGTTTAGCCTGCCTTGCATTTGGAAGGATTAATATGGGGATGCTGAAAGACATAAAAGGGTTCATTGAAGATGTAATGCCGCTCGTGAAACTTGAAGACCAAATATCTCATTTAGGGCAGAAGATTGAGGAGTTGGAATCTCAAAATGAATAATTCAAATCAGCCCGATGTAATTATTTTCATGACTGACGAAGAGCGAGCAATCCCACCATATGAAACACCAGAAGTTATTGAGTGGCGTGATAGAACACTCGCTGGAAGAAATTGGTTCAAAGAAAATGGGGTAAGTTTCAATCGACATTACACAGGTTCTTTGGCATGTGTACCGAGTCGCCCGACGCTTTTTACCGGTCAATTTCCAGATGTACACGGTGTCACCCAGACTAACGGTTTAGGGAAAGACGAACATGACTCTCGGATGAGATGGTTACTCCCTCGTGAGGTGCCGACAATTGGACATTGGTTTAGGGCAGCTGGGTATGACACTCATTATGATGGGAAGTGGCACATAAGCCATGCGGATCTTGTAGACGAAGATACAGGAAATGCCTTAGCAACCAATACAGCTGATGGGACTGTTCTTCAGGATGCTGTTGACAGGTACCTGGTAGAGAATCCCCTCAACGAATTTGGTTTCTCAGGTTGGGTTGGGCCAGAACCTCATGGTGCACCTCTAGCGAATTCAGGTTTTATTCGCGACCCGCTGATTGCCGATAGAACTGTTAAATGGCTTGAGGATAGATATTTGAAACGAAGCTTGGGAGATAAGGATGCCCAGAAGCCCTTTCTCTTAGTGGTTAGCTTTGTTAACCCGCACGATATTGTGCTTTTGCCAATGTTTATGCGGAGACCTGAATTTAATCCCATCACCCCTTCTGAACTTGATCCACCAGATATCCCTGCACCTCCTACGCGTTATGAGGACCTCTCGACAAAACCTGCTGCCCAGATCGCATATAAGAATTCTTATTACTCTGGGTATGGTCCCCAGAGAGTAGTCCGTGCAACGTATGAAAATAATGAGCAGGAATATAGGAATCTTTATTATCGTTTACATGCTGAGGTTGACGGCCCTCTTGACAGAGTTAGGAAAGCGCTGACGATTGATACTTCACGAGAGAAGGTTATCTTTCGAACGTCAGATCATGGCGACTTATTGGGGGCTCACGGCGGTCTTCACCAGAAATGGTTCAATCTTTACGATGAAGCCACAAGAGTTCCTTTTGAAATTGTCAAGTATGGAAACGAGAGTGCTCCGAAGGGAGTCGTTGATTCAATTCCGACATCGCATGTTGATTTGATACCAACTGCTTTAGCGCTTGCAGGACTAGATCAGCACGAGCTTGGGCAAAGATTAGCTCCCTTATTCTCAGAGTTTCATCCACTTCCAGGAAAGGACCTAAGCCCGCTACTAGCAGACCCAGATGCTGAAGAATATAAGGGCAGGGCAATCTACTTCATGACCCGAGACAATATGCTCGAGGGTGATACTCTTGCGTCCGGAATGGCTCGTGGACTTGGTAGAGCAGATAATCCTCCACGACCATTGAAGATCCAAATAGCTCCACACGTGAGTACTAACTTTGAAGGAATCGTTGTCAAAATTCTGGATGACGAAATTCCTGGAATTGATTCTTCTTTGTGGAAAATTACTCGCGCTCATGATGATCCGGAAACATGGTCTATCCCAGACAGAGCTAACCTATCGTCTTCTGGCCCATTGGGTGAAACCTATAGGACTACAAAAATTCCTGACCAATTTGAGCTATATGACTTGACGAATGACCCTACTGAATCAAAAAACCTGTGGAAAGATCCAAAGGTTAAGGAGGTATTTGAATATATGAAGCGTCGACTGAATGAAGAACGGATTACTTCACTTCCTAAACGTAACATCCCTCGCCCCTATGCCAAGAGAAAACCACCCGAAGCACAATTAGCAGGACAGACACCGCCAGCTCTGGCTCGAGGGTTACGCGCACTCTTACGTAAAGTAGGAATGCATCCTGAAGATACCGAGGAGTTTAGAAAAGACGTAACGGAGAAACGAGCACTGATTGTGTGCACAAATACGGATCAAATGCCTAATGGAAAATCAACGGGTGTGTTTGCATCAGAAATGACTGTTCCATATTACATTTGGAGCGACGCAGGAATGGAAGTTGATATTGCAAGCCCGTTGGGTGGTTTGGTGCCCATTGACCCTCAGTCTTACCGTCCAGTGATCCGGACGCGATACGACGATAGAGCTCTCAAAGATGGCTACCTCCAGAAAAACCTGTCTGAGTCTTTAGCTATGGAGGATGTAGATATTGATAGTTATGACGTGATTTATTTTGCAGGGGGTTGGGGAGCAGCATTCGATTTAGGGTTTTCAGAAACTATTGGTGAGAAGGTCACAGAAGCAAATCAGAAAGGAAAGATTCTCGGCGGAGTGTGTCATGGTCCGCTGGGCTTCCTTAAAGCTAGAGGCCTTGATGGGGAGCCCTTGGTTAAGGGGCGTCGTGTCACCGGGGTGACCGATAAGCAGGTTAAAGATTTACGCATAACTCATACTCCTCATCATCCAGAAACGGAATTGCGACGACTTGGAGCTGATTATCGCTGCAATCATCGCTTCAGAGATCCGTTTGCAAATTGTTGGGAAGTCGATGGGAACATTGTTACTGGGCAGAATCAGAATGCAGCACCTATGGTTGCCAGAGAGATCATGGAATTGATTTCTTAAGGTCAGGTTTTGTCTTTTGGTTTAATTTTCGTCCGAGTGTTGAGCGCCTTCTTGGATCGCAGCTACGACACTTTGATCAGCTAGAGTGGTTGTATCGCCAAGGTTACGGCCTTCAGCTACGTCTCTCAGTAAACGCCTCATTATTTTCCCTGATCTTGTTTTGGGTAAGTCTGGGACAAGAAATACGGCCTTGGGACGTGCGATAGGACCGAGTTTTGTAGCTACGTGTTCTCGTATTTCATTACGGAGGTCATCGGATTCTTCTGAACTCCCGCGCAGAATGACATAACCAATTATTGATTGTCCAGTCGTTTCGTCTGTGGCGCCTACAACAGCTGCCTCTGCTACTGCTGGATGATCGACTAGGGCAGATTCGACTTCAGCTGTAGAAATTCTATGCCCGGATACATTCATCACATCATCTACTCTTCCGAGTAGCCAGAGGTAGCCATCTTCATCAATTTTTGCTCCATCTCCAGCAAAATATTTTCCTTCGTATGTGCTCCAATAAGTTTCAAGATACCTATCTGGGTCTCTCCAAATTCCTCTCAACATTGAAGGCCAGGGGTGAGTGATTGTTAGATATCCGCCTCCTTGTTCAACCTTGTTTCCATCATCATCTACCACCTCGGCAAAGACTCCCGGAATGGTGAAACAAGCTGATCCTGGCTTTGTCGTTGTGATCCCTGGTATCGGAGTTATCATGTGGCCTCCTGTTTCGGTTTGCCACCAAGTATCAACTATCGGCGTATTACTTCTTCCCACGTGCTCGTGGTACCACATCCAAGCTTCAGGGTTGATTGGTTCACCGACTGTCCCTAAAACTCGTAATGAGGATAGATCATGGTTTGATAGCTCATCGCTTCCCCATTTCATAAACGTTCGGATAGCGGTCGGCGCAGTGTAGAGTTGCGTTACTTTATAGCGTTCAATGATGTCCCATAGCCTATCTTTTGACCATTCCGACCTTTCAGGTCCATTTCGAAGACTCTCTCTAGGGGTGTCAGGGGTTCCTTCATACATGACTGATGTGGTGCAATTTGCAAGCGGGCCATAGACGATGTAGCTGTGGCCGGTTACCCAGCCAATATCAGCTGCGCACCAATAGACATCAGTATCTGGTTTCAAGTCAAAAACATATTTATGTGTGAATGCAACTTGTGTCAGATAACCAGCGGAGGTGTGCATAATCCCTTTGGGCTTAGCAGTGGTGCCTGATGTGTATAGGAGGTAGAGGAGTTGTTCCGCAGGCATCGGTTCAGGATGGCAAATTGGTATTGCATCTTTCATGACATCATGCCACCAGAAGTCTCTTCCAGAGTTCATATTAATATCAAGATCACATCGATTGACCACAACTACTGTTTCAACGGATTGAGCCCCATTTTCCAATGCAGTATCAACGTTAACCTTCAGAGCTGATGGTTCACCTCTCCGATATCCGGCATCAGCTGTGATGATCATTTTTGCTTCTGCATCCTCACATCTATCTATGATTGCATCAGGGCTGAAACCTCCAAAGATGACTGAGTGAGCGACACCGATGCGTGCACAGGCGAGCATAGCTATGGGAAGTTCAATAATCATGGGCATGTAAATAGCTACGGTGTCATTTCTTTTGAGCCCGAATTCCTTTAGTACATTGGAAAATTTTGATACTTCGTCGAGCAATTCTTGATAGGTAATTGTTTTTGTATCCCCTGGTTCTCCCTCCCAGTGATACGCGACTTTACTGCCTTTCCCATTTTCAATATGGCGGTCAAGGCAGTTGTATGAAATGTTGAGTTCTCCATCGGAAAACCACTTTGCATAGGGAAGATTCCATTCGAGAGTATTAGTGAAGTCTTTATGCCAGGTTAGTAATTCTCTTGCTTGTTTAGCCCAAAACGATTCATAGTCCTCAGACGCTTCGTTATAGATTTGTGGGTCAGTGAGTAAAGCGTTTGAAGTGAAGGTTTCTCGTGGAGGGAATGTTCTATTTTCTGTATAAAACTCTTCTATGGCTTGATTCTCCGACATATAACCTCATTTATTTATTTGGTTAGAGATTACTCTGTCAGTTAGTTATAGGCGACCTATAATCACGATTTCACAGACCATTCGAGTACTTTAAAAGAGCCTAGTCCGCTGAGGTCTGTAAGTGCTTCAGATTCGCCTATAGCACTTCTTGCTTCAAGTGCTTTTAAGTCTGGATTATGAGCTTGCATTTTCCATTGTTGTTTGCTCTTTTCTACTAGGCTTTCTAATCCCAAATCCAGTAACCATTGAGCTTGTGTTCGGATTGAAGTTGGAGGTACCACCCTAGCTAGCTGGCTTATATCAACGTCCGTGGTGATGTCCGATTGTCCAATATCTTTTAGCGGATGAGTATCTACTTCGTGCTGCTGGTATGTTCGTAACCAATGCTGTTTTTGCTGGGACTCGAAGCTCTCAACTGCATAGTCAATTACG
The DNA here is from genome assembly GCA_011523005.1 of Acidimicrobiales bacterium. Taxonomy (GTDB): domain Bacteria; phylum Actinomycetota; class Acidimicrobiia; order Acidimicrobiales; family UBA8592; genus UBA8592. The sequence continues at coordinate 12,570 of WTHU01000058.1, forward strand.
ATGATTTGTCCATTATGTAAAATTTTTAAAGCATCTTTAAGCCACTTTTGTGCTTCTCGCTGAACGGGTACTCTTACGTTTGGGGTTTCTAGGGTGTAAGGCGGGGCCTTTTCGTTGTTCGGTATTAGTGTTTCCGAGATATTTTCGTCATCTACAGTAATTTTTACTTCCAGCCAAGAGCCATCATTTTGCGACTCAAAGATATCGAATGGTAAATTATCCAAAAGCTCATTTGCAAAGATAATGCCGACTTCTATTTCTTTTGGCATTGTTGAAAGTGTTTGCACTGTGGACGGATGGGTTTGACTTTGTTGGGAGCTTGATTCAACGGCAATGTACTTAAGCGCATCTTTGCATTGCATTTGAGATCTTAGAATTGATTTGGCTAAAGTTCCTGGTCCCGCTCCGCATTCGAGGAAAGTAAAATGAGATGGTTTACCGAACTCTATCCAACATTTATCAATCGCTTGAGAGATAAGCTTTCCAAATAATGGTCCTACCTCTGGGCTAGTAATGAAGTCTTTTTTTCTTCCCGCCCCACCATGGGCATAGAATCCTTCTGTTTCGTCGTATAAAGCGAATTTCATAAACTCGCTAAAACTTATAGCACCATATTCTTTTATCTTTGTTTTTATCTTTTGCTCAAGTGTCATGCCGATTCGCTTCTAGGCTACAGCACTTATATCTATGTCGCAGGTGCTACATCGCTAACGAAATGAGAGAGACGTCTGTAAAGTGTGTGACAATTCCGGGCACAATTCCAAAAGCTAAAGTTGTTGCGACCGTGATAGCTAGCGCTGTTGATAGAGATACAGGAACTTTCATTTCAGATGTATGGGAGTTGTGTGGATCTTCAACCCACATTTTCATGGCTATCCGACCGTAGTAACCAAATGCTATGACGGCATTGATCGCAGCTATAACGGCTAGTCCATACCCCCAACTTGTATCGGCACTTGTTAGGGAGGTAAATACTGAGAATTTGGCGAACCAGCCTCCAAGTGGTGGAACACCTGCAAGTGAGGCGAGGAAGATTGTCATCATTATTGCAAGGGCAGGAGAGGTTTTGAATAAACCGTTGTAGCTTTCAATTTGGCCGGATCGAGTTGTTCTTGCGACGGATAGGATTATTGCGAATGCCCCAAGATTCATTGCTGCGTAAATTGCTAAATAGGTAACGATTGCAGAGACTGACTTGTCGGCGATTTCTATACTCTCTCCAGCTACGGCTAGGGGTGCCAGCATGAATCCTGCTTGAGCAATACCTGAATATGCCATGAGACGTATGATGTTTGTTTGTCGAAGCGCCATGACATTACCTGCGGTCATTGATAATGCAGCGAGTATCCACAGCAGGGGCTGGAATACGTCTTCTCGGCCGAAGAAACCGACGACAACGAGATTCATTAAAGCTACAAAGCCTGCTGCTTTAGAGGCTACCGCTAGGAAAGCTGTGACCGGAGTTGGAGCTCCTTCGTATGTGTCGGGGGCCCAGGTGTGGAATGGAAATGCTGAGACCTTAAAAGCGAATCCGATTACGACGAATATTATTCCTAAAGTGATTATTGATGTGCTTGAATCTCCTGAGCTAATTGAGCTGTTGATTTCTTCAAGTATTGTGCTTCCAGTGACTCCGAAAATTAATGACATTCCATACAGCATGATTGCTGAGGCGAAGACTCCCATCAGGTAGTATTTCAATCCTGCTTCATTACTTCTGAGATCTCTTTTCCGCCATGTCGCTAACATGTAAGCGGGTATCGAAAGTAATTCTAGAGCTACGAATATCGTGATTAGGTCGCGGGCTGAGGCCATAATGACCATTCCCAGAATTGAGGATAGAAGCATCCCATAGTATTCGTTTTCCCAGTATTCCCCTTCAGCTATGTAATTTGTTGATAAGAGAACTACCAAATATCCACTTAGTAGGAATATTGCTTTGACGATGAGCGAGTATTTATCAACGATGAAAGCACCGTTAAACATACTTCTGTCTTCTGAATCAATAGCAAGTGTAAGTATTGGTATCAGGGGTGCGAGCAGGAATAGTCCAGCTAGAGCCGAAGTCATAGCTCTTCCCTTTTCTCTCCAGATAACATCAACCAAGGTTATGATTGCACCACCGCCTAGAAGACAAAGTTCGGGAGCAACTGCATGCCAATCAATTGGGGGCCGAACAAACTCAGGAGTTGAGGCGAGGAGATTACCTAGGGTGGATGCTGCATTTAGCATGTGTTAGTTACCTGCCTCTTCCAGAAGATTCCTGATGTTGGCGAAGCAGTCTTTTCCTGCTGTCTCACCATTACTATCAAGGCAATTATCAACTTCTTGACCTTGTATATCAACAGTTAGGGATTTAACTACAGCATCGTCTGTCGTTGAGAAGATAGGTCTCGGGTATAACCCAAAGAAGAGAATTAGTGCAAGGATTGGTGCCCACGTGATCCATTCATACCTCTTAACATCAGTAATCTCAGGGTTATCTTTGAATTCATCAGTGGGGGTTCCCATTGCTGTTTTTTGAAGCATCCAGAGAAGATATCCTGCGGCTAGAACTGTACCTAAAGCAGCAACGACCATATATACACGGAATGTAGTTTCTGAGAGGATTGCTGCTGGATTGTAGCTAGCTAAAATCGCGGGGAATTCTCCCCAGAATCCTGCTAGTCCTGGTAGACCAAGAGAGGCCATGGCGCAAAATCCTAGTATCCAACCCATTCGAGGTGCTGAGATGAGAAGGCCGCCGAGTCGGTTCATATCGAGTGTGTGATAGCGGTCTTTCATAGAACCGGCAAGGAAAAATAGCATTCCAGTGATTAGTCCGTGGGCGACCATGCCGAAGATTGCTGCGTTTATACCAAAATCAGTGAGTGTCGCAATTCCAAGCATTACGAATCCCATATGGGCTACTGAAGAGAAGGCTATTAGTCGTTTCATGTCGCGTTGAGCTAGGCATCCGAGAGCCCCGTATATGATTCCGATAACTGCTAGCAGGCCGATGAAAGGAGCCCATGCTGCAGCGGCTTCTGGAAGCATTGGTATTGCGATTCTGATGAAGCCGTATGTTCCTAGTTTTAGCAATACTGCGGCAAGTATTACCGACCCTACTGTTGGAGCCTGGGTGTGCGCGTCAGGGAGCCATGTATGAAAGGGGAACATTGGGACTTTGACGCCAAATCCCACGAACATTCCTGCAAATATCCAAAGTTGGGCTGTTCTGCTTATTCCGAGGGTTGCGCCTTCAGATAGTGCGACCATGGAGAAAGTTTGTGCTTGGTCTCCTACGATTGTTCCATCTGCTAGGAAGTAAAGAGCTAAGAAGCTTACAAGCATCAAAGCTGAACCAAACATGGTGTAAAGGAAGAACTTCAGAGATGCGTACCGCCTATCATCCCCGCCCCATACTGCGATCATGAAGAACATTGGTAGGAGGACTACTTCGAAGAATACGAAGAAAAGAATGAGGTCTTGGGCTACAAAAGTTCCGATCATTCCTGTTTCAAGAATAAGAATTAGTGAGAGAATCGCTTTGGGGTTTCGTGGTTCGGGGAAATGACCGAATGTATAGAAGATGCATAAAGGAACTATGAATACAGTTAAGGCAATGAGCGGTAGTGACATTCCATCAACGCCGAGGATATAGCGACTGTTTATAACCCCTATCCAGTCCTCATCGACAACGAATTGAAGATCGGCTGTCTTTCCGTAATCAAATACGATGAGCATGAATGCGCCCAGTGCAGCCGTTATAAGAGTTGTGAGAAGGGCTATACCTTTAATTAAATCTTCCTGCGCTTTCGGGGTAGCCATCACGGCAGCTGCCCCCGCCAGCGGAAGAAAGATCATTAGGCTGAGGAGCCAGTTGTTATCAAAATCCATATCAGTTTCTCCTAGACAAACACAATAAACAAGCCAGCCAGTATTGTGGTGGCTGCGAACATAATGGCGGCATATTGGTGAACCTTACCGCGTTGAACAATAGTACGAGTGGTTTCACCAAGACCTTCAGATGCTTTACCTGAGAGGTTTACCGCTCCGTCAACCAAGTTCTGGTCAATCTTTTCATAAACAAAAGTTGCTGAATTTGCCGCCTGTTTACCTATCTGGTTGACGACTCCATCAATACCCTTTTGGTTGGTCCAATATGCTGCATCTGCGACGGGACCTTTGGTGCCGTTGGCTATGATGTCAGTGTAAAGGTGGTCCAAATAGTATTTTTGTTTAAGAACGGTATGCCCAGCTTTTGCCAATTTATTTTTTGCTGTTAGTCCATTAGCAAGTTCTGTTGCAGCTGGGCTTTGGGCATTAACTTTGATGAAGAAATAGTGCGCCGCTAGGCCTACTCCTGTGAGAGCAACAATGGTTGAGAAGATCGCTAAAGTCCAACTTGGTGTTCCATGCGCTATCGCTGGGAAATACGTGGCGACGGGTTCAACATAGTGACCGAATCTCTCCTGCCAATTTGTTGTATTTCCGGTGAGGAAGCCTACTGGTAAGTTCAAAAAGCCTGCTCCTATTGCCATTACAGAAAGAATGATAAGAGGAATTGTGATTCTCTTACCTGATTCGTGTGGGTCTCCATGCCCATGGGTGTCTCCTCGGAATTCACCAAAGAATGTTAGGTATATGACTCTGGTCATGTAGGCGCAGGTAAGTGCTGCGCCGATTATTCCCATAACCAGCGCGAATACGTAGGAGCCGTTTCCGCCTGTTCCGCCGAAAAGGCCCCATCCGCCTGTTCCTACTAGGATTTCATCTTTTGACCAGAATCCGGCAAGTGGTGGTAATCCCATTAGTGCGATGGTGCAAATGATGAACGTTTTGTAGGTTGTGGGCATGAATTTTCGCATACCCCCCATTGATTTTTTCATATCGAAGCTGTGAACTGAGTGGCTTACGGATCCTGCTCCAAGGAAGAGGCCTGCTTTGAAGAAGGCGTGAGTAAAGAGGTGGAATACTGCAGCTGTCCAGGCTCCTACTCCGAGAGCCATGACCATGTAACCTAGCTGAGAGACTGTTGAGTATGCGAGTACTTTTTTGATGTCATCTTGGACGAAAGCCAATAATCCGGCTCCGACTAGGGTTACCGATCCGACAAGGGCAAGAACGTTAAAGCTTGACCCTGCAATGTCGTAGCCTTCAAAGAAGACGCCATATAGTCGTGCGACCATATAAATCCCTGCCACAACCATTGTGGCGGCATGTATTAGGGCTGAAACAGGAGTTGGGCCAGCCATGGCATCTGGTAGCCAAGTATGGAGAATAAATTGTCCAGATTTTGACATGACAGCAGCAGTCAAACACAACGAGGCTATAAGAAGGGTGGTTTGCCCAATTTCGTTGTTGATGGCTGCGACGTTAATATCAACGATGCTCCATGATCCAGCGGACCAAAAGAGTATTATCATCCCGACTAAGAGCCCCATATCGCCCACGCGGTTGGTTAAGAATGCCTTCAGAGCAGCATCTGAGTTTGGTTTTTCTTCCCACCAGTGGCCTATTAACGCAAAAGAGCACACTCCCACGAGTTCCCAACCAACGATTGTTTGAAGGATATTTTCGCTGAGGACAAAGAAAAGCATGGATGCTGAAAATAAGCTTAGGAAGGCAAAATAGTGGGTATATCTTCGGTCTCCTGATACGTAGTCCGTTGAATAAATATGTACGAGCAGAGAAATTACTGTTACCACGAACAGCATCATTACTGCTAGACCGTCGACCATAATACCAACTTGGAATTTCTTACCCCCTGTCTCCCACCATGTGAATCGTTCAATTACTGCGTCAACAGCAACTGCTTCATATCCTGATTCTTCACCTGCTGCATAAATGTTCATTTGCTCGGCTGATGCCACCTCAATGGGTTCTGCTGAGGCGTTCTCTTCAAGTACTTGAGAGGAGGTTTCGCTATATTTTTCCTCGGTTTCGTATGTGGCATTCTTTTTGTAGTTGTCGCTTGCGTTATCTACTTGGTTCATCCATTGGCCAACACAACAAATTGCAAGAATCAATGAGAGTGCAATAGCTGTGATACCAAATTCAGCACCTTTGTATTTCATTTTCTTCCCAAAGAATAAGATTAGGAAGAAGGAGAGCGCGGGCAGTGCAGGTATTAACCATGCAGTTTCTAGAAACCAACCGGTTGCTTGCACGGACTTCGAGGGTACTGCTGCTGCGAGTGTTAAAAGATTTGCCATGTTCATCCCTTCATCTGGTCTATCTCAGACAAATCAACATTTTTCTTATTTCGGAATATCAAAAGAACTATTGCGAGCCCGACGCCTACTTCTGCTGCGGCTATTGCTATAACAAATAGTGCGAAGACTTCTCCCGCAATATTGTCTGTTAGTGCGGAGAAAGCTACCAGGTTTATATTTACTGCATTGAGGATTAATTCGATAGACATTAGAACCATTACGCCATTTTTACGCGCAAGTACGCCATAAATTCCTATGCAGAAAAGGACTGAGCTTAGAAGTAGATATTGAGCGATGGTCATGCGACTTCTTTCCTAGCGATAACAACTGCCCCTATGAGTGCTGCAAGGAGAAGTACTGAAACTGCTTCAAATGGGATGATAAAATCAGAAAAGATAGAGTCAGAAACTTCAGCTGCGCTTGTCACCGTTTCTTTGGGGAGTTCTTCTCCTCGGTAGGTGTCAATGATTGAATATGACATTACGGCGAACATTAGTGTTCCAATCACTGCAGGCAAGATTCTGTTGGGCATGTTTATGTTTTCTTCATCACCGATGCTCGCTTTAGTAAGCATGACACCAAAGAGAAGTAGAACGATTACAGCGCCGATGTAGACCAAGATTTGTGTCACGCCCACAAATTCAGCACCTAGCAATAAGAACTGGCCGGCTACGCCAGCGAGAACGAGCACTAGCCATAGTGCTGCATGCACGATGTTCTTTGTTGTGACAACCTTCAGCGCCGACACGATCATGAGAAGAGCGAGGATGGCGAAGAAGACATTTTGTGCAACCATTACCTCGGCACCTTCCTTACTTTCTGCTCTGAACCATCTTCATATTCTTCGAAGTCTGGGACCGTCTCCATCCATTCTCCGAGTCTTTCTTTGTCATGTAGCAGATCGGCTAATTTTAGTTCGGAGAATTCGTATTCGGGTGTCCAGAATAACGCATCGAAGGGGCAGACTTCTACACAAATGCCACAGAACATGCAGAGAGAGTAGTCAATATCAAACCTGTCTAGGGCATTGACTTGCCTGGGTTTACCTCCCTCTCGTCGAGGTGGCGCTAATTCTTTATGCCCTTCAATGTATATGCACCAGTCCGGGCACTCGCGAGCACACAACATGCAGGCTGTACAGTTTCCTTCATGAAGAGCTATGACCCCACGCGCGCGAGCCGGAGGTGCCTCTTTAACATGTGGATATTGAACGGTTAAAGCGCCCTTGCTTGGTTGTGGGATTGGTTTTAGAAGTCCGTCAGGGAAGAGTGTCTTAATCATGGTTCGAAATGTGACTTTTAATCCTTTTAGGATTCCTGGTAGCTGTGACATCAGTTCAATCCTCCTGTTGTGAGAAGTTTCTTATTAAGTCTGTGTAGAAGGTTCATAGTGCCACCTTTAGTACCCCTGTTATAGCGATATTTGCGAGGCTCAGTGGGATTAGGAATTTCCATGCCAATCTTTGTAGTTGGTCTTCTCTGAATCTTGGGAATGTGAATCTAAACCAGAAAATTAAGAAAGCAATGAGCATCGTCTTGGTCGCTAACACCAAAGGTCCTATGACATTGAACACTTGACTTCCAGCATCAATACCTGGGACGTACCAACCCCCGAAGAATAGTACTGCGGCTATTGCTGAGAAGACACCTGCTGAAGCAAATTCGCCGATGAAGAATAGGAGAAACCTTATGCCCGAATATTCTGTTAGGTATCCGGTTACTAGTTCGGATTCTGCTACTGGCATGTCAAACGGTGCCTGCGTCAGTTCTGCTTGAACTGCAATCATGAAGATAACGAAACCGATGAATTGAGTGAGGATGAATGGGTTTCCTATCCCTCCCCAACCAAAAATTTCTCCTTCTGCCTGTGCAAGAACGATTCCTTGCATGTTCATGGTTCCTGCTTGAATTACTACGCCGACTACAGCGAGAATTAGAGGTAATTCATAGGCAATGAGTTGGCCTGCGGCACGGATTCCACCTAGAAGAGAATATTTGTTTGCTGAGGACCAGCCTGCCATCAAGATTCCTATTACTGAAACTGATGACACTGCCATCGCAAGATAGATTCCAGCATCGAGATCAACGAAAAGTGCGTCAGGCCCAGCTGGCAGAACTACGACAAGTAGGAACGTTGACATGAGCACGACAAATGGGGCCGCAGCAAAAACAAATTTGTCTGCCTTTGATGGGAAGATATCTTCTTTTTGTAGCCATTTACCTACTTCGGCTAGGAGTTGAAGTGATCCATATGGACCGGCTTCCATAGGGCCAAGTCTGCTTTGCATGAAGGAAATGGCCTTGAATAGATATAGATAGACGATTGTTCCGGCTGGAAGTAGAACAGCTAGTAGTCCAATGGGAACTTTTATCAGGAACGTTTCCTGCCACCATGATGGATTGAGTGCGAGTAGTTCAATCATCGATCAATATCTCCAAGAATGAAGTACAAAGAAGCAAGTATGGAAATGATGTCAGGAACGAATACATCTTTTAGAACCCATGGCGTAATTGACATATTTGAGAAACTAGCTGATCGAATTTTTACTCTGAAAGGGGTAAGGTCACCTTTACTTACGACGTAGTAGCCCATTTCTCCTAACGGGTTTTCAGTTGCTACGTAGGCTTCTCCTGCTGGTACTTTTATGATCCTTGGGACTTTTGCCATGATCGGGCCTGAAGGTATGGAACCAAGGAGTTGGTCTATGATGTTGCAAGCTTCTCGAGTTTCTTGAAGCCGAACCCAGAATCTTGCAAATGAGTCTCCGTCGGGGTGGGTCCATACTTTCCAGTCAACTTGGTCGTAAACGAGCCCGACGTTGGCATCGCGACGGATATCCCAATCCACACCAGATGCCCTTAGGTTTGCTCCTGATAGACCATAAGATAGTGCAACGTCGCCTGGTATGACTCCGATATTACGGGTGCGGGCTTGGAATATTTCGTTACCCAGTACGAGTTCTTCCATTTCGTCGCAAAAGGATTTCATTCTGTCAAGAGCGCCTCGTGTTTCTTCAATCCAACCTTTTGGTAAGTCATCTTTAAGTCCGCCTATTCTGTCAAAATTGGGGTGGAAACGTCCTCCAGTGACACGCTCAATTTGGTTTAAGACGAATTCTCTATCGCGGAATGCGTAAAAGACAGGTGTAGTTGCGCCAACTTGGACAGCCATATCACCTAGGAAGAGGCAAACATTAGCTATACGGCTTAGTTCAAAGAGGATAGTCCGTATCCATTGTGCACGTGGAGGTGCCTCAACTTCCATGAGTTGCTCGGCCGCAAGGATGAATGGCACTTCGTTCGCGAAGCTTCCTAACCAATCTATTCGGTTAATAAGGGTAGTTACTTGTGGATAGGTACGTACCTCAGTTAATTTTTCATACCCTCGGTGCATGTAACCCATTATGGGTTCTGCAGCCACTACTTTTTCTCCGTCTAGCTTTGCGATAATTCGGAGAGTCCCGTGTGTAGCCGGATGTTGAGGACCCAGATTAAGTGTCATTCCTTCGTCTGTTTCAACTTCTACATTTACTCTTGCGTCTGCAGCTTGTGACGCTATGTAGGCTAGTTGTTCATTTTCTGTGGTTATGCTCATTTATCTTCTCCAGGCATAGCTTCTACGTCAACAATTCCAGGCCATGGTTTCATTCGTCTTGATAGGAGTGGATAGTCTTTTCTCAGAGGATGACCTTCAAAGTCTCCGGGTAGATATATGTTTCTCAAGTCAGGGTGTTCATCAAAGGTCACTCCGAACATTTCTCGAGCTTCTCTTTCGTGCCAGTTAGCTCCTGGGTAAATCGGTATAAGAGATAGTGCTCTCGGACTTTGGTTGTCAAGGTCAGCCTTAACAATTATTCCTATGCCATTAGAAATTGAATAGACGCGACATATAAGTTGGAATCGAGTATCTCCTCCTGTGTAACCCCATTCCATTTGTTCTGGCTCGGTCGAGTTTTGTTCGGGTTCAATGTCTTGTTCAGCATCAAGTTCTCGTCCATAGGGTGAAGGCATCCAGTCAATAACGGATAACCAGTCAAAAAATGTGCAATCCAACTCATCATGGAGGAACTGAGCAGTTTGTCGCCAGTTTTCACTTGATACTCGTATCCATAGGCCTCTGTTGGGCGCTATGTGTGATGACAGCACTTTTTCGCCTAGTCCTGTAATGATCGTATTGAGTGTTTCTTCAGCCTTTTCATCTACCTCAATGACTTCTTCTTCAATCACTGCTACTGCAGTATCCGATTCTGTGGGTTTTGAGGGGGGTTGGTTGTCGGTTGGTTGTTCAGCTTCAGCTTTTTCTCTTGCTGCTTGCGCTCTCTTGAGGAGGTGCTCAGGAATTTCAGCCATGGCTTCCTCCTTGTTTGTGTTGTGTGGGAGAGGGTTTACTCAACGACAATTGGATCACCTTTCCAACGTTCTGCCATATCTTCGTTCATAATTCTCTCTTGGAGTAAAACAATTCCTTCGAGAAGCGCTTCGGGCCTTGGTGGACACCCTGGAACATACACGTCGACTGGAACAATTTGGTCCACACCTTTTGTGACAGAGTATGAATCCCAGTATGGTCCACCACAGTTTGCACATGATCCCATGGAGATAACATATTTAGGGTCAGGCATTTGTTCCCATAGTCTTCTGACCGCAGGTGCCATCTTGTCGGTTACTGTTCCAGAAACGACTAAAAAGTCGGCCTGCCGAGGGCTTGCTGGAAGTGGAATAACTCCTAGTCGCATGACGTCATATCGTGGGGAGGCAAATGCTGCTCCCATTTCGATTGCGCAACATGCTAGCCCCCATTGGTATACCCACATTGAGTAGCGTCGACTCATATTCAACAATTTTGTGAGTGGTTTGGGCATTTTGCCAGATTCAACTAATCCCATGTCGTATCCTTTTTGTGAGGTCTTTTAGAACCATTTGAGTACTCCTTTTCGCCAGGCATATAGGAGCCCTAGGAGCAGAATAAAGATGAAGATGGCCATTTCGACGAGGCCGAAGAGTCCGTACTGTTCGAGGCGTGTTGCCCATGGAAATATGAAGACTGCTTCAACGTCAAACATGACAAATAGTAGTGCGAAAATGTAATACCGAATATTGCTTTGGGTCCATCCTGTGCCGACGGGGTCGACTCCTGATTCATAAGTTAGGTATTTTTGGTCTTGCTTTCTTGCGGGTCTGATTAGCGCGCTGAGTCCGACAAAGGCGCCGACGAGTGCACATGCAAGCACACCAAAAACGGCGACTGTGAGATAGCTGCGTAGAAATTCAGACACGATGATAAATAGTAGTTACTTGGGGCCATTCGGACCAAGGTGTACAGCACAAGATAGCCGAAACTGGAGGCCTAAACGTGGTTAAGGAAGGTTTAGTTTGTTTTGTTTTTTGGGGTTTTGCTCTCTTTGCGGTACGAGGGTATTCCTTTGTTTGTCGCTTATTCTTTAGGATAAAGTTTGAGTAGTTCATTTTTAACCCGGTATCAGTGCTGGTATGGCTCTTTGGACCATTTCTACTAGAGGTTCTGGCCAGATTCCGAAGAACATCGTGGCGATGACCGCGATGGCGAGTACTAACCCAATTTCAATTGGGATATGTAGCTTGATACCTTTTTGATCTTTTTCGGGTTCTGAAAGCCAGACTTTTACAAGGATCCGCAGGTAAAGGAATGCTCCTATAACTGCTGCAATCATTGCAATGATGGCAAGTAGGTATGATCTTTCTTCTATTGCAGCTTCGATAACATAAAATTTTGCAAAGAATCCAGAAGTTAAAGGTATTCCAGCCTGCCCTAACAGGAAGATGGTAAAGGTGATTGCTAGCAAAGGTTTTCGTGTAGCTAGACCAGATATTGAATTAAGATCCGTTTGGATTCCTGTATCTCCGGAATTTATTGCTACGACTGTGAAGCTACCTATAGCCATGAAGGCATACGTTGCTAGATAGAAAAGAACTGCTTTTACTCCTTGGTCAGATGCGGCCTGCGTTCCTACTAGTAAGTAGCCGGCATGGCTTATAGAAGAGTATGCGAGCATCCGTTTTAGATCGGTTTGTACGATAGCTAGTAACGACCCGGTTAGTAATGTTGCGATAGCAATTGCGTAGATGACAGGTTGCCAGTCAGCCTGGTATTCTCCGAGGGTTACGTAAAGTACTCTCAGGATTGCCGCAAACCCTGCTGCTTTAACAGCGGAGGCCATAAAGGCAACAAATGGAGTTGGTGACCCTTGATAGACATCTGGTGACCAAAAGTGGAAAGGCACTGCTGCAACTTTGAATGCCAGGCCAACTATTATTAAAGCTAGAGCTGCAAGTAAGAGGGTATCATTTGTTAGTTCGACTTCTTGAGTGAAATTTTTGATTGCTGAAAATGATGTTGACCCGGTAGCTCCGTATAGTAGAGCGATTCCATATAGTAAGAATCCTGAAGCGAATGCTCCTAGAACGAAATATTTGAGGCCTGCTTCTTGAGACTGAATTCGTCGTGAATTCATTGCAGCAAGAATGTAAGAGGATATTGACAGGACTTCGATCCCTAGGAAGAGAATGATGAAGTCATTAGCTCCTGCCATGATAATTCCGCCAGTAGCTGCAAGGAGCATTAGAACATAAGGTTCCGGCCCTGTAATGTTTTCTCTTTTAAGAAAGGTTTCTGCTATCGGGGAGATAAGGATTACGCAAATCGTTATCAGCATTGTTACAAATATTGAGAACCCATCTACACCAAACGCACCTGCAAGAGTTGAGTAAGGACCTTCGGATTTATTTTGTACTTTATCCCACAGAGAAAATGTGCTGCTTAGTGCTGCGACGGCAGCTAGCTGAGTGTAAACCGAAGCAAATTTGTTGGTTACCTTCTCTGGGAAGAGCGAACAAATAGTAAGCAACAGGATCCCTGCTGCAGCAAGGATGATTATGGGCAATAATCCGGTCCAGGCTACGGATGGTGTTTGTATTGACTCATGGGCTAACACGTTTATTGCGCTCATTCGTGATCTCCTGAGTGGCTTCCATCCTCGTGGTCAGATTCGTGATCATGGTGACCGTCGTGTTTATCGTAAGAATGTGACTCATGGGTTTGCTTTAATAAATCACTGAAGGATGTTCGGTTTTGAGTAGTCGGAACTGGTTCTGTGAACGATCCGTCTTCAATTGTTGCTTCGATGTGGGTAACAAGTTTGTCAACAGCGGGTTCGATGCGGTCAAGCATTGGTTTAGGGTAGATACCCAAAAAGACAATGGCCACGATTAATGGCAATAATGTTAGACGTTCCCAGTTGGTGAGGTCCTTCGTTGGTTCATCCTCTTGGTTTTGAGGGCCGTGGAATACACGCTGGTATGCCCAGAGTAGGTAAAGTGCGGCAAGGATTACTCCTGTGGCTGCGATGACTGCCCACCATCTGTTTGCTGTAAATGTTCCGAGAAGTATCAGGAATTCTCCGACGAATCCATTGAGTCCTGGCAGTCCTATTGACGACAGCATTACAAGTGTGAAGACACCAGCGAGTACAGGTGCTGATTTTTGGATACCACTTAGTTCGGAAATCTGACGTGTGTGTTTTCGTTCGTAGATGATGCCAACGAGCATGAATAGGGCGCCGGTTGAAAGTCCGTGGTTAATCATTTGCACAGTTGCCCCTTGGATACCTTGAGTATTAAGCGCAAAGGTTCCTAGGATGATGAATCCTAGGTGTGCGATTGATGAGTATGCAACAAGTCGCTTTAGATCTTTTTGCATGGTTGCAACTATTGCACCGTAAACGATTCCGATCACTCCCAGGGTTAGGAATAGGGGTGCGAAGAAGTGGGAAGCTTCTGGGAACAGGAAGAGGCCGAACCGGATAAAGCCGTATGTTCCAAGTTTTAACATGACTCCTGCGAGTATGACTGAGCCTGCAGTTGGAGCTTCTGTGTGAGCGTCGGGTAGCCATGTATGGACCGGGAATAATGGGACTTTTACTGCAAAAGCTATGGCAAAGCCGAGGAAAATTAGCCTTGAAGTATTTGTTGCGATCGCAGGGTTTGTTGCTATTTCTATAAGGTTAAATGTGAGTTCAGAATCACTGTTTTGTGCGTGTAGGACAGCCAATGAAACAATGCTGACCAGCATCAAGGCAGATCCGAACATTGTGTAGAGGAAGAATTTTGTTGCTGCATATTGTGCATTTCCATGACCCCATTTACCTATGAGGAAATACATGGGGATGAGCACAATTTCGAAGAAGACAAAGAACATGAAGAGATCCAAGGATACGAATACCCCCATGCATCCTGTCTGCAGGAGTTGAATCCAGATGTAGTAGGCTTTGTGATCGTGTTTCGGGTTTATTGCAATAACGACGAATGGAAACAGTAATCCGGTTAAGACAACTAGGAAGAGGGAAATTCCGTCAACCCCTGCAAACCATTCGATTCCGAGGCTTTTAATCCATGTTTGCTGAGAAATGAATTGGAATTCTCCATTTGTTTCAAACGCAGTCAGTAGCCAAACAGAAATTGCTCCTGTTATGCCAGTGAAAATTGTGGCTAGCATTTTATGCACACCAATGCGCGCATTTGGTGTTAGCGCTACAGCTATTGCTCCAAAAACTGGGAGGAGAACAAGAACAGGTATGACCTGAAACGTGGTCTGTATCTGTGATGCGGCTAGCAAGCTTGAAAACGACATCAGAAACCCATCCTTGATACGAAATAGGCGATAACTGCTACTGCTCCTATAAACATTCCCAATGCATAGCTTCTAATCAGCCCAGTTTGAAAGCTTCGCAGTCTTGTACCGATGCGCTGCGTTACTTTTCCTACTCCATTTACCGCTCCATCAATGATCTTTTGGTCAAATAGGGTTGTGGCCTCAAAACTTTTTCGTCCTGGTCCGCCCATAAAGTTACTGACCGTTGAATCAAATCTCCATGCTTCTTCAAGTATCGAGTGCTCAATTTTGTTGGCTGAGAGCCGGTTTTTTAAGTACACGAACGCTGCAGCTAAAACTCCTGTAGTAGCCCCTATTATTGCAACTATCGCAAGAATCCATTTTGTTTGACCTGAGGCAGTTACATGAACTTCATTTCCAAAGAGTATTGGTTCAAGCCAATGTTCCAAATGCTTTGTGTCATAACTGAAAGGAAGATTTAATAGCCCGGCAACAGCAGCTAACCCGGAGAGGATCACGAGAGGTATCCACATAACTGTTGGAGATTCATGAGGTGTTATTTCATGTT
>WTHU01000130.1 GCA_011523005.1 Acidimicrobiales bacterium
GTTCCTGGATCAAGATAATTACGAAGATTATGTTTACTTTGTTCCTGAGGAAGGCGGAACGAAATGGATTGATAATATGGCAATTCCATTTGACGCCCCAAGCCCATGTACAGCCCACACTTTCATTAACTGGATGTTGACTGCTGAGCAAGGTGCTGCCCTCACCGACTGGAACTACTATGACACACCTAACCAAGCTGCTCTAGATCTCATGGGCGAAGACCCCGACGGATATTATGATGATCTTCTTGACTTCATTCGCAATCCAGAGCTCTTTGCTGGCGGTGTTGATTCCCTTGAGTCAATTGAAGACACCGGAGATTTCGAGACAAATTACTCCGACGCATTTGTAAACGCTAAGGGCTAAATGCTTTCTCTGGGGGCAAGGGTAACCTTGCCCCCAGAAGAACATACAATAACGTATCGATACATTAGCTAGACGATACCTTTAACTAATTCCATGCAATAAAAGTATGTTTGCTGGGGTTGCGGATATGAGAGGATCCCATGCGTTCAATTCAGCATCACATAAATGGCCAAAGCGTTGGTGAAGCAAATCAAGAGACCCAAGCGGTTCTGAATCCTGCTACAGAAGAGCAAGTGGCTGAAATACAGCATGCGACATTAGAAGAAGTTAATAAGGCGGTGGCATCTGCCAGGGCTGCGTTCAACGACTGGAGCGAAGCCTCCATTGCTCAACGAGCGAAACTTTTATACAAGTTTCGTAACCTCGTACTTGAAAATGAGAGCTACATTGCTGAACTAATAACTGAAGAGCATGGGAAAGTTCATAGTGATGCAAGAGGAGAAGTAGCAAGAGGAATAGAAAACATTGAGTATGCGTGTGGATTTGCTGAAACTCTAAAGGGTACATATAGCGAACAAGCTTCTTCTGGAGTAGACGTCTATACGATTCGGCAACCAGTAGGTGTATGCGTAGGGATAACGCCCTTTAACTTTCCAGTCATGGTTCCTTTATGGATGTTTCCTAACGCCATAGCTTGTGGAAATACTTTTATACTTAAACCCTCAGACCGAAACCCCTCAGCGCCGGAGTTCATCATCAAATTAATGAATGAGGCTGGATTTCCAAAAGGTGTAGTTAATCTAATCAATGGAGGAGCAGAAACAGTTAACCAACTTCTATCCCATGATGATGTTGACGCTGTGAGTTTCGTTGGGTCCACGCCTGTAGCGAAACACATTTACGAGTCTGGAACCGCAGGAGGTAAACGGGTTCAGGCATTGGGGGGCGCTAAGAACCATATGGTTGTGCTTCCAGATGCCGATATTGATCTTGCAGCAGATTCCGCAGTTTCCGCCGCTTATGGATCAGCTGGTGAGCGTTGCATGGCAATTTCAGTTGTTGTAGCAGTCGGAGAAGTAGCAGAACCATTAGTAAAAGCAATCTCTGATCGAATTGATAATCTAAAGATCGGGCCAGGAATGCAACCTGATTCAGAGATGGGCCCACTCATAAGCGAAGAGCATCGCAGCCGAGTTGTTGACTATATAAATTCAGGTGAAGCAGAAGGCGCAACCGTTGTTTGTGATGGTCGGATGCACTCGCCTGAGCAAAAGGGATTCTATGTCGGAGCGACTCTTTTGGATAACGTGACAACAGATATGGAGGTGTACCGAGACGAAATCTTTGGCCCAGTCCTCTCGGTTGTAAGAGTTCAATCCTTTGATGACGCATTGGATGTCATAGCCGAGAATCAATATGGCAACGGAGTAGCAGTCTTCACTCGAGATGGAGGCACAGCCAGACAATTTCAAAAGAATGTGCAGGCTGGAATGGTAGGAATTAATGTTCCAATACCTGTTCCAGTGGGGTACCACTCATTTGGCGGCTGGGATGATTCTCTATTTGGAGATACAGCAATGTATGGCCCAGAAGGAATGCGTTTCTATACGAAGCAAAAAGTTATCACAAGTCGTTGGCCTGACCCAACAAGCAGTCAAGTCGACTTAGGTTTTCCCCAGAACACCTAAAGTCGCTCCGAAGAGCGCTGGACTAGCCACTGAAAAAGTGGATCGCTATCTCGCGTGTCTAACATTTCCGGATGCCACTGAACAGCGATAATAGGTCGTTCAACATGCTCAATCGCCTCAACTCCTTGATCATTTGAGACCCCAGTAGCCAGAAATCCCTCACCCAGCTTATCGATGCTTTGATGATGTAAAGAGTTCACTTCTATTGATGACCCGTAGAGACCTGAAAATAAAGACCCATCATCGAAAGTAACTTCATGCACCCGACTTGAGGGGGGTTCCTTTCGAGCAGCGTGTGGAGGAACGTCTTGAAATAGCGTTCCTCCAGCGTAGACATTAAGAATTTGTAGGCCTCGGCAAATCCCAGCAACAGGCAATTCATTATCATACACCTTCTCAAGTACTTTCAATTCAAAGTCATCACGCATCGGCTCGATTGACTGCAGTTCAGGCTCAGGGTCTGCACCGTACCTTTCGGGATCTATGTCAGCCCCACCACTCATGAGTATGCCATCCAGTCGAGGAATGATTTCTGATGGGTCAAGGCTAAGAGGAAGGAAAACAGGAATCCCACCTGCTGCGATAATGCCTTCGGCATAGTCAACCCAATACACGTCAAAGGAAAGGTGATTCATGACCTCGAGACTGCCACGCAATTTATCTCCAGTACGCCGACGTCCAGTTATACCTATCAGGGGTTTTGGGTTATCCATAAATCAATTTCAGCTTTAAAATTCATTGTCCGAATGCAACGGTATCGTATTTAGAAGTAACTAAGTAACTTTGAACCCTAGTCTTGAAAGAATAAAAGGAAATAGTTTTCATGAAATTCACTGTTGACGCTACTGATGAGACGAAATCAATAAGGTCACTAGTTGCTGCACCTGAATTTGAATCAGGGCTTGAGTTCTTTGTAAATAAACTTGGGTTCAAAATTGTGATGATTTCACCAGCAGATAATCCTAATTATGCGATCTTGAATAGGGATCAATTCACCATCGCGTTAGATAAAAGTGCAAAAGCACAACCACTATCGATTGAAATTCCAATAGAAGATCAATCCCTCATCGGAACGGATCTAATTGGCCCCAACGGCACCAGAGTGAAGTATGTTTCTGTTATTAAGCGTCAAAATCAGGTAATAGATCTGCACCCAATCGTTCATGTATCGCGGATAAGCGATACTCAATGGGTACATGGCAGAGCAGGGATGTCATATAGATCTTTGACTGGTAACCACAACGAAATCTCCGTGGCATCTCAAATAAGAATTGAAGGAAGCGGGAAAGTGGCTGACTGGGTGCATTATCATGATGTTTCCTTCCAAACACTGTTTTGCATTAACGGTTCAGCGAAATTGGTATACGAAGATCAAGGTGAGCCTTTTATGTTTAAGGAGGGAGACTGTATTCTCCAACCGCCAGGCATCCGCCACCAGGTGTTGGAATCATTTGATGACCTTGAGGTCATTGAAGTGACAACTCCTGCAGACCATGCAACATTTTCCGACTTCAACATGGAGTTGCCCAACAGCACCGTAGCACGTACACGAAATTTTAATGGTCAACAATTTACTCACGATACGCCCAACTCACGAGAGCCGGTAACTTATAAAGATTCAACCTCCTTGACCGCATATGGGACCTCAATAGGTGAAGCATCAGGGAATCAAGGTTGGGTGAACGAAATTCACGGTTCTGTATCAGAGGGCACAAGATTAACTCCAACGTCTATAAGTACAGAAAAACCCCTCTCTTTTTTTCTATGGTTTATTAATCAGGGATCTGCGCAAATAGAAGTTGAAGAACGAGAAGAGACCGTAAGTTCGGGTGATGCAATCTGTTTTCCATATGGGTTCCTCCCATCAATGGAATTCTTTTTGGTAGACCACGATTCTGAGTTCAAAGTACTCGAAGTAGCGTTCTGATACAAAAGGGTCTCACTGGAAGCCGGATTTAATTCTTTTCGGAAATGAGAAGGAAATTAGCCAGTTGACAGCCAAGAAGCCACAACAGGTAAACAATGCTGCCGCCAAGCCGCCCCAGAGATAAGTCAAGCCAGAGAGAAGAGTTCCAAATAGCCTCCCAAACGCATTGGCCGAGTAATAAAGACCAACATTAACAGCTACATCGCTATCGTCCTCCGTGAAAGCAAGAATTAGATATGAATGGAGCGAAGAATTTAAAGCAAACAAAACGCCAAATAATAGTAATCCGACGATTACCGTGAAACTTTTGGCTATATCAAAAGCAACCAAAACGGCCAACAAAATAGTGAATATCATCAAGGTAAATGACCAGAGACGGGTTGAGGCTTGAATGTCCCCTGCCGCATCTTTAAGCCTGATCACAGAAGGGGCACCCGACTGAATAATGCCATAACCAATAACCCAAGCCGCAAGGAAAGCTCCGATTCCCTCAAAAGACCAACCTAAACTCTCATCCAAGAAAATAGGGAGAGCCACTACGAACCAGATGTCTCTCGAACCAAATAGAAAAAATCTGGCAATCGATAGTTTGTTAACGGCAGGGTAAGTAGATGCCCATATGCGCCTAGGAAGGGGCTTACTAGATTTTCCTATACTCTCATCAAGGAAGACTAAAACCGCTACCAACGCAACTGCAACAATGGATGCAAGGGCCAGAAGCGAGGTCCTGTAACCGAAAAGTGATAGCAATGCGCTACCAACGAAAAATCCGACGCCTTTCAGTGCATTCTTTGAGCCAGTAAGAACGGCGACCCAACGAAATAGGCGAGTTTGTCGTTCTGAAGACCCATCCTCCGGAACGACAAATTTCACGGCGCTTTTAGAACTCATTTTCGTCAGATCTTTTGCAATACCTGAGAAGGCCTGGCAAAACATTACAAAGGCCACCGAAAAGATCTTCCCCCAGTTTGCATCTACGAAAGAAATTGTAAGAAGGGCAAAAGTCTGAATTAGAAGACCAGCCTTCAGAGTCTGTTCAAGCCCAAATCTTGATCCAGCGATTCCGCCAAACAAGTTAGTTAAGACACCCATGAATTCATAGGCCAAGAAAAGAAAGCTAAGTTCCAGTGGTCCGAAACCAAGCTCGTGAAAGTGGAGGAGAACAACCATACGCAAGGCACCGTCGGTGAGTGTCAAGCTCCAGTAAGCACCGGTTACCAGACCGTAGCTTTTAACCTTCATTTCGTTCTCGTCATAGGCCTTTGGAAATCTTCGCAGCCAACTCAGCCATTCGATGGACATAACCGTATTCGTTATCGTACCAAACCAAAATTTTCACAAGCCCATTCGGGAGTTTCAAGGTAGATAAACCATCTACAATTCCGGACCGTGAATCATTGACAAAATCGGCGGAAACAAGTGGCCTATCTTCATATCCAAGTATGCCCTCCAGCTCTGCAGTTGAGGCTTGCCTAAGGAGCTCGTTTGTTTCTTGGGCGTTTACTTCCGATTGTAATGAAAAGACACAATCTGTTAAAGAAGCATTAAGGACAGGTACTCTAACTGCGAGGCCATCGAGCTTTCCTTCAAGGTCAGGGAAGATGCGAGTTATCGCAGTTGCTGAACCAGTTGATGTAGGAATTAAAGAATTTAAAGAGGAACGCGCGCGTCTGGGGTCAGCAAGAGGCTTATCAACTACCACTTGTGTATTAGTCGGCGCATGGATAGTAGTTATCATTCCATTATCAATACCAACCTGTTCGTGAAGCACCTTTACAACGGGAGCAATACAATTCGTCGTGCATGAAGCTGCTGTCACAATGTCATATTTGTGATCATCATAAAGGTGATCATTACAACCCATGACAACATTAAGAACGGTCTCGTCATGGACTGGAGCAGCTACAACAACTTTTCTAATCCCTCGATTGAAATAACTGGACAATGCCTCAACTGTTCTAAAAGCCCCTGTGCACTCAATGACGATTGATACGTCTGTTTCTTCCCATGCGACATCACCGGGACTTCCAATTTGAGAGTACTTAACCGAAGAACCGTCCAGTATGAGATTTCCTTCCGACTCATGGGCTTCACGTTTCCATGTTCCATGGACAGTATCGAATTGCATAAGGTGAGCAGCAGTTTTTGCATCGCAGTTAAGTTCATTTATGTGGGTTATTTCAAGTTGCTCATGATGGGCAAGCGCCCGCACAACTAGTCTTCCCATTCTTCCAAAGCCGTTAATGCCAATTTTTGTAGTCATTAATGACTCAGCTATGAGTTTGTTCTAATGAAGACCGGCGACTGACTGTTTGAGCGTTCGGAGCAAAATTCGTAGCCATTTTCCGCGAACTCTTTAAATTGCTCACATTGGGAAACTCTATTTCGAATAATCCAAGAAGCCATTGACCCTCTGGCACGTTTCGCATAGAAGCTCACGGTTTTGTAGTCCCCTCCATCTTTTCTATCAAGAAATATTGGTGTCATAACAGGAAACTCTAATTCATCTGCATGAACAGATTTGAAATATTCGTTAGACGCAAGGTTAATTAAAACCTTTTCGCCAGGACTTTCATCTAGAGCTTTATTTAGAGATTCGGTTAGAGAGTTTCCCCAAAACTCATAAAGATTCTTGCCATATTCGGTTTCCAACTTCGTTCCCATCTCAAGCCTGTAGGGTTGGATTAAATCCAGAGGCCTGAGCACTCCATAAAGACCAGAAAGTATCCTCAAAGTTTCCTGTGCGTAGTCATAGTCTTCTTCAGAAAAAGACTCCGAAGCGTTCATTCCCGTGTATGTATCCCCGTTAAAAGAAAGTATTGCTGGACGAGAGTTTTGTTTAGTAAACGGAGTGCTCCAATCTTGATATCTTTCAAAATTTAATTCAGCAAGTGAATCCGATAATGACATGAGTGAACCAAGTTGGTCAGGGGACTTTTGAGAAAGTACACCGACAAGTTCTTCACTTTTTTTGAGAAGGGAGGGTTTGCTACTTTTCTGAGTCGCCCAAGGAGACTCAAAGTCCAATGCTTTTGCGGGTGAGACAACAATAATCATATTTCTATTTTTACATCACATTTTCAGTCTTTGCCGAAACAACAGATACCAATCTTGAGTTTTTGTTATCGTTGTGAAAATCTTACTGATATTAGGAGAGCGAGCGTAATGCATGAATAGGTCCAATAATGATGAAGTCGCCATTGCGTTTGATGAATACAGAAAACGTGGAGTTATTGACCATGATTGGGAATCTTGGGCATCTCTATTCACTCTCGAAGCTAAATACATAGAGCACTTCCTAGGGGAATTTAGCGGCAGGGAGCAAATCTCTCAATGGATTGTTTCTACTATGAAGCAGTACCCCAATATATCTATGTGGATGGAATGGTGGGCAATCGACGGAGATAGGGTAGCTTTGTATATCTGGAATAACCTGCCAGATCCTACTGGTACAGGAAAGCGTTATGGATTCCCTAACACAACCTATTTACGCTACGCGGGGAATGGGCTTTGGGATTATGAAGAAGATTTCTATAATCCAGCTGATGCAGAGCGTGTGTGGCAAGAATGGTTTAATGACGGTGGCCGAATTGATACCCCACCGGATAATACGTTGCGCGGAATTGAGGACTGGGCCCCAGAAGTTCCTGACGTTATTGTTTCAAGAGAAGAAGTAGAGGAAGAATTCAGAAAGTATGTTCGTAGGGGAGAAGTCGCTGTTCAGACAGGGAACTGGTCTCTATGGGCAGATCAATTTACGGAAGATGCAAGATATTTTGAGCATCATTACGGGAAATTCCATGGGAGGGCCGCAATCAAGAAATGGATTACTTCAATAATGGGCCCTTTCCCAAAAATGACTTTCCCTGTGGACCACTACATTATTGATGGAAATCGTGTTATCGCTCTAATACCAAATTGTCTTCCTGACCCAACTGGAGGGAGTGCGGAGTATTCCTTCAATGTCCATGTCATTTTGCATTATGCGGGTAATGGCCAATGGAGCTACGAAGAGGACGTCTACAATCCCCAGGAGGCGGAAAGTGTCGTTTCTAGCTGGGTTAAAGCTGGTGGTTCAGTTTCTTGAAGTCCGGTTTTCCATTAGCCAGCTTCACTATGCGTAACGGGTTCTTCCCCCATCCATTCACGAAGAGTATTTTTTAATTTTGTTTGCTGAATAAATAGGTCATGCTCAGGCCCGCTGTCTGTCGAGGACTGTGGGGCTTTCAGATAGAAGCTTAACCATTCTTGGACTCCAGATTCACCAGCCCGATGGGCTAGATCCATAAACAACGCAAGATCAAGGACAATTGGAGCGGCTAGAATAGAGTCTCGGCAGAGGAAGTCAACCTTAATTTGCATGGGGTAACCCAGCCAGCCAAAAATATCGATGTTATCCCAACCCTCTTTGTTATCGCCTCGGGGTGGGTAATAGTTGATTCTCACGACGTGATGGATATCTCCATAGAGGTCAGGATAAAGTTCAGGTTGCAGGATGGTATCTAGAACTCCTAATTTGGAAACTTCTTTGGATTTAAAGTTCTCTGGAGCATCAAGTACTTCTCCGTCCCTGTTGCCAAGAATATTTGTCGAATACCAGCCTTCAAGCCCAAGCATACGCGCTTTGAATCCTGGTGCTAGCAGCGTTTTCATTAGCGTCTGACCTGTTTTGAAATCTTTGCCAGCTATAGGAACACCCCGAGATTTTGAGAGTTCAACGATGCAATCTAGGTCACAGCTTAAATTAGGAGCACCATTCGCAAATGGAACGTCACTCTGCAGCGCAGCATATGCGTATATTTGGCTTGGAGAAATGTTCGGATCGTTATTTCTTAGCCCTTCTTCAAACGCCGCAACAGAAGCGTGAACTTCGCTTGGTTCTTGAAAAGCTTCCGTTGAACCGCACCAAACCATCACGAGGCGGTCACAGTCATTTTCTTCCTTGAAATTCGCTATATCTTGTATCAGAGCCTCTGCTTGGTCCCATTTGCTCTCAATATCCTTTACGCGAACACCGTCTAAACGTGAAACCCATTTTTTGTCAAAAACAGCTTCCATTGGAATAATAGATTCCAAGTCGCTCGAAATTTCAGAGAGATCATCGCCCTCGAGGACACCGGCGGTTCGAGCCGCTTCAAGCACGTTAGGGGAAATCGGATCCCAGCCACCAAAAACAAGGTCATCTAATTCTGCTAAAGGTACGAAATCCTTGATCAATGGGTTTCGCCCTTCCTCTTTTGTTCCGAGGCGAATATGAGCCATTTGGCTGATAGAGCCAATAGGTGGCTTTAACCCTTTTCTTGCAGCCAGAACACCTGCTATGAAAGTTGAAGCGACCGCTCCCATTCCAGGTGTGAGGATGCCTAGTTTTCCTTGCGATGATTTTATGTTTCTTGAAGTCATGAACTGATATTAGCAATAATAAACATTAAAGAAGTATTGTTAAGTAAATCTAAAGTATATTGTAAGAGCATGCTTAGCTTACCTGACCTCTCAATACGTCAACTTGAGTATTTAATAGCTGTGGCCGAAGAAAATACATGGGCTGATGCATCAGATGCTGTCGGAGTTACACCATCAGCCCTTTCACAAGGACTCGCAGAATTGGAACGAAGAGTAGGAGTATCGTTATTTGACCGAGTCGGACGAAGGCGGATACTCCATCCAAACGCTGAAATTCTCTTAGATCATGCCCGGCAGGTCATTTCGTTAACAAGTGATTTGGCTAAATGGTCAGACCGAATGAAGAACGCGCACGAAGGCACTATCCGAGTAGGGATGATTGACATAGCAGCGGTGAACTATTTCCAAAGCGTTTTGAAAGATTTTAGAACGGAACACCCATCCCTTAATTTTCACTTGAATGTCAGTCCTTCTCGACCCTTAATTGATGCGCTGCAAAGGGGACAGCTGGATCTGGTGGTATGTATTGAACCTGGTTATGAAATTAAAGGTATTCAAATTGAGCCTCTGTTGACAGAAACTCTTTCTATATATAAACCGGGAGGGGGACCGTTGGGTCCACCAAGTAAATGGGGCCCCTGGGTGCTCTTTCCTGAAAGCTCAAATACGCGAAAAATAATCTCTGCGGCGCTTAAGGAACGAGGGTCCTCTGTTGAAGTAGTAGCTGATTCACCGCAACCTGAAGTTCTCAAAGAAATGGTGAATTTGGGTATAGGTTGGACCGTCCTTCCTAATGTTCAAGCGGAAGACGGGCCAAGACCATTAACTCCTAGCTCTATTCTTAGCACGAGGAATTTGATCGTTGCTTCTCGCAAGAATGCAGCTCAAAGTCCGGCAGTGCTATCACTTTTAGCGTCGCTAAAAGAAGAATTATCCAATTAGAGACGTTTATAATCCCAGGTCTTAAATATTTCTCCGTCATACGGCATCGATCCGTAAAAGACGCGTGGGTCCGAATCGAAAACCATAGGAATGAAATACTTATCTCCTTCCCAAAGAGGAAGCTTGGAATTCTCCTCGCTAACTTCGTTCATGTTGCAAGCGTCTAAAAGTTGCTGTCTGGAAACCCACTCCAAGGAGCCCTCGTCGTTGAAAGATTTAGGAGACCCTTCCCATCCTGTTACGAGAAAAATGAATCCCAGCCAGTCTTCACGTTTCGGGCCGAAATCTGTCCACGTAATTACTCCTCGGAGCTCGTATTCGGTAATCGTAATTCCGGCTTCCTCTTCAATTTCTCTTTCGATACCGCATACGATATTTTCATCCTTTTCGACCTTGCCCCCTAAACCGTTTACCTTGCCAAAATGATCATCATCTGGTCTTGAGTTTCGGCGGATAAGAAGAACTCTGTCGCTTTCTTGATCAAGAATGTAAGCCAAGGTTCCAACTATGGGAGTAATTGCCATGGTCATGGTTTAGCAGGAGCAGGTGGAGAATAAGTGCATACTCCTAAATGACAGTTAAGAAACTGGTCTAAAGTAAATGCATGGGTTCAACAGATTACGCTTGCGATGATGATGGAATAGCCTTTATCACCATTAACAACCCAAGCCGAAAAAACGCAATGACCTATCAGATGATAGAGCAAATGTATCACCACCTCACTGTCGCTGGAAATGAAGCACGAGTTGTCATTTTGACAGGTGCCGAAGACGCTTTCTGCGCTGGGATAGACCTAAATTTCCTATCAGGTATACCTCCTGAAGAAAGAGGTATTAAAGTCCCTACTCACGATGAGAACGGATTGTGGAATATTACGGCATGCCCTGTACCTGTCATTGCTGCAGTAAATGGTCCCGCTGTGGGTATGGGCGCCGAATGGACAAGCCACTGTGATATCAGAATTGTCTCTACGAATGCCCGATTTGCATGGAATTTTGCTCATAGGGGTTTAATCCCCGATACTGGAGCTGGAACTTGGCTTCTCCCAAGGCAAATCGGAATACAAAATGCTTTGAAGTTGCTTTATTCAGGGGAATGGCTAGATGCGCAACGAGCATATGAGATTGGATACGTTACCCAGATTGTCGAGCCAGAAAACCTTGTGAAAGCTGCGATAGATGAAGCGAAAACTTTTTTGAGAGGTTCAGATTCTTCACATCGCTTGACAAAGGAATTGCTTTACTCTGGTCTCACAAAGAATGTTGCTGACCATCAGATTGCAAGTCGAGAAGCGTTGCTCGAATGCTTTAGGTCCGAGGCCCATAAAGAAGGCGTAGCTTCATTTACTGACAAGCAGCGACCGAACACAAGGGAAGAGTAACCCTTAAGTCTCAACTAGTTGAATTTCGGTGTTCTCTTCTCTAAAGCAGCGTTGACGCCTTCACTGAAATCGGAATGTCGCATAGATTCCAACTCTGCGGCAAGACTTACTTCAAATAATGATGCAAACTGAGATTTAAGCCAGTTGTTAACTGAAATTTTTGTACCTCTCAAAGCTGCTTGAGGCCCATCGCAAAGTTGAAGTGCTATCTCTGAAGCTGTGGTCATTACCTGATCATCGTCAACTACATGATTTATTAAACCAAGTTGATCAGCGAACTCAGCGGAGATAGTTGAGCCAAGCATCATCATCTCTTTTGCTTTATTAGGGCCAATGAGCACGGTCCATATAGCGAGACCACCATCCCCTGGAACTAGTCCGATATTTATATGAGGGTCTCCCCATTTTGCCTCTTTAGAGGAAATCACAATATCAGTTAATAAAGCCAAGGTCGCCCCTAAACCAATAGCATGCCCATTGACTGCCCCAATCAAGGGCTTCTCAAAATCAAGAAGATTATAAACTATTCGTCGCGCAGAAGCAGCAGAGATACCCGACCCTCCAGATGGATCCCTCTTCAGTCGACTTTCCATATCTCTCAGATCTCCCCCTGCAGAAAAGGCTGAACCGGCACCTGTCAAAATAGCGACCTTGACTTGTTCATTGCTGCCCAAATCTTCCCAAACTCTCTCCATTTCGGCGTGAGCTTCTGGGTGAAGGCCATTAAGAACCTCAGGTCTGTTAATCGTTACGGTTGCAACATTGTCAACGATCTCAATTTGAAGAAATTTATAATCCATAGACCCGATAAATCTTAGCTAGTATCAACCGATTCTCGCAATATCGCAATCCTGTATTAGGCTAGAGTAACTTGCGGATGTGTAGAAAACTGTCGTAGACGTGTGGTGCGCGCATGGGAAATATAACAAAACGATCCTTTTGTAGGATTTGGCATGCAGCTTGCCCCATAGATGTTGAATTTACTGACGGAAGAGTAACTAAAATTCTCGGAGTTGATGAGGATCCTCTGTTTGAAGGTTACACCTGTGTAAAGGGGCGCCAGATACCCGAGCAGATTCACAGTCCAAGTCGAATCCGGCACCCGTTAAAAAGAATGCCTGATGGGCATTATGAGGAAATTACGTCTCAGCAAGCACTAGATGAGATAGCCGAAAGAATGAAATCAATTATTGAGCATCATGGCCCAGGAGCGATAGCTACTTACACAGGAACCGGAGGGTATCAAAATGCTCCGTCTGACCCGGTGGCTAGGGCCTTCCATAAAGCAATAGGATCAATTAGTTATTACACGTCGGTCACTATTGACCAACCAATGAAACGAACGGCTGCTATGCGGGCAGGTGTTTGGGAAGCAGGACCGCAGAATTTCTCTGAGGTAGATGTCTTGCTAGCTATTGGCTACAACCCAATGGTTTCTAGTTTTGCGCCGTTCGGGGGATTACAGGGCACCAATCCTTTCACGACTTTACGGAATAGAAAAGAAGAGGGCCTCAAGTTAATTGTTATTGATCCACGACGAACAGAGCTTGCGACTCAGGCAGATATTCACCTTCAAATCCGGCCGGGTGAAGATCCCACTCTTCTTGCGGCCTTAATAAATATTATTCTTTCTGAAGATCTTCATGACCACGAATTTTGTGAAGAATGGATTGAAGCTGCTCACCTTGAGCGTCTTGCTGAAGCGACGAAAAATTTTACTGCCGACTTCGCAGCTAAGCGATGCGATGTTGATAGAGATGACATCTTAAAAGCGGCAAAACTTTTTGCTGAAGGACCTACAGGTACAGCAGGAACTGGGACTGGGCCTTCAATGTCGCCCTACCCAAGTCTTATGGAACACCTAGTAATATGCCTGAATGTTATTTGTGGCCGTTGGCTAAGGGCTGGTCAAATCGCTGAAAGTAGAAGCCTCCTTCAACCAGACACCAGGAAACGAGCTCAGGTATTGGGTCCCTTTAACCCACTCTCAGGTCCAAAGAGCAGATTCAGAGGCCTCCGAGGATACGGCGGAGAAATGCCTTGTACGACATTGGCTCAAGAAATAATTGAACCAGGCGAAGGTCAGATTCGGGCCCTTATCTCAAATGGTGGGAATCCAGTAGCCGCTTGGCCCGATCAAGAGAGAAGTCTTGAGGCTATGGAATCTCTTGAACTCTTGGTAGCTATAGATCATCGCATGACTCAAACTGCTCAATTTGCTGACTACATCCTCCCACCGCGTTTAAGTCTTGAACGATCTGATGTTCCCCCATTTATGGATAGATGGTTCCGAGCTCCCTATGCTTGCTACACACCTGCGGTTATTGAAAACCCTGAAGGGGATCTTTTAAATGACTGGGAATTTTATTGGGAAATCGCTGAACGACTAAGTGTGAAAATTCAACTTCCTGGTGGCGAGATACCGAGTGGAAGTCGCCCTACCGATGATGACATTCTGGAGCTAATTTATGCACATTCACTTGTCCCCTTTGATGAGATTCGCAAAAAAAATGGACAGACTCTTGAATACCTAAAGCAAGAAATTGAAGAAGCTGATCCTAACTCCAGCGGAAAATTTCATCTAGCGCTTGATGATCATTTGGCTGAACTTCAAGAAATTCTTTCTCAGCAAACATCTGCGGAACGTATGGAAGGCTTTGACCCCAAAGTTCATACTTTTCGCTTAGTGAGTAGGCGACTGAAAACTCACCTTAATTCTCTTGGAGGTGAATTAAGTAAGCTCAACAAGAAAACTCCTACGAACTATGCATACATGAACCCTCAAGACATGATTGATTTAGAAGTGGGAGATGATGAACTCATCCAGATCGCATCTCCTAGAGCATCGTTGATAGGAGTGGCTA
This sequence comes from Acidimicrobiales bacterium, assembly GCA_011523005.1. Lineage (GTDB taxonomy): Bacteria > Actinomycetota > Acidimicrobiia > Acidimicrobiales > UBA8592 > UBA8592. Next base: position 14,513 of record WTHU01000130.1, read on the forward strand.
AATCCTCAGACGACATCAGGCGAGGCGTCATCTCTATGGCTCATTCGTGGGGCTCAGCATCGTCATCCGACGAAAAAGTCAGGGACATAGGTTCCCCAACAAATCGATTAATAGATGTTGAGAATGGTTTCGACACCATAACAGGTCAAGCTATTCAAAGTGCAATACCTGTATCTGTCAAACCAGCGAAAGAAGAAGTATTGATCTGAGTTGTTGAGACCTGCTAACCGTTGCTCAAGCGGTCAATCGTTTTGCTAAATTCTTCAACGGTTTCGCCAATAATTTCTGCAATTGGTCTAATGGCGTCAATTCTTCCCGCGACTTGACCGCTTAAGGCAATAGCGGCATTCATATCTCCACCGAAATATAGCTTCTGTGGGTCGCCGAATTGCCCGAAAATATTTTCCTCCATGTCAGCTAATCGTTCAGATCGGTCGGTACGAAGAGCCCGAAGAGCAGGGGAGTGTTTCTGATTAAGAAATACCGTATCTGTTTCGCGTGCATTGACGATAGATTCTTTCCAATTGATGTGGACTGGGGATTCTAAACACGACAACATTTGTGTACCCATCTGAACTCCTTCGGCACCTAAAGCAAACGCTGCAGCCATTGTTCTACCATCACTTATTCCTCCGGCAGCGATAATGGGTACGTCAACATGATCACGAATGAGCGGTAATAACACCATCGTTGACACTGGAGTAGGGCTTTTAAAGCCCCCTCCTTCACCACCTTCGACAACTAACCCATCTACTCCCGCTTCAACCGCTTTCAAAGCTGCCTGAAGAGTTGGGACGACATGGTAAACCGTCAGTCCGGCACCCTTCAGGACTCCGGTATATTTAGTTGGTGAGCCTGCTGATGTCGTTACGAATTTAACTCCTTGATCAATCACAAATTCAGCAATAGATGGATCTCGAACAAAAGCTTGCGCAATATTGACACCAAAAGGCAAGCCGAGATCTTTCATAGTCCGCATTTCTTCTTTAACCACGTCTAACTCTCCCGACGACGTTTCAATAATTCCACATGCCCCAGATCTTGAAACCGCTGATGCTAATTGTGACCGAGCAATCCATCCCATCGGTGCTTGAAGAATCGGGATTGAAACTCCAAGATCCTTACTTACTCGGTTATCAAATAGTGAATGGGTAGTCATACATCACCTCTGTCGCAGTTTATAGTCCCTAACAATTGCAGATTCGTGAGATTAACGCATATTATGATCTAGAAAGTTGATACCCATCGTGTTGTTCACATCCAAGTTTTCCAGTCCCATAGGAAGTATTCGTTTCGTAAGTACGGCAGATAATTTAAAGCAGGTTATTCTTCCGACGCAATCCCTTAGTGCCAAGTTGAGTCACGATTTAGAATCAAAGGAAATACCACTTCTACTTCAATGCGCCGAGCAGTTGGAGGACTATTTTCTAGGAAAGCGGAAGGTATTTTCTTTACCTTTAGAGCCGGAAGGCACGCCATTTCAGGTCAAAGCATGGATGGCCTTGTGCAGTATCAACTATGGAGAGACAGTGACATATGGGCAACAAGCAAAAGCTATTGGGGTTCCAAACGGAGCACGACCAGTAGGGTCGGCAAACGCACTGAACCCGTTACCAATAATTTTGCCGTGTCATCGCGTCATAGGTTCAGACGGTAAGTTGAGAGGCTACGCAGGAGGGACCGACCAACTACATATAAAAGAGTTTCTCATAAACCATGAGCGAGCCAATTTTTAATTTATCGACTGAAGAGCGTCAATAGCTCGAGTAACTTCGTCCATTGTGTTGTAGTGAACCATTGATAAACGAACCACTCCATCTTCTGCGTTTAAACCCACCGCTTCAGTCAAACGATGGGCATAAAAATTTCCATGGCCGCAAGAGATTTTCGCGTCAATTAGAGAGTCATAAATTGCTTCGCTTGATTTTGTGTAGGAATGAAATGCAACCGTTGGTGCTCTTTCGATCCGGCTCTTTGAGTTCGTTCCAATAAGTCGAAAATCTTCTCTTGACAAAATGTAGCTAATAAGTGGTTCCATAAGTTGTTCCTCGTGTTCTCCGAACAGTTCAAAAACCTTTTCAAGACGTTCTCGTAAATTTTCCGAACCTGACGGGAAGTGGTGATGATATATATCTTCGTAGTAGTCAACCATTCCTGCGCAAGCTGCTATTGAGGCATGATCAGGGCCTGCAGGAGTTAACCGATAGGTAGGCTTATCTGCATTAAAAAAGTGGCCTTGGTTAGTTACTTTGTGGGAGATATTCTCGGATGCGAACATCAGCCCTAAATGGGGTCCGTACGTTTTGTATGTGCTGTATAAATAAATATCGCAATTTAATTCTTGAACATCAATGGCAGCGTGAGGGGCAAATGAGACGCCATCAGCTACTAATAAACCTCCTACACCGTGGACCAACTCAGCGATACTACACAACGGATTTATGGTCGCTGCAAGATTTGATGCATGGGTTACAGCTACCAGTCGGGTCTTGCTGCAAATGAGTTGAGCAAGTTGATCTATGTCAAGTAATCCAGTTTCCGGATTCACCCTCCATTCCCTGATTTCAATTCCAGTTTCCTCTAGTCTGCGCCAAGCCCCTATATTGGCTTCATGGTCCTGATTCGTGACGATAATGTTGTCCCCCGAGTCCCAATCAGGTCGCAAAGCATTAGCTAGAACATACGTGTTTTGTGAAGTTGAGGGACCAAAATGTACTTCATTCGGGCTTGCGTTGAAAGTAGCAGGAATAACTTCCACAGCCCTGTCCATAGCTTGACCGGCCTTCGCTGAAGGCCCGAACTTCCAATATGGTTGAACCTTTGAGCTGGTGTAAAAGTCCTGCAAAATACTGATTACCTGGTTGGGAACATAACTACCTCCAGCATTTTCAAGATGTGCCCACTGTCTAGAGTCAGGATGAGTAAAAGCGGGAAAATGAGAGCGTACAAATTCAAGATCAAGCGAAACCACACATCCAAACTACCCGAAAGACCTGTTTTTCAGAATAGAACTCCGAGAAGAAACAGTATTGTTTGAACGGCTAAACTATCTGACTATGAACAAAGACAATTCCTGTTGTGCTCCCCAGCGGACTGAAAAGACAAGTGTCAATGATAGAAGCACGGGAAAAACATCCTCGGCAAATATCGAGAAAGCGGAACTGGCGGGTGGGCCATTTAGATTAGGTTCCAACTACGAACTTGCTTACCCCCAGGATGGGGAGGAATTTACAACGGAAGTGTTCCTCTCGCCTTTTCTAATTGATAAGTATTCTGTGACTAATCAAAAATTTATGACCTTTGTTGATGACACCGGATATGTGACTGAGGCAGAAGAGATCGGTTGGTCTTTCGTATTTGGCGGACTACTGCCCGATGACTTCGAAGATACCAGAGGAGTCCAAGGAGCACCTTGGTGGCGGCAGGTCTTTGGCGCGACCTGGAAATCTCCCGAAGGTCCGCAGTCAACAATAGAGGGAAAGCTCAATCATCCAGCCGTGCAAATCTCATGGAACGATGCCGTGTCCTATGCGAATTGGTGTGGGGGAAGGCTCCCCACAGAAGCAGAGTGGGAATACGCTGCAGCAGCAGGGTCCTCCGAAACAATATTCCCATGGGGAAATCAACTGACTCCAGATGGTGAGCACCTGATGAATGTATGGCAAGGATCATTCCCAGATAAGAACCTTGAGGATGATGGATGGTACGGAACAGCTCCAGTCGGCTCATACCCACCAAATAAATTTGATTTGTATGAGATGACAGGGAACACCTGGGAATGGTGTCAAGACTGGTTCACGAACAAACGTAAACCAAGACTAGAAAACCCAACAGGACCTCCCACGGGCACAAATAAAGTGATTAAAGGAGGCTCATACTTATGTCACGAATCATATTGCAACAGATACCGACCTGCAGCAAGGAGTTCAACCACGCCGACAAGCACAATGGGGCATTTGGGTTTTCGGCTAGCCTATGACCGCGAATAGGGTCCACTAGTCAAAGCAAATCTGACGAGTCAGCCGCTTCAACCTCTTCACGAGAAACGCCCAACATAAATAGAATCGCATCCAAATAAGGAACTCTTAAAGTTGTATTAGCCGCATCCTGAACTATTGGCTTTGCATTAAATGCAATGCCCAACCCAGCGATAGTCAACATATCAAGGTCATTTGCGCCATCTCCAACAGCGACAGTCTGATCAATCGGCACCCCCTCTATCTCAGCGATTTCGCGCAGAAAGTCAGCCTTCGATTCGCGAGTCACGATAGGACCAACAACTCGACCTGTCAGACGGCCTCCAACGATCTCAAGCTCATTTGCTCTAGCATGCTTGATATTGAGTTCACGTTGAAGACGTTCAGCAAAAATTGAAAACCCTCCACTTACTAACGCTGTTGTAAACCCAAGTCTTCCAAGTGTCCGACAAAATGTTCTGGCTCCAGGAGTTAGTTTCAAATTTTGCCAAGCCCTTTCAACCCCAAGCTCATCCAAACCTTCGAGTAGGCTAACCCTCTGCCGAAGAGACTCTTCAAAATCTATTTCACCTCTCATCGCCAACTCGGTGATATTTGAAACCTCAGCGCCACAACCCGCTTGTTCCGCCAATAAATCAATAACTTCATTCTGAATAAGCGTTGAGTCAACATCAAGAACAACTAAACGCTTAGCTTTTCGGCTCAGATTTAAAGGCTGAACTGCTATATCTAATTCTGGCGTTTCCGAAGCTACCTGCAAAAGCCCTTGTTTAATTTCATCTAGTTTCCCACCATTCACGGCGAGTTCATAACTCATTACTGGATAGCGTGAAAGACGAATTATCCGATCAATATTTCCCTCATTATTGGAGATTGTTCGCGTAGCCAGCATGAGTTGGCTAGGAGTGATATCTCTACCGATCAGAGTAACCACACATTGTTCAGTGTATTCGGTCGGTTCGCCATGAACCTCTTCAACATCAATGTGCAAACCTCTCTGATATCCAAAAAGAAGAAGGTCCTTTAAAGCATCATCGCTCTTATCTACTTCAATCAACACGTCTAGCGTCAGCCTTCGGCGAACAACAATTTGTTCAATATCCTTCACAACAGCACCGATTGCGGACAATACCTCAAATAATTCTGCAGAAACCCCTAATTGATCGGGTCCGGAAACCCTAATCAAAAGCGTACGTATAAGTGACACACAATGACCTTACCCATTGGGCTCCTGATTGAGGTGGAATATAAATTGAGTTTGTGACAAACGTATTACATTGTCAGTTCTGCAAACAAAGCGAAAAGAAAAGATGTAGATTGAACACATATCGTAGCTTGATGGGATAGCCCATCAAATTGATCCGCGATATAGGAGGAATAAAATGACTCACAAGAGCAAGCTAATCAAGCTACTCGCCGTCCTGTTTGCATTTACCCTCGTAGCCGCAGCCTGTGGCGACGATGATGGAGGAGACAGTTCTGCAAGTAGCAGTGATGAAGTCACATTGACAGCAGAAGGCGGAAGCCTTCTCGAAACTGTTCAAGAAAGAGGAACCCTAAACTGCGGTGTCTCCGGAGCAGCAGTTGCATTCTCAACATTAGATCCATCAGGTAATATGGTCGGATTTGACGCTGATTTCTGCCGCGCAGTAGCAGCAGCAGTACTTGGTGATGCAGAAGCCGTGAACTTTGTCGCTTTGACAGCAGCTGAACGATTCACTGCTGTTCAATCAGGAGATATTGACGTTCTGATGCGTAATACAACATGGACTCAAAGTCGTGACACCGACGTGGGAATGGACTTTGGTCCAACAACCTATTACGACGGTCAGCAACTAATGGGTAAAGCATCCGATGGATTCTCAGGATCCAGCACAGTCGCAGATCTTGATGGAGCAACCATTTGTACAAATGCAGGAACAACAACAGAGAAAAATATCGGTGATGCAGCGGAAGCAGCAGGTATCACAATCAATCTTCAAACATATGAAGATTTCGATATCGTTACCGACAACTTTATCTCTGGCGCATGTGATGTCGTCACAACAGACGGCTCTGCCCTCGTTGGACGAAAAGCCCAGCAACAACCTGAAGGTGAAGAATGGGTAATATTCCCAGGAGCACCTATATCCAAAGAGCCATTAGGTCCAACTTATGGACAAAATGATAGCCAATGGGCAGACGTTGTTAACTGGACTGTTTACGCAACCATCATCGCCTCAGAAAAGGGAATCAACTCAAGCAATGCATCAAGCGTTGTTGGTAATGACTCCTTCGATGCAGAAGCACAAAGACTCATGGGTGGAGAAGGCGAACTTCAATCCCTAATGGGCCTATCAGCTGACGCATTCCAGCAAGTCATAAGCCAAGTTGGTAACTATGACGAAATCTACTCACGTAACCTAAACCCAGTTGGGTTAACACGTGATGGATCATCCAACGCAGGATGGGAAGATGGTGGACTCATCTATGCACCACCCGCACGATAATTAGCGGAACAGCATAAAAAACTAGTTGAGACTCCGGAGGGCACTAGATGCGCTCCGGAGTCACTTCTTTTATGCCCCAAATGGTTTGGACTCCAACGGAATGCCCAAATCAGTATTAATATGTCAAAAGTAGAGTAAATAGCAGGGGTTATGCAGTGAGCATCACAGCAGAGGAAAGCACCTCAAATTATCATCACCAAAAACCACCGTTTTACCGAGACGCTATTGTCGTTAAGTGGTTATTCCAAATCGGCGCACTTGCCTTGGTGATCTTTGCTCTCTGGTTTCTCTCAAGTCAGGCTCGTGATAATCTCACCGCGCGAAACATTTCAACAGGTTTTGATTTCTTGAGTGTTGACCCAGGCATAAACCTATCTGAGGGTATCGACACAAGACCTTCCACAGGAGGTCGAGCATTGTGGGTGGGAATGGTAAACACGATCCGTCTAGCTACCGCAGGAATCTTTTTCGCCACGCTACTGGGATTGATCGTCGGTTTAGCCCGTCTGTCAAATAACTGGCTTGTGAAAAAAGTTGGCGCTATCTTCGTAGAAACTCTTCGCAATATTCCATTACTTGTGCAGATACTCCTTTACGGAGCGATCCTTGCAAATTTGGGAGATCTTGAATTCGATTCCGGTTGGGATAACTGGGTTATTTGGTCAAACAAAGGCGTGTCGATACCCCGAGTATTCATAGCTGATGGTTTCTATCAATGGGCTGTTTTCATGATTCTCGGAGCCATCGCAGCCAGATACGCATATAACCAGAGGTCAAAGTTACATGATGAAACAGGACAAGATACTTTTCCTTGGTTATGGTCCTCTGGTGTCTTAGGAGTTTTTGCCCTCATAGGTTGGTTCATCCACCCTATTTTCTCCTGGGTAGGCAGTATCTTCGGAGCTATTAGTGATGGCATTTCAAAGATCCCCGAAGAGATTCTTCAAATAGCATTATCAATAGCGGCAATTGCAATAGCCGGACGTTGGATACAAAACTTTCTCCAGTCGCGAAGGACACCTGGAGGGGCGGCTCGATTAAACGATGATGATAAATTCCGAATAATCTTCGCAGGAGTTGGAGCTGCCATCTCCATACTTGTCATTTTCGTCGTATGGCCTGGGCTAACAAGTTGGATGATTAATTCCTCAAGTGACCTTTTCTCCGTCCTCGAAAATAAATTTGGTAACGGGAGAACTGGCGGACCTTTCGGTGTTGACCGGCCTGAAGTAATCAAACCAGGCAAATTTGAAAAATATGGGCCGTCCGGACTAACAATGTCAATCGGTTTTGCAGCAGTTTTCTTTGGGGTTGTCCTCTATACAGCCGCGTTCATAGCTGAAATAGTTCGTGGAGGAATTCTTGCTGTGCCAAAAGGGCAAATAGAAGCAGCGAACTCACTAGGTATGAAAAGGTCAACTGCCTTACGAACAGTTATCCTCCCACAGGCCCTAAGAGTAATGATGCCTCCGCTCGGTAATCAATACCTTAACCTAACCAAAAATACCTCTTTGGCAATAGCAGTCGGGTTCAGCGACCTTGTACAAGTAGGCCAAACCGTAGGAAACCAGACCGGAAAGAACCTCTCAGTCTTCGCTATATGGATGCTTTTCTATCTCGCTTGTTCTTTAACTATTTCTGTAGCAGTAAATTTCTTCAATGTTCGGCTCAAGATCGTGGAGCGTTGATATGAACGAAATAGAACTATCAAATCCAGCTAAGTTACCCGAGACTCCCAAGCGCTCTATAGGTGAATGGGTGAAAAGTAACTTGTTCTCAAATATACCAAACACAGTTCTTACAATAGTTTTCGGTTTCCTAGCGCTTTATTCCATCAAAGGTCTGCTGGGATTTATCCTCAGCGGTGAACGACGTTGGGCCGCAGTAGCGACAAATATGCGGTTATTGATGGCTCAAGGCTATCCAGCTAATCAGTTCATACGCGTATGGTTCACACTTGGGTGCTTAATGGTCCTCACAGGTATCTCACTTGCGATATGGAGATCAAACGGAGTCTTAAAAATAAAACGGATAGGGACCTGGGTACTTAACTTGGGTCTAGGAGCTGCAATATTTGCTTCTTTGGCGCCAGTTTCTGCAAATGCCAGGGGTGGATGGCTTATCGCCACAGCTGTCCTTTTACTTCTTGGATATTTCCTAAAAATAGGAAGCGACAAAAGCATGCTTCCCGATGACGTTCCAACGGTATGGTTTTCCTTCGGTTGCCTTGCGGTGCTTGTTCTTAGTTTATGGACCGTCCCTTACGGCCACTATGCCTTCACAGATGGCGAACTCATAGCAGAATCAGGCAGAACAGTAGCAATGAGTACGAAACTACCCTTCACTGTGATGCTCTTACTTCTAATTGGTGCGTTTATGCTTGCAGAGGTAGCACGGGGCCTAGTCCATATTCCAAAAGCTAAAATTGTCCTTTCGAGTCTTTGGCTATTATCTCCATTCGTTTTGAATTGGATCGTATTAAGGGACCCCGACTTTGACTATGGACGCGTTTTCTCAACAGACATACCAATTGGCTTACTTTTCATAGGCTTCGGTTTCCTTGTCCTTTACCCACTTACAAACCCATCAATCGGTGAGAAAGGCCGATTGGTTGCAATAGCGCTTCTGATGTTCGCAGCATTTAACTGGATTGCAGCTTTCTTTGGTTTATACCCGATGCTCCAAAAAGTAAGAATAAGTTTTCTACTCCTAGCTTTGGCTGCGCTACTGGCACCAAATTTTGCCGCCGACAACAGGACTAGGTTACGTTTCATTAGCTTTTGGGCTGGATTTATCATCGTCCTTCATTGGTTGATCACAGCAATTAATTCCCCGTCAACACTCGATCTTCAAGGGCCCACGTACCTAGGAGGATTCTCTTTAACACTATTCGTGGCTGTCCTGACCCTCCTTTTGAGTTTCCCACTCGGAGTATTACTTGCGCTTGGCCGAACATCATCAATGCCAATAGCTCGAGTGCTCTGCACGGTATACATAGAATCAGTACGCGGGGTTCCACTCATTACAATACTGTTCTTCTTTTCCAACATTTTGCCCCTGTTCTTACCTGCCGGAATGGAAATAGCCGAGCTAGCTGCCATCGTCACAGGGTACACACTTTTCAGTGCCGCATATTTAGCTGAGAATGTAAGAGGAGGCCTTCAGTCCGTGATGAGGGGACAATATGAAGCAGCGGATGCAATCGGTCTAACGACAAGCCAAAGAACGGGATTTATCGTCATTCCTCAAGCGCTCCGAGTCTCCATACCGCCCCTTGTTGGCCAAGCAATTGGTGTTTTCAAAGAGACTTCCCTCGTCGCTATCGTGGGAGCCTTTGATATCCTCCGTATCGCTGCATACGTCGTTCCAGCACAGACAGAATTCCTTGGAGTCAAAAGAGAAGGTTTGCTCCTAATTTCTGTAATCTATTTCGCGGTCGCTTTCTCAATGTCCAAATACAGCCAGAAGTTGGAAGAACGAGTGGGACTAGGTGAAAGATGAGTGAGATGAGAAGTAAGGTAAATATATTCGCAATAACGGGAGGAAATGCCCAATGAGCTCAGAAAACAAACAAGAAACACGACCAGACATGATTGCTTGCGAAAATGTCGATAAATGGTTTGGGGATTTCCAAGCCTTAAAAGGCGTAACAGCTACGATAGCTGAACAAGAAGTTGTAGTTGTATTAGGACCCTCAGGGTCTGGAAAATCAACCTGGATTCGTTGCATCAATAGGCTAGAAGCTCACCAACGAGGAACGATAGTAGTTGATGGCGTTGAGCTTACTAATGACTTACGTAACATAGAAAAGATTCGCTCTGAGGTGGGGATGGTCTTCCAGCAATTCAATCTTTTCCCGCATCTCACAGTTCTAGACAACGTAACTTTGGCACCCAAATGGGTTCGCAAAATGCCTAAGGCTGATGCTGAAATAAAAGCCAAAGAACTATTGGAGATGGTAGGGATACCCGAGCAAGCATCCAAGTTCCCCGGTCAACTTTCTGGCGGACAGCAACAAAGAGTTGCCATAGCAAGGGCTCTTGCTATGGAGCCAAAGATAATGCTATTTGATGAGCCGACATCTGCCCTAGATCCAGAAATGATAAAAGAAGTTCTCGATGTTATGAAGGATTTAGCATTAGGCGGGATGACGATGATGGTAGTCACTCACGAAATGGGTTTCGCTCGCGAAGTCGCAGATAGGATAATATTTATGGAGAGTGGAGAGATCGTAGAAGTAGGAACACCGGAACATTTCTTCACCGATCCGACTGAAGATCGAACAAAGTTATTTTTGAGCCAAATTCTTTAATCAAGTATTAGTTTAGGCATCACAAGGCACACGAGGTGCTAGACTTCATTTTGAAAATTTAATAATTTTTTGTGGTGGTTCCGAAGTCTGGTTTAATCCCAGCGCTGTCCCGCAACGGTAATAATGCAAAAGCATATGAGCCCGGTCGAGTCCATCTCAAAACGAACATTCTCGTGGTAAGAACAAGTTCGTTGCTGGATACCCAGTCTGCGTCTCGTCCACTACCCGAGAGGAGGGTATCCAATGAAAATATTTAAAATATTGCTACCGCTTATGGCAATAGTTCTAGCTCTTGGACTAACAAGCAGTTGCTCAAGCTCCACAACGCAAGTAGTTGCGACTGGAGACGCTGCGACTACTGATTCCAGCCAGCCCATGGAGTCAATGAGTGAAGTTGACGCCGCCGAAGAAATAACTTCTGCTTTTCCAGTGACGCTTCAAACTCCAACGGGTGATCTCGAATTAGAGAGTCAACCAACAAGAATATTATCGTTATCGCCTACAGCTACTGAAATTCTGTTTGCTATCGGCGCTGGGGATCAAGTTATTGCTGTTGATGATCAGTCAAACTACCCTCCTGAGGCCCCGACCTCAGATATATCAGGCTTTACACCGAACCTAGAAGCGATATTGGCTTTGGAACCTGACCTAGTTGTCCATTCATATCTTCCAGAAGACATCGAACAAGGTTTACTAAACGTGGGCATACCTTCATTGACGCAATACGCTGCGGCCAGCCTTGATGATACTTATCAACAAATAACTCAGCTCGGAGCAGCTACAGGAGCAAGTGCTGGAGCTCAAAGCACGGTTCAGGAAATGCAACAGAGAATTGATGAGCTTATGGCTAGAGCCAATGTCTCTGATGGGGCTTCCTTGACCTTCTACCACGAATTAGACCCCACTTACTTCTCAGTCACGTCTTCAACATTTATCGGTCAAGTGTACGCATTGCTTGGATTGGCCAATATTGCTGACGAAGCCGAAGGAGCAGGGTCGGGATATCCTCAACTTTCAGAAGAGTACATCCTTTCACAAAATCCAGACTTAATTTTCTTAGCTGATACAAAGTGTTGCGCTCAAAACATAGAGACAGTGTCTGAACGAAATGGCTGGAATGTTCTTTCAGCAGTCTCTGAAGGAAAGATTATTGAATTGGACGATGATATTGCTTCACGATGGGGGCCAAGAGTTGTGGACTTCTTAGAAGCAATCGCCACTGCTGTCGAGCAAATGACAGCATCAGAAACAGTTGGCTAATAGCAAGAAACAACAGCAGCAGGAAGCCCCTGCAGAACTAACCCTAGGGTTAGTTGCAGGGGCTTCCCTCATTCTCTTTGCATCAATTCTGGTCAGCCTTTTATTCGGACCAGTATCTATTCGGCCAGACCGAATCTTTCTTGAAATTCTGGACCGGCTTCCCGGTATTTCTATTGACTCCGGACTCTCCACGATACAAGAAGCCATTGTATGGGATGTACGCTTGCCGAGGATTATCCTTGGCTTGATAGTAGGTGGACTCCTCGCAGTAGCTGGAGCTTCTTATCAAGGGGTATTTAGAAACCCGCTTGCCGATCCTTATCTACTAGGAGTAGCGGCTGGGGCAGGTTTAGGCGCAACCATCGCGATTGTCTCTGGTGCTACCAATGGCGAGGGCATGTTTGACGCGCTACCGATAGCAGCTTTTCTTGGATCAGCGGTAGCAGTGGCGATCACATTGGCAGTTGGGGGCGCTGTAGGAAGATCCACGAGCACAGCAAGTTTACTTCTTGCCGGTGTGGCTGTTGCATCATTATTTACTGCAATTCAAACATATATCCAACAGCGAGAATCAGCGACATTAAGGCAAGTCTATAGCTGGATCTTGGGCCGCCTTAGCACAAGTGGTTGGGATGAGGTAATTATGATTCTTCCATATGCCGCGATTTCTCTAATAGTTATGTTTTCTATGAAAGGAGCACTGGACGTTCTTGCCGTCGGAGAAGAAGAAGCGCTTTCGCTAGGTATTCGCCCACGAAGAGTCCGCTGGATCATCATCGGGGCAGCTTCATTAGCAGCAGCTTCCGCAGTAGCAGTAAGCGGACTCATAGCATTTGTAGGAATCATTGTTCCACACGCAGTCCGACTAGTAGTCGGGGCATCAAATCGTCTTGTAGTCCCACTATCATTTTTCATTGGAGCATCTTTCCTCATCCTAACTGATCTGTTAGCACGGACCCTGCAGTCACCTGCGGAGCTTCCCATTGGAGTGGTAACGGCATTCTTTGGGGCTCCCTTCTTTTTATTTGTGCTTGGCAGGAGGTCAGATGGCATCATATAGCCCTCTTAACATTCAGGGGCTTGAGGTTAAGCTTGGTGGAAAGAAAGTTGTAAACAATGTTTCGTTAAGTGTTCACTCAGGGGATTGGCTTTCCATAATTGGCCCTAATGGATCAGGAAAGTCAAGTTTGCTTCGAGCAATCGCAGGAATCATTCCGGCGCTGGGAACAGTCCACTTCCAAGGTGCGGACCTAATGCAAACCGAACCTAGAACGCGAGCCCAAATAGTTTCAATTGTTCCACAGATACCAGTTGTCCCTCCTCGTGTGAGGGTTATCGACTATGTTCTACTAGGACGAACGCCATATTTGGGTAGAGGCTTTCAGCCCACACAGGAAGATATATCG
>WTHU01000064.1 GCA_011523005.1 Acidimicrobiales bacterium
TGGTGATGTCTATTAGTGACAGGATTTATTGTCTTGAGTCTGGTTCTGTGATTGCGGAGGGTTCACCTGATGAGGTTCGTAATGATCCGGGTGTTATTGCCTCATATCTCGGTACCGATGAACGAGCAATACAGAGAAGCGGAACGGGTTCATCGGACTAGCTTCTTCACACCCCTAGCGTTGGCGTTATGTGGAAGCATTTCACTGTATGGTGATGTGTTTAGGCGATGAAGGATTGGTTATCTACCAGCCCGACTCGCTCGGCGACTGTGTTAAACAGCATGAACCAACCTGTTACACCCTTCTTTACATAAGGCTTCTAGTTCTTTTTTTGTTGACCACTTTTGGCCGTACGAAGCTATCAGTTCATCAACTTTTTCTGGATTAAGCATTGCAACCCCCTTCTCCAGGGATGGTTTTGCTTTCTGATTATGCTTTCAACATTTGAACTTCAAAAGGTACTACCTCATAAATCTATTATTCCAAAAGACTTTATTCTGTGCGCTTGATTTTGAATCTTTTCGCTTGCTGTTTTGTTAGTCAAAAATTAAGCCCATGTGCACCATTGCTCAAGTGGCATGCGTTTGGATTCGAGAGAGTTCACTGGTTGTTCCCAGTCTGGGTATCCTATAGACATTCCACAGAAGAGCATTTCATTTTCTGGTGCTGAAACAAATTCTGATACTGCTTGATGATGCATTGCCCATGCTTCTTGTGGGCAAGTGCCGAAACCAGCTTCTTCTGCCAAAAGCATAAATGTTTGCAGGAACATGCCAAGATCTGACCACTGTGCTGCTCCCATGCTCCTATCTATGAAGCAAAAGAATGCTGCTGGCGCTCCGAAGAAATCATAATTCTTTGACATATTCGCCAATCGTGCAGCTTTATCCTCTCTGGGTATTCCCAGAAGTTCATACATTTCTTCGCCAAGTTCAAATCGGTTCGTACGATAGGGTTCTTCGAGTTTGGGTGGGTAGATGGGGTATTCTGATTCGCTTAGTGAGAAGTTCTCTAAGTGGGTTTTAAAATCATCCATTCTCAATCCGTTAATAACGTATATCCTCCATGGTTGCACATTCCCTCCAGACGGGGCGCGTGCCGCCTTGTTCAATAACGTCTCAAGCTCATCATCTAGAACAGGTGTTGAGAGGAAACCTCGTATTGATTTTCGCTTGTAAACTGCTTCAGTTACATCCATCTACTCAATAGCGATCCAGTTGCCGGTAACTGGCACCCAACAATTCGTCGGGGCTGGGCAACCATTGAAAAGTCCATCTGCCCCACGTGGTGTCTGAGGTGAAACCACTCGGAATTCTACTTCCCACATCTCCGTTGCGAAATAGTTCTTTCCAGGACCGAATGCTCCTTGTTTGTTGGACATTTGAGCTGCAGGACCAACATATTGTTTCAACGCATCTGCTACTGAGTCACGTGTTGGGTTTACTCCTGCATTTTGGAGCGCGAAGTATAATGCGCGCATAATCATGCACTCGTTCAGGGCGTAGTCTGAATTGAGGAGCTCGCCGTCTGCGGTTTCGAGACCGACTTCACCTGAAGGTGTTCCGATATCGCTTTTGCCTTCGAACACGGGGAAGTGGCGCAACCAGTTCTCTCGGCACTGCGCCTCGAATTCGCTGTCAGGGACAATGTTGCCATCTGCGTCGGTGTATGATCCGGTTGAAGTTATGCATTTTGCTCCTTCGGCTGCTGGGTTTGTTCTGCTAGCACCGAATTGTGTGCACATTCCTGGTCCGACATCGATGATACTTACATCCCAGTCGGGTTGAAGTTTCCCGATTTCTCCGAAAAATCCTTCTGTGTTGATGAATGGGAGAAGAACGAAGACCTGCTGAGCTCCTTCTGCGTTGAATTGAGAGACTGCGGCAGCTGCTTCTGCATTGGCTGCGGCATTATCGCCCGAGAGGGTATTGACTGTTATCGTTGTCGTATTGAAACCACCGTCCTGTAGCTTTTGCTCCAGTTCAGTCACGGCAGCTTGAACACCTGGACTGACGGGCTCAAGAATTCCGATGGTTGAACCAGTTGGAAGGTCTGTTTCGGATAAGAAAACATCACCAGCGGTTGACGCTGCGACTTCACCCGGTGGGAAGAGCGCGAATAGCCTGTCCGCTGATGCATCGATCTGCACTTGTGGGGCTTTATCACCAAGGATGAACAGCATGTCATTATCTTCAGTGAAACATGGTACGAACGTCGGATT
>WTHU01000105.1 GCA_011523005.1 Acidimicrobiales bacterium
TCCCAAAACCATGCGTTTATCTTTAACTCCCCCAGAACGTGCCGCAAAAGGATTTATTCCACTTGCCCGCAGATCAAAACCAAACCGTGTTCGGTTGATAATAATGTGATACGCGATACCAACCGCTACAGCTACCAGTAGAAAGCCAGTTAGTTCTTTACCTTTTCCTATCTCACGGGTAAATACTTCCAACCAACTATTGATATTAGGCATAATCCCAGATTCAGGTATTTCTTTCGTACCGACTCTTATGGATGAATCTATTTGGATCTGCCCACCTTCCTGCCATTCTTTTATCAAAAACGCAATCAGGCCCGAAATGGCTATCGCATTCAACATAATCGTCGAGATCACTTCATTAACGCCTCTGGTTACTTTCAAAACGCCAGCAATGCCCGAATATGCTCCGCCAACTACCATAGCCACTATCAGCATTAGCGCTATGTGAAAAACAGGGGGGAGGGTTACCAAGGCACCTATATATGCTGCAAATAGTGCTGCAAGGCGGTATTGACCCTCAACACCTATATTAAATAGATTCATTTTGAACCCTATTGCAGCCGCTACACCCGAGATATACAAGGGCGTTGCGCGATTGAGAATATCCACTTGAATCTCTAACTGGCTCCCATACTCGATCATGTCACCGTAAGCGTTTATCGGGTTGCTACCTGCAATGAGTAGAAAAATAGAAGAAGCTATAACAGCAAAAACCAAAGCAGCCGTGGGAGCGGCTAAAGCTAAAGCTACTGACCTTAGGCCACTTTTCATGTCCGTTGCTCCTGAACTGAGCTACCAGTCATGTATCCACCCAAATCTCTCGGAGAAATATTATTTGGATCAAGTTTGGCAACAATCTTTCCCCTAAACATAACCACGATGACATCAGACAAACCGATTAATTCATCTAGATCAGCAGATATTAGAAGAGTGGCCAAACCATTTGAACGAGCCGATTTAATTTGCTCCCAAATTGCTGCTTGAGCACCCACGTCAATTCCTCTTGTCGGGTGAGAGGCTATTAGAACAGTCGGATCAGATAGTAGTTCTTTGCCTACTAAAAGTTTTTGTTGGTTGCCTCCAGACAATGCATGGGCAGCGACCTCAATATTAGGTGTTCGAACATCAAATTCATTACAGATCTTGGATGTCTTTGCTCTTGAGCCTTTTCTATTAAAAAACAAATTGTACAGTCCTGAGGCAAATGGTTCTTGTGTCTGATATCCCAGTGCTGCGTTCTCCCATAAAGGAGCTGTGAGTAATAGCCCTTCGTGTTGCCTGTCTTGCGGAATATAGCCCAGTCCATTCTCGCGTCTAAATCGCACATCGGTCTGTGTAATGTCAGAACCAGATAAAAGTATCCTTCCTGTTGCGACTTCTTGAGTGCCAAGGATTGAACCTACTAATTCATGTTGCCCATTTCCCTCTACTCCGGCAATTCCGACTATCTCTCCTTTGTGAACCTCTATTGAGACATCATCAACAAGTTTGCGTTCATCGTCTCCAACAATTGTGAGATTTTTAATCTCTAGGCTCAAACTTGAGGAATTGACTGGTTCATCTATTGATGGCGATG
This sequence comes from Acidimicrobiales bacterium, assembly GCA_011523005.1. Lineage (GTDB taxonomy): Bacteria > Actinomycetota > Acidimicrobiia > Acidimicrobiales > UBA8592 > UBA8592. The sequence continues at coordinate 1,577 of WTHU01000105.1, forward strand.
GCAGTTCGGAGCCTACCATTAGCTCCGCTAGTTCTGCTGCAGTTACTTCTTCTGCGTTCATACTTGCAACAGTTTTCCCAGACCGGAGAACTGTGATGGTATCAGCTATTTCAAGAACTTCGTTTAATTTATGATCTATGAAGATTATCGTTGTTCCATTATCTTGAAGTTCCTTGATGTTGCGAAATAGTTCTTCAACCTCTTGTGGAACGAGAACTGCCGTAGGTTCATCCAAAATTAGGATATTCGCTCCTCTATAGAGAACTTTGATTATCTCAACCCTTTGTCTTTCTCCGACTTCTAGAGTCTCGACAAGATCATTTGGTTCAACAGTCAAACCATAAGCTTTTGAAACTACTTGTAAATGTTCGCGAGCTTTTTTGAAGTCAAGTTTTCCACCTTGCTTTATAGGCTCTGAGCCTAAAATTACATTTTCCAAAACGCTAAGTTGATCTGCCAGCATGAAATGTTGATGAACCATTCCGATACCTGACTTGATTGCCTCTACAGGAGATGAAAAGTCCACGGTCTCTCCGTTTACTCTCATTTCTCCGGAATCAGGTTGGATCATTCCGTATAGAATTTTCATGAGAGTAGATTTACCTGCACCATTTTCTCCGCAGATAGCA
>WTHU01000056.1 GCA_011523005.1 Acidimicrobiales bacterium
TTTATGTTGATTATGAAGATTTCAATTTTTGGAAACTAGTGGTCAAGGAATGTAGATACGTTGGCGGATTTGGGCACATGAGTTGGGTAGAAAATCATGCATACCAATCAGCTGAAATTGATCCACTTTCCCTAAACGCCCAAGAAATTATTGACCACATGAACGAAGATCATCGTGATGCCAATCTCTTATATGTGAAGAACCTTGCTAATTTACAAGATTCCTCTGAAGCGACCATGCTAGGAATCGATCGCTACGGTGTCACCTTGCGCGCATCAACCTCTAAAGGCCCAAGAATGGCAAGAATTGGATTCCCTACTCCACTCAAAAGCCAAGAAGAAGCTAGACCAGCAGTAATAGAATTATTGGATCTCGCAAGAAGCACCAGCAATCAACAGATCAAAGCAAACGAGTAAGAGATGTATGGTGAAGTAGAAGAAATTTCAACCCTCTCCCCAAGCATGATCAGGATAGTTTTAGGAGGCAGCGGCTTAGACAACTTCACACCAAATGAGTCAACGGATCAATACATAAATGCATATTTCATTCCAGAAAACGCATCATACTCCCCGCCATTTGACCTTGAAGAAGTCCGAACTTTAGGTGATGACCAAAGGCCAAGACCAAGAAGATTCACTGTTCGCCGCTGGAATCCCAATACACAAAAGTTAACTATTGATTTCGTAACCCACGGTGACCAAGGTTACGCAGGGACATGGGCCCAGAGAGCTCAAATAGGCGACAGATTACAATTTAAAGGACCTAATGGAAGCTACAAACCAGATACAGAAGCTGATTGGCATTTACTCGCAGGAGATGAAAGTGCACTTTCTGCCATCAGCGCCTCTGTTGAAGCTATTCCAGAGAGTAAACCTTGTTCGGTATTCCTTATCGTAGATGGACCGGAAAACCAAATAAATTTTGCTTCATCTCCTAATCATAAAATTAATTGGATTTACCGGTCTGCTGTACCTAACCCTGAAACAGCTCTGCTTGAAGCAATCCGTAGCCATGCGTTTGAAGATGGGAAATTCGATGTCTTCATACATGGTGAGGCCGGAGAAGTTCGAGATATTCGAAAGTATCTGATCCTTGAGCATCAAATTGAAATTGAATCAGCTTCAATATCACCATATTGGAGGAGAGACCATACTGACGAAGCCTGGAGAAGTATCAAGAAGCAATGGTTAGCAGACCAAGAAATGGACACATAGTCATCTAAACACTGAGTTTAACTACTTCTCCTATCTCGCCGACAACACCCGAGTAGAACGGGCCAAATTCTGCATATTCTGCTGAGGCTATATCAAAGCGCATCGTGTAGACGACATCTTTAAGGTCGTCAGGATTTACGCAAAATAAGGTAACCCCCCACTCAAAATCATCAATACCAGTGGATCCTGTTATGACCTGAAGTACGCGACCGGCAAATTTTCTTCCTGAGGCTCCATGCTCGTACATAAGATCTTTTCTCTTGTCGAAGTCTAATGTAAACCAATTCTGAGTCGGATTCCGTCTCTTGGACATTGGGTAAAAGCACCATGCTCGCTTATCAGAGGGAGGAAGTTCCGGATACAGTCGCGCTCTGCGCATCTCTTCGGGGACTCCAGCTGCGTATTCAGATATCTCTGTCAAAGAGACATAGGAATCTACAATATCTACTCCGCAATTTCCTATATCTGTTTGGGTTTCCCGAAGTTGAACCCAGTCACTACTTAACATCATAAAAGCGAAATCAGCTTTATGACCTAAGATGGAAATGCAAATAATCTGCACATCATCCGAATTTTTCTTACCAATAACTTCTATTAATTTTTCTGAGTCAAAGCTTTGATTTGATTTGCAAAATAAATGCAGCACACCGAGACCGGTAGCCGGTATAAGTGGGTCCATAGAGAAAGTGTAGTTAATTTACAAGAGCTTTACGCCTCTAAAGTAACTAGAAGTCCATATCTGGCATGCCTGGCATTGCTTCAGCATCATCAGGAGCATCAGCGATTACAGCTTCAGTTGTCAGGAACAATGCTGCTATCGATCCAGCGTTTTGAAGTGCTGACCTAGTGACTTTAGCCGCATCAATAATTCCAGCCTCTACAAGGTCCTCATATTCACCGGATGAAGCATTCAACCCAGTTGCTCCATCTAGATTACGAACCTTTTCTACTATCACGCCTCCTTCGAGACCCGCATTTATAGCAATTTGATTCAACGGACCTTCAAGTGACTTAGCGACCAGTCGAGCTCCTGTATTTTCATCTGGGTTTCCTAAACTTTCAGATATCGCTAATACAGCCTCTTGAGCTCTCAATAGGGTCACTCCTCCACCTGCAACAACGCCCTCTTCGATTGCTGCCTTTGTTGTGGATACTGCGTCCTCAATTCTATGTTTTTTTTCTTTCAGCTCTACTTCAGTGGCTGCTCCAACTTTTAGAATTGCTACACCGCCGGAGAGTTTTGCCAAGCGCTCTTGGAGTTTTTCGCGATCATAGTCTGAGTCGGTATTTTCAATCTCTGCTTTAATTTGGGCAATTCGGCCATCAACATCTTCGCGACTACCAGATCCCTCGATGATTGTAGTTTCGTCTTTTGTGATAACTACCTTTCGCGCTTCGCCAAGGAGATCCAATGTTGTTGCATCCAGCTTTAAACCAACTTCTTCACTGATCACCTGACCTCCAGTCAAAATAGCCATGTCTTGCAACATAGCCTTGCGGCGATCTCCGAAACCAGGAGCTTTAACACTTGCAGATGTGAAAGTACCACGTATTTTGTTAACTACAAGAGTAGCCAATGCTTCACCTTCGATATCTTCCGCGATTATCAGTAGCGGTTTCCCTGATTGCATAACTTTCTCAAGAACCGGTACGACATCTCTGACAGCTGAAATCTTTGATGAGACAAAAAGAATATAAGGATTTTCGAGAACAGTCTCCATACGGTCAGCATCAGTTACGAAATATGGTGAGATATACCCTTTGTCGAAACGCATTCCTTCAACAAAGTCCATATCCATTCCAAAAGTTTGGGATTCCTCAACAGTTATTACACCATCTTTTCCAACCTTATCGATTGCTTCGCTTATCTTGGCACCAATGTCAGCATCTGCAGCAGAGATAGCAGCAACATTTGCAATCTGGTCTTTGTCGGAAGATACATCTTGAGACTGATTAGCTATTGACTCGACAGCTGCAGCTACACCAGCTTCTATGCCCTTCTTGAGCGACATTGGGTTTGCGCCAGCTGCCACGTTTCTTAGTCCCTCACGAACCATGGACCAAGCTAACACAGTTGCAGTGGTCGTCCCATCGCCAGCAACATCATCGGTTTTCTTCGCAACTTCCTTGACTAATTCTGCACCAATTCGTTCATATGGATCTTCAAGGTCAATCTCTTTTGCGATTGAAACACCATCATTGGTTATGGTTGGTGCGCCCCATTTCTTATCAAGAACTACATTTCGTCCTTTTGGACCAAGCGTCACTCTCACTGCATCAGCAAGTGTGTTCATTCCTCTTTCTAAACCCTTTCGGGCTTCTTCGTTAAATGAAATGATTTTTGCCATCTAAACTCTCCTTATTTTTACAATTTTAACAATTTGTCTCGGTTATTTATTCCAAAGGATCTAATCTTTTAAATTTTCATTTTAAAAGCCCAAATTCTCATGCACGCTTTCGGTTCCCAAATTAACCAGATTTGCTATGTGTATCCTCCAGCAACTGCCGGAACAATAGAAACTATCTGCCCTTCTTCTAATTCCGTATCTAAACCGCCTAAGAAGCGAACATCTTCATCATCAAGGAAAATATTTACAAACCGTTGTAAATTACCTTCGTCATCCAAGACTCGATTAACAAAGTCTGGATATTCAGTTCGGACGTGTTCCAATAGTTGCCCTAGTGTCCTACCATCTGAGGAAATTGAAGAGTTTCCTTTTGTTAACTCCCGAAATGTGGTGGGTATTCTAATACTTACCGCCATAAGGTAAATCTACCGCTGTTATATTCTTTTCATGCTGAAGAATTTGAATTCGTTTGACTGGTGACTTTATTAAAAAGACGAGTACGTTAAAAGAGTGAAATTACATGGTGTAATTAATGCATCTGGAGATTCATTAGCTGACTTTTCTATTGCTCTAGACGTTGAGAGCGCAGTCAAACGTGCGAAAGAATTAATACAAGTAGGTTGCGTTGGAATTGATTTAGGCGCAGCAGGTTCAACGCAATTTGCAAGCCGTGTTGAGGTGGAAGAAGAGTGGGAACGCCTTGATGGGAAAATTCAGGCAATCGCAGAGTTGGGCGTAGAACTTTCTGTTGATACCTGGAAGCCAGAGATAATGGCAAGGGCGCTAGAAGCAGGCGCAAACTTCATGAACGCTTCTGATGGTATGCAAAATCCTGAAATGGTTGAAATCGCTGTGAGTTCCGGAGTTCCAGTAGTCCTTCCGTTCTTGAGCGGTGAGGACCCCAAAAGTCTTGAATTCGTCACTGGTGACCCTATTGAAGTAATAGTCCGATGGTTTGAAAAGTCTCTAGATGAGCTTGAGAAAAGAGGTTTAAAGAAAAACCAGTTAATCTTGGATCCTGGCACTGGATTTGGTCCCGCAAATTGGGATTGGAAAGACAGGTTTAAATATCAGGAACGCGTTTACAGTAATTTGGATCAACTAAAGACTTTCGGTTTGCCCGTATATGTAGCGCTTCCTTGGAAATTTGAGGATGGACGGAAGGACTTGTTGGAGATTCTACTGAAAGTAGGATTTGATTATGGTCGCACACATCTTCCACAAAGAATATTAGAGATTAAGAAGGAATTTGAATCTCGTTGATTAATATTGTTTACTTTGAACGATAAATATTAACTGCTGACGATTCTAAGAATTCTGGTACGGGAGGACGCATCTTTCTAAGATTAACTTGAACACCTGTGACTGCAGGAATTGCGAGTACCTCAGTTGCAATCCTTGTAGCTACCTTTTCGAGAAGTTGATGAGATTCGTTCCGAATAATGCCTGCAACCAATTCAGTGACTTCACCATAATTTATGGTGTCATCAAGATCATCAGATGCACCAGCTACTGAGAGATCCGTTTCTATAGCTAGATCTATCTCAAAAGGTTGTGCTCTGTTCTTCTCTTCAGGAAGAACGCCTATCGTTCCAAGAGCCTGTATTTTATTTAATTCAATACGATCCGTCACCTTAAGGTTTTACCCCTTTGAGTGATTTCCTGACCAATCATCAAGTGCTTTCATTGATATTTTCGTAATTGATTTTGCGGGTGCGGAGAAAGCTTCATCAAGGCCAACATGCTCTATAAGCGAGTACGAAGGAACAGGAAGTCTCACATTTGGGTCAATACTTCCAGCAATAATAAGTGAAGGAGTTGACATGAGCTTTGATAACTTGAGCACCTCTCCCACAACTTTTCCGTCGAAACTTGATTCGTTAACCTCTCCTTCACCCGTTATAACTAGGTCAGCATTTTCAATTTGATCAACTAAATTAACCCGTTCTGAAACTGCTTCAAAGCCACTTTGAAGATTGGCACCTACTGTTGCAAGACCGCCTGCCAAACCTCCAGCTGCTCCAGCCATCGGCAAAGATGTGACATCAATATGTCTCTCTTCACGAAAGACTTGAGCCAGACGCCTTAGTCGATTTTCGAGAAACCTAATCTGTGTATCCGTTGCACCCTTTTGTGGACCAAAGATTCCTGCACATTCTATAAACCCAGTTTGCACATCGCAAGCAACGTTTATTGCAATACTTGAGTAGCGCTTCAATGGTCTCATAGCCTGTAAAGCTCCCAAACCTCCGTCAATAGATGCTGAACCTCCAAGACCAATAAGAATGTCTTCGGCCCCCCTCTCTAGCGCTGTTCTGATGAGTTCTCCTGTGCCGAATGTTGAAGCATCAATAGGGTTGGCAAAGGATTTATCTTGTATCAAGTGAAGCCCAGAGGCTTGTGCCATCTCAATAACGGCTGATTTGCCGTCAAGCCTCCATGAGGCATTGACTGGTTCACCGAGTGGACCAGCAACTACTGACATTTTATTACCGCCACCAAATATTTCTAATGTCCCTTCCCCACCATCTGCTAGAGGTTGAATAGTGACCTCATGCAAGTCATCAATTGCCTCAGCAATTGATTGAGCAACTTCAATTGCGGATATTGTCCCCTTAAACTTGTCAGGGGCAATTAGAACTTTCATGTATTTTCTATCTCATCCGCCTTGGTCAGGAAATAGATCGGCGCCTACGTGAACAAGAACATTTGCGTCAGAAAGATCATCTATTGGAAGAGTTTCCGGCAAGGGTAAAACATTACTGCTATCAGCATTAATGATCAGACGAACATTCTGGGCATCTAAATCATAGCCTTGTGAGTAATATATGAAGGTTTCAAGTAGCACCTCTTCCCCAAGATCATTTACAGCCCCAACTCCGTTATAGCCTGCATTGGCTACAAGAGTGTCAAGAGTAGCTCCCGCTGCTCCGGTTACGTCAGTCCCGTTTGCTACTAGAACTCGAACTTCTGCTGGAGGATGGAGTACTGAGGTTGAAGTTGACGGGCTTCCTTCGTTTACTTCTCCGCCATTATTCTCTTCTGATGATACTTCTGGTGCAGTAGTAGTTTCTTGCTCAATTTCTTGGTTTTGTTCCTCGGTCTCTTGATTCTCTTGAGTACTTGGAACTGATACTGAGGAGGCTGAGGTATCTTTATCAAATCCTTGATTGAGAACAATAATTCCTACCGTGATCACGGCGATAATTAAAAGAACTCCTTTACCAGCAATATTCATTAGTGATTTCTCCTGAATCTAACCTCGTTAAAACTATCGTAAATCTGATCATTTGTCTTAGCGAATCGGATTATTCGAAATAGAAATTCCTAATTTCTTTGACCTTCGTAATTTTCTAGCTCTTTGTAATCTCTTTACGACCATTGGGTCAAAATCTACTGCCTCGGGTTTATCAATCAGTGCATCGCGAAGCTGATAATACCTTGCCGGAGAAATAGAGAACGTCTTCCGAATAGCTTTCTGTTTAGTATCATTACTTTTCCAAGCAGTTCTTTCGAAGTCTAAAATTGCATAATCTCGTTCAGTTAAAGCCACTCGTAAATGGTAACTTTCAGGACAAGTGAGATGATGGACCTTCTGGCAAATTTCTTGAGCCGGGTGTCGGAATCGAACCGACGACATCTTCTTTACAAGAGAAGTGCTCTACCAACTGAGCTAACCCGGCATTACTTCATTTTATGAGGAAGCGTGTTGAGTTTATCACCGTTTGACTTTAGTTAATCGCTGCCTTGATATTTCAAAACATCCAATCGCCGCCGCCGCTCCAACATTCAATGACTCAGTAATTCCAGATAATGGAATCTTGACTATCAAATCGCATCGCTCTCGTGTAAGGCGACCTAATCCCCTGCCCTCACTCCCTAACACAAGCGCTAACGGATCATGAACTACTCGTAAATCGTAGATATCTTCATCTGCTGCCATGTCCATTCCAACAGTCCAAACACCAAGTTCTTTTAACCTTGTGAGCGCTTTTGGTATTCCACCTGTTGTCGCAATCGGGATATGTTCTATCGCTCCTTGAGCTGTTTTTGAAACAGTTGGAGTTATGCGGACAGAACGATGTCGTGGCAACAAAATACCAGTAGCTCCTGCACATTCTCCACTACGGATTATTGATCCTAAATTTCCTGGATCAGTGATACCGTCGAGAACCAGAATAAACGGATTTTCTGTTTCTTCTACAAGGTCTTCAATCTCCAAGTCTGGTAGAGGGTCACATATTGCTTGCACCCCTTGCGCAGACTCTACGGTGGTCATTGATTTAAATTTAGATTTTGCATGCATCCTTAGAGGTATTCTTAGCTCCTTAGAAAGATTGGCAATATCTTCAAGAACTGTGCCTGACTCTAAACCCTCAGACATATTCACTTCTCGCACTTTTCGTGTTCCCGCCAAAATAGCTTCTCGCACAGCATGGCGGCCCTCTACTATTTGGCTACTTTCTGAGTTAGGTTTTCTCTGGCTAAGATTCTTTTGTTTTTGTTTGTGCTTCGATCTCTGGTTTCTTTTATTCATGTCTCTCCTGAATAAGTGAAACTGCTAAACACATAACTCCGTTTAAGGTCTCTAACCCCTCTGGGTGTTTACCTTTGACAGAAAATGGGGCATTAAGAATTTTAGACATCTTGCTTTCAATGTCTGATTTTCTTGATGAAATCTTCGGTCGCTCTGCTATTACAGAACAATCTACGTTAATTATTTCCCAGTTTTCATCGTGCAACTTTGAAACAACAATTTTAAGCAACTCGGAACTATCAACGTTCTCATAAGCAGGGTCGTTATCTGGAAAAAGCATACCTATGTCTCCCAAACCTGCCGCACCAAGTAATGAATCTATACAAGCATGAATTATTACGTCGCCATCAGAGTGACCCTTTAATGAAGAATCCGAGTCAAATTTTATTCCACCTAGCATCAGCGGTTTGGATAAATCATCATCCCATTGATGCGAGTCAAAACCTTGCCCTATCCTCATACAGTAAATTTCCTTGATTTCTGAATTTCCTATTACCTTTGCAAATGCTATCCATTAATCCTTATGACCACCATCAACTTGTCTAATTGGAGTGGGATTAGTAGATAACTTGATTGCGTATTATTGTAAGAGCATGACAACTGCTGACTTTCTTCGATCTATAGATATGTTCTCCGAACTTGATGACGCAATGCTAGAACCTATCGTAGATCAGTCTAAAACACTTGACCTTCAGCGAGGTGACGTTCTGTTTCAATCAGGAGATGACTCCAGTGATCTCTATATTGTGACTCATGGGAGAATTGCTATAGGAAACCGCTCATTTGATGGGAGGGAATCTTTAGTTGCATTGATGGAATCAGGTGACTTGTTCGGAGAAATGCCATTATTCAGTAATGATGGTAGATCTGCCGAAGCACGAGCATTAGAGGAATCCTCTGTTGTTGTCATTCCTTATCAACCTGTAAAGGATTTATATGATGAGAACCCTTCACTCCTATGGCGCGTAGTCGAGATGCTAGTGAGTCGATTAAAGAGCACCGATATTGCGCTTGCGGACACTATGTTTTTGGACGTCACTGGAAGAACAGCGAAGCGACTGTTAGAAATGGCAGGAGAATCCGATGAGTTCCAATTACCGATTACGCAAGAAGAGTTAGCAGGAATGATTGGTGCATCTCGAGAGCGTGTCAATAAATCAATTTCATCGTTTATAAAATTAGGGTGGCTATCTCAAAGTGGCGAGAAATACATCATTCTTGACAGAAAACAACTTGAAATAAGGTCTACGTAAGGGTTATTGGCCTTTGAAAAATTCGTTGAGTCTTCGGACACTAGGGTGTTTCTGATTAGCATCTGATTTATTAGCTTCAGGATTCAAATGGACCGTTTTCATACCCAGAGTTTGTGCAGTATCAAGAAAATTTGTTGCTGTATCTAGCACGAGACAAGATTGGTAGGCAATACCCGAAGATCTGTTTAGTATTTCTAAAATCGCAGCGTCTGGCTTTCGTACACCATAATCAGAACTGATGATCCAGGGATGAATACCTTGAAGTCCATAAATTTCACAAATCTGAGTAGACCAATCAGTTAAATCATTAGTTATGACTGAGACAGCAATTCCACGTTTATGAAGATTTTTTAGAAAGTCTTTTCCGCCGTTACGAAATTGTAAGCTTTTCACATATTCACGGTTAAGAGAATCAGGACTTTCAGTTAAGCCTACTTGATTCCAAAATTCAGATGCTGTTAAATTTCCCATTGTTCCAGAGCGATGAAGGTCTAAAAGTTCATCAAGATTACTACTTCCTTCTTTTTTATTTATGAACGCTCTTAGATGTTCTAGGGGTGTATTTTCTTCCTTGAAAATAGTTGTGTGAGGGTCAATTACTAGTAGTTGCAGACGCTCCGTCTGAGTTGAGGGTTGTTGATGGACTGGGGTTTCGTTTCCTGGAATCTGTTGCGCAATAGGAGATGGACGTCGCTGTAATTGCCGTTGCTCATACCGTTTATCCAAATACCAGTTTAGAATCGCAAGCATTATGGATAAAGCTAGAAGTGCTATAACTGCAAAAACTACCCAATCAAGGATCTGAGCGACTCTGTGTTCACTATTGCCTGTTACTTCAACAACTCTTTCTTCTCCCAAAGGAATATCAATTATCTCTTCGTTGCTTTGATCTGGAAGATTTACTATTACTTGTAACGAGATAGTTTCGTTTATTGAAGTTCCTAATGCTTCTTCAATAGTCTCTATTGCTATTCCTAATGGAGGTTCGTCTAATAAATTATTCAGCGATTCATCGGTAAATAAATTGAGGCCATCTGTAAGATCAACGACACCGGAAACTGCAAAATCTCGGGATTTGCTTGTTATCTCTGAAGAAAATTTCCAATCTTTAAAAGCTTCAGGAGAGTTTGTCAGTTCATTCAATACCTTTTGTAAGTCATCAGGGTTAGTAAATGATTTTGTTGACTCAAACCACTCTCTCCCATCGGAACCAAGCCCCGTATTTTCGAATTCCCAACCAGCTTCAATAAGGTCGCTTATTCGCAAGGCCTCATCAACGTTTTGGAAAGCAGGCTGATTTCTAGCCTGTTCATCAAGTCCTATACCTGCAGTTATCTGTCCAGATCCATCTTCGGCTAAGTCTATTTTAACTCGCAATTGAATTGTGCAAGCAGAAACCAAAAGCAATGAAGCCAGGAATAATAGCGCTAACGATTTCGTTTTAACTTGCACAATTGCATCGTACCGCCAACAAGTGTGTACGCTTGCGCATGCTGACTATTCAGCTGTAATAAATTCTTCCACTGATGGTGGCTCAAAACCTTCTACAGCTTTGAACACAATCTTACTGTCAGTTTCATCACCTATTTCATCGTCTACATCAACAACGATAATTTGGCCTGCAGTGAATTCTTTCAAGAGCAGTCTTTCCGATAGTGGGTCCTCAACGAGCCGCTGTATGGCCCTTCGAAGTGGCCTTGCTCCCAGTTCAGGGTCATAGCCTCTATCAGCAAGATAATGCTTTGCTTCGACGGTAACCTCTAATCCCATTCCCTGCATTTCAATCTGTTCTTTGAGTCGTGCAACCATCAAATCTACTATCTGGGTTACTTCAGCCTTTGTTAACTCGTGGAAGACGATGGTCTCGTCTACGCGATTTAAGAATTCAGGCCTGAAGTGATTTTTCAGTGATTCCGTGACTTTTTCTTTCATCTTCTGATAGGAAACAGACTCGTCATTGGCAGTGAAACCAAGATTAGCTTTCCGTAAATCTCGTGTACCGAGATTTGATGTCATGATGAGTACCGTATTTCGGAAATCAACAGAACGTCCTTGACTGTCGGTTAACCGCCCCTCTTCAAGTATCTGGAGGAGAGCATTAAACACATCTGGATGAGCCTTTTCAATCTCATCAAAGAGCACTACCGAAAATGGTTTTCTTCTTACTGCTTCGGTTAGTTGTCCGCCCTCTTCATAACCCACGTATCCTGGGGGTGAGCCCATCAAACGACTAACAGTGTGTTTCTCCATGTATTCAGACATATCTAAGCTGATGAGTGACTGTTCATCGCCGAATAGGAACTCAGCAAGGGTCTTTGCTAGCTCTGTTTTCCCGACTCCTGATGGTCCTAGGAATATAAATGATCCTGAAGGCCGTTTAGGGTCTTTTAACCCTGCTCTGGTTCGTCTGATTGCTTGGCTTACAGCCTTTATGCTGTCTTCTTGCCCAATCACACGTTTGTGCAGCTCATCTTCCATACGTAGAAGTTTCGCTGTTTCTTCTTCAGTCAGTTTGTAGACGGGAATTCCTGTCCAGACTGACAGAACTTCAGCTATTGCTTCTTCGTCAACTTCATCAAAGAAATCAATTCCGGAATCTTTCATGTCAGCTTCCATTGTTTCTTTTTTGCCTATGAGTTCCTTTTCTTTGTCTCGAAGTCGACCAGCTTCTTCAAAGTCTTGTGATTCAACGGCGGCTTTTTTGTCGCTTGTGACAATAGCTAGTTCATTCTCAATCTCTTTGAAATCTGGAGGTGTCTCCATTCTTTTGAGCCGTAGCCTTGAGCCAGCTTCGTCGATTAGATCAATCGCTTTATCGGGAAGGTGGCGGTCTGATATGTATCTATCAGCGAGGTTTGCTGCAGCAACTAATGCTTGATCTGTGATTGTTACCTTGTGGTGCTCCTCGTACCGGTCCCTGAGTCCTTTTAGGATTTCTATTGTGTGTGATACTGAGGGCTCATCAACAATAATTTTTTGGAACCGTCTTTCAAGTGCCGCATCTTTTTCAAGGTGTTTCCTGTACTCGTCAAGTGTTGTGGCTCCTATAGTTTGAAGCTCCCCACGGGCAAGCATAGGTTTAAGAATGGAAGCGGCGTCAATAGCTCCTTCAGCAGCACCCGCTCCTACAAGTGTGTGTAATTCATCAATGAATAAAATTATATCTCCGCGTGTTTTTATTTCTTTCAGGACTTTCTTAAGTCGCTCTTCAAAATCGCCTCTGTAGCGTGACCCCGCTACTAATGCTCCGAGGTCAAGCGTGTAGAGCTGTTTTCCTTGGAGGGGTTCTGGTACATCATTTGTAGCGATGGACCGTGCTAAACCTTCTACAATGGCTGTTTTACCTACACCCGGCTCGCCGACGAGGACTGGGTTGTTCTTGGTTCTTCTGCTAAGAACCTGCATGACACGTTCAGCTTCACGAGACCTTCCGATAACGGGGTCGACTTTTCCTTCTTTTGCGAGCTGGGTTAGGTTTCTGCCAAATTGGTCTAGAACCATTGAGGAACTCGAGTCTCCGCCTCTTCCTCCAGTTCCCGCTGATGCTCTCTCGCCCTTACGACCGCCTTCACCTTCTTGTTCACCTGAGCCTGAGTACCCAGAGAGCAGTTGGATGACTTGCTGCCTTACGCGAGATAGATCTGCTCCGAGTTTGGTAAGAACTTGTGCTGCAACACCTTCTCCTTCTCGGATTAGACCTAACAAGATGTGTTCAGTTCCAATGTAGTTGTGGCCTAGCTGAAGAGCTTCTCTTAAGCTGAGCTCAAGCACCTTCTTGGCTCTGGGGGTGAATGGGATGTGCCCACTTGGAGATGATCCGCCCTGTCCGATAATTTCTTCAACTTGCTCTCGAACAGCTTCAAGGGATATTCCTAGCGATTCAAGAGCTTTTGCTGCTACTCCTTCTCCTTCGTGTATTAATCCCAGAAGTATATGTTCTGTCCCAATGTAGTTGTGATTGAGTAGACGTGCCTCTTCTTGAGCTAGAACGACTACTCTTCGTGCCCTATCTGTAAATCTTTCAAACAAAGTGATGACCTTTCACTGACATTTTTAGTGTACTCTGCGCCCGCTTTTCTGTCAGACCGTATAGTCGAACTTAGACGGCATATTTGTTATAACGCAATCATGATTGCTTTTCTTCCAATTTTTTGAAGAAAATCACAATTAACCGCAATTATATGAGGTCACTCATTAGGAATGAGTTAGATGTGCCATACGGCATTTCTAGGTGTCTATGAGATTTGTCACGCTTAGACTTTAATTTATGGCACTCGTTAAGTCACTCTCTGTTCTTCCAACCTTGGAAGATGACCTATCACGTTTAGAGCAAATACTTGTTGACTCAGTTGTCGCCGAAAACGATTACCTAACTGAAATCGCCAGCCACCTTATAACTGCTGGTGGTAAGCGCGTTCGTCCTGGTTTTGCGATTGCAGCGAGTGGTGTGGAAACAACAATTGCTGAAAACGTATCACGATCAGTCCTCTTGGGGGGAGTTGCCGTTGAGCTGGTTCATCTTGGCTCTCTTTATCACGACGATGTAATGGATGAAGCTGAGTTACGAAGAACTGTTCCATCTGTGAATGCTTTATGGGGTAACTTAACGGCAATTTTAGCTGGGGATTTTCTTCTTGCACGGGCATCCGAAATAGCTGCTTCATTAGGGACTGAAGTCGCAGGGCTTTTGGCAAAAACAATCGGAGAGCTTTGCGAAGGCCAGATTCTAGAACTTCAGTCAACATTCAAGATTGATCGATCGCTAGATTCTTACGAAAGGTCCATATCTGGAAAGACAGCTTCGCTCTTAGCCACAGCTTGTAAAATTGGTGGTTTAACTGCTGAGTTATCTCGTGAAAATATTGATGCCATTAGTGCATTTGGTCATTCGTATGGAATGGCATTTCAGATCATAGACGACATTCTTGATTTGACTGCTACTGATGAGGAACTTGGCAAACCGTCAGGGAATGACCTCATTGAGGGGGTCTACACTCTTCCAGTCATAGCAGCGTTCTCCACGAAATATGGAGATGAATTAGAGACTTTGCTTGGAAATGAGATTTCACTTGCTGAAAGAGATAGGGCTCGTGATTTAATTAGAAAAAGTGGTGGCGTGGCTGATGCGCTCTCAAGGGCAAAGTATTGGACGAGTCAAGCTGTATCCTCACTGGATTGTCTTCCTGACTCGGAAGCTACGACAGCTTTGAATGCAGCCACTGAACACCTTATAAATAGGGCTTCATCTACTGGACTTGATGGGCTGCATCAGTAGCAGCCTCTTAAGAACAGTGATCTACTGTTCTGGTCGAAGTGTTGGGAAGAGAACGACATCCCTGATCGTCTGAACATCTGCCAGCATCATCACCAAGCGGTCGATTCCTATTCCAATTCCTCCTGTTGGCGGTAAACCAAACTCAAGGGCACGTATGTAATCGGTATCGACTCCCATAGCCTCTTCATCCCCAGATTGACCCTTTTCTAATTGATCTTTAAATCGTTCCATTTGTTCTTCTGAATCAACCAACTCAGAAAATCCGTTGAGGATTTCTCGTCCCGCAATAATTCCTTCGAATCGTTCAGTTAGACCATCTTTATCTCGGTGGTCTCGAGACAAAGGTGAAACTTCTTTGGGGTATTCTGTTACAAAACAGGGATTCCAAAGATTGGGCTCTACTGTTTTCTCATAAAGTTCAAGAATTAGTTTCCCAGGCCCATATGAGGATTGGACTTCAATATCATATTGTTTGCACAAAGCTCGTAATTCATCTATCGGCGTTTCCAAGGAAATAGCATGACCAGTCTGTTCTAGGATCAACTCAAGCATTGATGCCCTTCTCCATGGTGCAGATAGATCGATATCTTTCCCGTCAAAAGAAACTGTTGAAGATCCAGTAAGTTCCACAGCTAGATGCTCGATGAGATTTTCAGCGAGTTCCATAATGTCATTCCAGTCGGCGTAAGCTTCATAGAGTTCCAACATCGTAAATTCGGGATTATGTCTACTGGAGATTCCTTCATTACGAAATACCCTCGCTATCTCAAATACTTTTTCAAAACCACCAACTACTAGCCTCTTTAGATAAAGCTCTGGGGCTATGCGGAGGTATAATTCTGTATCTAATGCGTTGTGATGAGTTATGAATGGCTTGGCAAGTGCCCCTCCCGGAATGGGGTGGAATACAGGAGTCTCAACCTCCATGAATTCTTTTTCTTCTAGCCATTTTCTAGTTTTTGAGATGAGTTTGCTTCGTAGAATAAAGGCTCTTTTAGCTCCTTCTGTTACCCACATATCGACATAGCGTTGTCGATATCGTGTGTCAGGGTCACTTATTCCATGCCATTTATCTGGAAATGACCTCTTAGTTTCAGCAAGAATTTCCCATTGTTCAACTTTTACTGAGAGTTCTCCGCGTTTAGTTTTCATGACCTCACCTTTGACGCCAATCCAGTCGCCGATGTTTAGAGCTGAAAATGCTTGGAAGTCTGGTGTTGACTTTGAGGGAGCAAAGAGTTGGATCCTTCCTGAGCTGTCTTGTAAGTTCCCAAAGACAACTTTTCCTTGGTCACGTCTTTGCATGATTCTTCCAGCGATTGAGACATGAACGCCTGACCCAGTTCCATCGGGAATGGATGAGTACTCGGAAATTAATTCCTCAACTGTTTCTGTTCTCTCATATTTGTACGGTGTATTCATGTTTTCTAAGTTTCGCAGGGACTTTACGGTATTTCAGGGATTTAAATGAGTAAGTTAAAGATTAAGTCCCTCTAACGCATTCATATTATCTATGAGTCGTGCTGCACCTATTCTTACAGCAACTAATACTCTTGTTTTCTCATCTATTTGATCTGTTATTGAAAGATTTTCTCCGTTAACTAACTCCACATAATCAATATCAATTGCAGATGACCTGTCTAGCCGTTCAGAGATGATTCCCTTGATAACTGATGATTGTCTCTCTCCATCTTTAATTTTCTCATGCGCTTTCAATAAAGATTCTGGTATATGCGAAGCTTGTTTTCGTTGCTCTTTAGTCAGATAAACATTTCTGCTCGACATAGCAAGGCCGTCTTTTTCTCTGATAATTGGACACCCTTTTATCTCAACTCGGTATGACAAATCTTGTGCCATCCGCTTAATTACTTGTATCTGTTGCCAATCCTTTTCGCCGAAATAAGCTGAGCAAACTCCAACAATATTAAAAAGCTTTGCAACAATGGTCGCAACACCTGAGAAATGAGTTGGGCGTGAAACGCCTTCAAGGACAGTTGAGATCTCTTGGACAGAAACGGTAGTTAGGACATCGTCACAAAACATTTCTTCGTTGGTTGGAGTAAATAAAAGATCAGTGCCCGCCTCACTAGCAAGAAAAGTGTCCTTCTCTATGTCTGTCGGATAAGTATCCAAGTCTTCTGTTTCTGCGAATTGGAGTGGATTCACGAAAATTGTCGTTACAACAGCATCATTTTCAGATCTAGCCTTACGAATAAGCGAGAGATGCCCATCGTGAAGATACCCCATGGTAGGAACCAAACCTATTGACATTTGACTATTTCGGAGGTCATCTAGACGATTCTGTAGATGTTTTGTTTCAGTTAGTATGTCCATATCTATTCGCTCTCATTAATAATAGATTGGTTTGTGATATCTTTCGCTCCTTGTAACAAGCATTCATATAAGTATCTTTCCGCTTGGGGGAGGGATTCTAGATGGGTTTCGACGGTATCATCATCACCTCTTGCTGCAGGACCAGTTAAGGCCTCATCTGGTTGTAGTTCAGATAAGCCCTCTAGAGTGTTGGCTGAAAGTTTTAGAAAGGGGTCAAAAGGGATGTTTAGTTCATTGGACAGCCTCGCGACTTGAGCCATTAATACAACTAGGTGATTTGACGCAATGCACGCTGTTGCATGGTAGAGAGGTCTGAGTTCATCAGTTACGTAAAATCTTTGGCCGCCTAATGCGTCAACTATGAGTTCTATGTGAGGATCTCCATCAATTGCGAACCAGGTGTTTTCAAGAAGCCTCTGTTTTCCTATTTCCGGTGTTGGCATTGACACAAGCGGATGCAAGGAAGCTCGCTTAGTATGCGGGAGTAAAGAACTGAGTCCGGTAACTCCTGATATGTGGGCAACAGTGGCTTTCGTTTGGTTTAGATTTTGAGCAACAGATCGAATTTCGTGATCAGGAGTCGTGATCAGGATAAAGTCAAGATCTGTTTCAAGATTGCTGATGTCATCTTCTTTTCCCAGTGGCGGCCTTACATCCCAACCAATTGAATGAAGTGCTGAAGCAAAGCTTAGGCCTGCTTTACCCGGCCCTATTATTCTTACGGTAGGAGGTTTCACCAGTCACTCAATCGGTGAACTTCGCCTTCTTTAGGGTCATTCCAATCTTCTAAAAACTGGGGCTCTAATTCACCTAATGGAATCATTACGAAAGCTCTTTCTTTCATTCTCGGATGCGGAACTATAAGGTCAGGTTCATTCACTTTTTCGCCTTCTACCCAAAGAACATCAACATCCAGCGTTCTTGGTCCCCACCGAATTTCTCGTTTACGGTTAGCTCTTTTCTCAAGCATTTGAGCATGTTCTAAAAGTTCTCGGGCTCCAAGATCAGTGTCGAGTTCAATAACTATGTTTAAATACGAATCCTGATCCGGTCCACCTACTGGTTCAGTTTCGTAAATCCCTGATACTGCTTTGAGGTTTTGAAAAGAATCTACAGCTTCCCTTAGGAAGATTTCCTTTTCTCCAAGGTTTGAACCCAGTCCAAGAAATGCACGTCCCATTGCGAAATTATTCTACGATTTGCTCTTCAGCTTGGATAGCTTCTAGTTCAGCTAATCTTTCTTCATCTAATGCAACCATTTCTTCTGGAGTCGGTAAATCCGTTGAGGCAGATGCTATTTCCCTACCTGTCGGTCCTATAACACGCTTTAGCGTCTTTTCCATTTTGGTTATTGCTTCAGGAACAGATTCAATAAACCCATTCCAAACAAGATAACCTGCAAGAGTTCCGCCCACAGTATCTCCAACTTCTTCATGATGAAGAAGCAATCGTTCATTATTCTTTATCAATTTATTGAGGTCAGAGTACAAGACACTTAAGACTGTATTTAAGTGACCGCCTATAGTTACGGGACGGTGGACGCATTCAATGTCAAATTCTTCATAGTTATGAAGATTATGATTTGCTGGAATTATCGAAATAACTCTTTTAAAGTCATTTCGTCGTATCCAAATTAGCTCTTCAACACGTCTCACTTTTCTATGTTGCGGACCATATCCTCCGGGTCGTTCACATACTGCTAGCCGATCTGTAATGATCCAAATGAGGTTTCGTGGCTGTATACCTTCAGCCCATTTCCCTCTCATATTTAGCTGGCGCAACTGTTTCTCCTGTTAGGTTTAGCCCTCACAGAATCTTAGTACCTGTGTGAGCTGTTCCACCCCTGATATTGGTATCTTATGCAAGATTTTTAGACACTTGACAGTTTTTAATCCAGAGATGGATCATAACTCCAAAGATCTGGAAGGTTTCTATACTTTTCTGCTACATCAAGCCCATAGCCAATTACGAAATCCGGAGGAATTTCAAAACCAACGTATTTCAGCCCTAATTCACCAACTTGCCGCCCGGACCGAACGAGTAGTGCGCAAACTTCAAGTGACGTTGGACCTCTAGATTCAAGGTTTTTTCTTAAGTAATTGAGTGTAAGTCCACTGTCAATAATGTCTTCGACAACGATGACATCTCGTCCGCTTAGATCTATGTCAAGATCTTTGACTATTCGAACAACCCCACTAGTTTTTGTAGCATTTCCATAGGAAGACACTGCCATGAAATCAAACTCAATAGGTAGTGAGATTGCGCGAGCAAGATCTGCCATATATATGAAAGCGCCTTTTAGGACTCCAATTAACAAAGGAGCTTTGTTTTCATAGTCATTTGTGATTTGTTGTCCGAGTTCTTTTATTCGGTTTTCTATTTGTTGCTCACTGAGCAGGATTTGTCCTGGAGGTTTTAGTTGATCATTCATAACGTCGGCACACTAACCCAGATATTGAACTGAGTTGTGCATCTCTTAGATTTCTTTTGGCGGAACAATCCTTAGAACTCGATTGGTTCGTTCTACTCTCCATCCGGATCCAATATCGGTGGAGCGTATTTCCAGAGAAGCAACTGCGAGAACCCGGTCAATAGTTGCAATGTCCGGTGGGTGGTCATCATCCCGATTCTCCCATATCCAATTCCGAATTGATTCTCTTGCAACTGCCGTGTGAGCTTCTGATAACTCATCACAATTTGTAGGGTTGACCTTTTCTGATTCAGCTTTGAGAAAATCGGCTCCTGATCTCAATATGTCTGCTTGCCTTTCAAGGATTGGAACAAGATCTCTGTCTGAGATGGAGTTCAAAAGCGGGAGGATTTGATGCCTGATTTGATTACGGCGGAAGAGTAGGTCTTCGTTTGAAGGATCTTTGAAATAATTAATGTTGAATTTTTGACAGACTGCTTCAGTTTCTAGTCTTCTTAGTTTTAAAATAGGCCGCTGAAGTGATGGGCGGATACCTGAAAGACCATGCCAGGCACTTCCACGAATTAGAGCTAACAAAATAGTTTCTGCTTGATCATCTGCTGTGTGTCCTGTGAGTACATTTTCGGGGAGGACCGAATATCGTGCTTTTCTTGCTCTAGCTTCAAGATTCGGGCCTGGTTGTACTTCAATTGCTACAGATTCAAAAGTCGCTCCGAGTGATTGTGCGGTTTGGAATACGAAATCTGCTTCTGCATCAGAATTCTTTCTTATCCCATGATCAACATGGATCGCTTTCACTTCAGAGCTGACTTGAGTAGCTAGTACCAAAAGCGCCATAGAGTCAGCTCCTCCAGAGACTGCGCACTCTAGGGGACCTTCTGGGAAAGTACAACGATTCAATAGGTCACTGATCACAATGGACATCTTTAAGTATTTTTGTAAGGAACGCCAATAATTTATTGATTATTGATTCTATTGACCCATGCCTCTGGAGATTTGATCTCGTCAAGGTTAGGAAGATTCTCCGGTTTTTCCCATGCCCTGTCAAGAAGTTCAGTCCCACCTGCAGCTTCAACTTCTTCAATGAAATTTTCCCCTGCTTGGTATTGGTTAAGTTTCGCTTCAAAGCCAGCGATCTTTTGGAATATTCTAGTAAAGCCTTTCGCTGAGTTTCGTCTAGCTCGGAATGTCTTTGCGAAAACATCAGCATTAGTTACATGACCAGCGCCTGCACGGTCCATAGTTACGTCTCCATGGCCTTCAAGTAAACTCATCATTCCAGAGATTTGATTTAGCGTCTCGCGCTGTTCGGGGGTGGTAAATAAGGTCGGCAGCCCTCCATCTTCAAAAATATCTTCACCAGTTTTCTTTGCTTCAATTATTCTTTTCGCAGCATCACGCAACATCTCTGGATCGGGATCGACTGCCTCTAATGTTTTATTAACTAAGCCAAGAAAATGATCCCTTAACCATGGAACACCAGTGAATTGAGCCCTATGTGTACACTCGTGGAGAGCTAACCAAAGACGAAATTCTTCTGGAGGAAAACCATATTTCTTTTCGATAGCCAATACGTTAGGACCGACATAGTAGACGATGTCTTGGTCTTCAGGATTCTCGTCTTCGATGATAAGCAGGTCATATTGGCCAAGTACTCTTCCGGACATCCACCCAAGTAGCATCCCCATTTCTGCGCCACTAGCTTTTGAACCGAATTCTTTGAGTAATGAAGTATCAGAATTTACTAATTTTTTTGATAGTGGTTTGAGTAAACGTTGAAATGAATCGATATTTGCATCAATCCACATTGGCCTGTCCGCCACTCTGCCGCGAGCGTTTCCCATTTGCGATACTAAACCAGTTGTCTCTGCTACGAGTTCCTCTGCTTGGGCAGTAAATCGTTCAAAATCCGGGGATAAAGTTGCGTAATGATAGGAAGATACAGCACTATTTCGGTCCCCGATTTTTGTTGCAACCTGCCGTGCTAATTCCCAATCGACCGATGTATCGGCCACGTTACAGTTCCGGATTTGGTTTCTTATACTTTGGTGGATACTTGGGTCGAACGACTTTAACGAAATATCCACCTATAACAGCTAGGACTGTCAACACAGTAGCGGGAGTTAGAACTACCGCTAACCACCAATGCCATTCCGCAGCTAAAATTTGCATATAAAGATCGTACTCCCAAATCAGTGTTGACTGACACCTTAAACATAGAGAACATAAAAATATTTGGGTTTATTAAAGATCTCCGATACCGATTTCTCCAAGATCAATTCTTTGGAGAGTTTCGCTTATCTTTAATTGCAAAGCTGGAGGGGCTTTCACCGTATCTTTCTGTGCCATCGCTAACTTGAAACGGATCTCTATTTCAAATGCATTTGTGCATTGTATGCACATACCAAAATGGTTTCTGACAGATTGTATGACTGATGGATTAGGAACGCCATCTAGGACTCGCATGATAAGTTGCTCCGAGTCTTCGCACTTGTGTTCCGGTGGCAACTCAATAAACTTTCGCAATTCACTACTTTTCCGCGAAAGTCCAGAGCTACTATTTGGCGGCAGGTTCAGATTATCGGTCATTTGATTTTGCCCCTGCAGTTTCTAATTCTTCAGAATTATTTTCATTGTTTTGATAAATCAACCGTCTTGACGTCATGTAGTCTAATAACTGATCTTTGAGCTTTGCTCTTGCTCGGTGTAACCGCGACATTACAGTACCATCAGGAATTTCCAAGATTTCAGCGATTTCTTTATAAGAAAATCCTTGAACATCTGCAAGCAGAACTACTTGTTTGTAACTACTCGGAAGAGAATCTACAGCTATCTGAATTTCATCATCAGTAAGTCTTTCAAAAAGCGCATCCTCGGCACTAATACCAAGTTGACGACTTGAAGAAGTATCTAAATTAGTTGATAGGTAAGCAGACTCTATATCTTCAACTTCATGTTCATCGAAGCTTCTTTGTTTTTTTCGGTAAGTGTTAATAAAGCTATTAGTTAGGATGCGGAATAACCACGCTCTTAGATTGGTTCCTTCGTTGAAGCTTTCAAATGCTTTATAACCTTTAAGGTATGTTTCTTGAACTAAGTCTTCAGCATCAGCAGGGTTTTTAGCGAGGCGCAAGGCGTGTGAATAGAGTTGATCCATATAAGGCATTGCATTCTCAACGAATTCATTCTGGTCTGCCATATCTGTAGTTTATCTAAAAGTACTGGTTATACCGTATTGAATTATTGATTGAACTTTTGAGCCCGAGAGGGGAATCGAACCCCTGACCTATTCATTACGAGTGAATCGCTCTGCCAACTGAGCTACCCGGGCGGAACTGTAATCTTGCAACGTAGAGTGTACTAGTGACCTGCGCTGTGGCAATCATTTAATTTAATTCAGATAAAGAGATCAAAAGTGAGGTCAAAAGAAGCTTCTCATTAGCGTTACGTTTCATTACTCCATTTGCTTTTTTGATTATGTTTACTGCACGAAGGCTTCCTTCATCAGGATTTAGACGGATTTTTTCTTGAAACATAGTTGCAAATATCGAGAATCCGAACTCAAGTTCATCAGTTCTGAACCGTCTTATTTCTCGTTTATGGTTAGCTTCAAGTTGATTTCTAACACCAGTTTTAATGCCTAACTGCTTTTCATCATCAAGTAGATCTTTTATCTCCCGGTCATGTTTTTCAGCAAGTATTTCTTGTGCATCATCAATTGCCTTTTGGATTTCGTTCACGGAGGCCGTTATTGCATATCCTTCTGGCTTAAGGTTCTCTAATGTGCGTTTCCACAATTCGTAACGGTAGGAAATATTGGGGTCAGCTATTAAATCGTTAGCTCTATCAATATCTCCCCTGGCAGCGGTGATTAATAGTTGGATAGTTTGAGGATCTTGAACGTACTGAGTTAACCAGGCATTCATCTTTGAATCAGAAATTTGATTGAATTGAACTTGCTGGCATCGAGACGCAATCGTTATTTGGTTTTTGGGAACTATTTCTGAGAGGAGAATTATGATCACTGACTCCGGTGGCTCCTCAAGAGTTTTGAGAAGACGACCAACAGCAGTTTCATTGGCAGTGTGAAAACGGTTTGCGACTATTATTTTTTTCGTTCCTTCAATCGGCGACCTTGATGCTTCATTGATGATCTCCTGCACGTCATCATCTCTATATTGATTGCCAGTTGGTTCGACCCTGATTAGGTCTGGGTGCTCACCCTTTCGTATTAAATTCATTGTCCGTTCTTCACTGTGGTCAGGATTAGTATGATTCATGATCATCGCTGCGAAAGCTTTTGCGGCGTCCCATTTACAGGAGCCTTTTGGACCCACAAACAAATAGGCATGAACAGGGTTTTGAGAGGACTTACGTAGCTGGGCGACAGCGGAATCTTGATCTATTACATCCTGGAATAGGTCTTCTGGACTCATTTCATCCTTTTCTTATGGAAGTTGAAGCCTGTCATAGATCGCCTGATCAACATCTTTTGCTACATTCTCTTGACTTTTCGTTCCGTCTATTATGACCCACTCATCATTGTTGGTTTGAGCCATTTCTAAATATCCTTTTCTAACTCTTTTATGGAAATCAATGTTTTCTTGTTCAAATCTGTCCGGACTCTTTCCTCGACGTTTAAGGGATTCTTCGACTGGGAGATCTATCAAGATGGTTAAATCAGGAGTTAATTCTTTAGTAGCAAAGAGAGATAAGTGCAGAACCTCATCTATTGGTAAACCACTCGCATAGCCTTGATATGCCAGTGAAGAGGCAATGTACCTATCAGTGACGACGTGCTGCCCTTTAGCTAACGTCGGATTGATTAACTCCTGGACAAGTTGTGCTCGGGAAGCTGCCATGAGAAGAGCTTCTGTTCTTAGTGCAAGAGGCGATATCGGGTTTAGGAGTATAGATCGTAGTGATTCCCCAACTGGCGTTCCTCCTGGCTCTCTGGTGAATGCAGCGCTTATTTTTGCTGCAACGCGCTCTGCTTGTGTTGTTTTTCCGCTCGCATCTCCGCCTTCAAAAGCAATAAACTTAGCTTTCACTTTTCGGACTCTCCTCTGTTTGTTTTTCTGGGTTGTCAATTAATATGTTGCGGACTGATGTCAGAGCTAAAAAGCCTGCACCAATGATGATAAGCGATGCTAGCCACAGCGTCACACGAACACCAGGTACAAATATTTCCCATCCAAAGATAGTGATTCTTTTCTCAAAGAACTCTTCGGATAGACCATTGAAAGTAGCTGCAACAAAGGGACCTACTGACATTGCGATAATTAAAGAGAGTCTGACAATGGTATAAACCGCAGAGAATATCCTCCCTCGCAAGTTTTCAGAAACACTTATTTGAAGAAGCGTGAACCCTAGGACATAAATTGCTCCAGCGAAAACACCGAGTAGGCCGATAAGTGAGGCTGCGGGCCAAAGCCCTGACATCGATGTAGCAAAAAAAAGTGATATTCCCGCACCAAATACTGAAACGACAAACAGTCGTACTTGACTTATTCGTTGTCGCGACAAGGCAATAAAAGCTACTCCTATAGCGACTCCTATTCCAAGAGCTGTTTGGAGTACTGACATCCCGTCTGCTGGATTTTCGCCTAAAACGTCCTTAGCAAAAATTGGTCCCAACGGGATGAGCATCCCGCCACCAATAAGACCAGCACCCAAAGCTGCGCATACTGCTCGTACGACCGGATTTACAAATATGAATTCCCATCCCTCTCGTAATTCGTCAATTGTTGATTTCAGATCTAGCTTTGGTTTTTTCTTATCTTTGACAACTTCTTTTGATGTTCTGTGTGGAATAGAAATGAAGTAAATCATTACTGCTGAGAAGAGAAATGTTAACGAGTCAGCATAGAAGCCTAAACCTATCTGATCAGCGTTAATGCTTTCTGCTCCGGGCCACGTTTCTACTTTGTCTGCAAATCTCCCAAGAAATATAAATAAGCTCGCAGCTATTGGAACTGTTCCATATGTGGCTGCCATTTGTAGTGAATTTACTGTTGTGAGACTTTCTTCAGGAACAATGCTAGGTACAACGGAGTCTTTGGCAGGAATCCAAAGGAGAGTGAAGATTTCTAATGCGAATGACGCTAGTACGAGGTGCCAGACGGTTGTTGCGAATGGAAGTAAAAGCAGAATAGCGACTCGACCTAAATCGCATAAGATCATGACTTTTTTCCTATTCCATCTATCGACTAAAACTCCTGCTAGTGGGGCAAGGAATAAACCCGGGATGATTCTTGCGGTGAAAACAAATCCGACTGCTGTTTCTGGTGTTCCCCCTCCTAATTCTGTTGCTGCTGCAGCTATGGCTAGGAACCCCAACCAGTCGCCCAATGATCCAACTAACTGAACTAGCCAAAGTCGAAAATACTGGTAGCTTCCAAAGACCTTCTCAACCCATTGTGTCGCGGCAACTCTTTGATAATCGGCGACGCGATCTCCATATCGCTGAGAGTTTGATGAACCATTTTCCACGACCACAGAGTACCGTCTTAATGATGCTTGATCATGTTGTGTATGAAAAGTATCTAGTTTTGTTGGGCACGCCGATCGGCTAATAATTCCTTTGCCCGCTCGCTTGTGATCTGTTCTATGGAATCTCCGAGTTGTAGACTTGCGTTCGTGGTGCCATCGGTGACATATGGTCCAAATTTTCCTGTTTTAACTTCTATCGGTTTGCCTGAGACGCTATCAATGGCAGGTTTTCCATCATTGTCTTTCAAAATAATGGTCTTTGTTTGACGACGTTGAAATTTCTTCGGAGTTGCAAGCAGAGATATACAACCATCAAGGTCAATTGAGAAAATGTCGTCCTCGCTGATGCTTCGTGTTTGGACGCCGCAGTCATCTCCCTCGATTCGAATATATGGGCCAAAGGGGCCGTTGTGCACTGTGATCATCTCATCTTTTAGAAGTTTGAATGTAGCTTCACCTTTTTTAGGCGGCGGATCTATTTCAATAGTGATTGTTTCTTGTATTGGCAGTTCTCTGGGAAGACTTAGAACATTAATTGCATCTTCTATTGTAATATTTTCAGCTGACATCTTCTCAAGTAGTGAAGCTGTCTTGGGTTTTGGTGCGTCTTTTAATTCTTGGCGTTCTGTTAGTGTCTTCAGGATGTTCTCTATGGTTGAGAACTCATTGAGGGTGGCTAATAAATTCTCTAGGATTTTTATCTTGTCCTCTGCTTTATCCATTCTTGAAATCTGTTTCCAGTAACCGGCATCGATCAATAATTCTCGCAAACGGAAACCCACAGGTTCATCAATATTATTTGTTTCCCAGGAATTTAGGTTCTTGATGAGTTTTCTTACTGCTTTAGCGGGTTTATCTTGGAGGAGTTTTTGCTGAGCTAGGGCCTCTTTAAACGAAATCGCTTCGTTCGCAGCAATGTGTTCAATATTTTCAATGGATTTTTTTCCTATTCCGCGCTTCGGTTCGTTCAAGATTATTTTTATAGCATTGTCATCATCTGGATTTGCTGCTGCTTGAAGATATGCGCAAGCAACTTTGATGACTTTTAGATGATGTGGTTGTTTCATCAGGCGACCTTCTTTTGATGACATAGGTGGCCACTTAGGGAAATCGCCTAGCGATACATATTCGCCAAATGATCCGTTTCGAAGGTAGACAGGCAAACCTTTGGAGGGGTCATATCCAAGAATTCTCTCGATCTGAGTTGTTGCAGTTATTTCAATAGCTTTTTCTCTATTGACCCATCCAAGGACAGTATCTGGTTGTGATGCGAGGTCAATAAGGTCTTTGGCTTTCTTTGTTGTCAGCTCATCAAGGGGCAGCGTTGGGGGTAGAGAAGCTGTTTCGCCATCAACTGAAATTTGCACGTAAGGCTTCTGGTTTGCAAAACGTGCAAAAATGTACTGGCTAGTTTCTTGATCATGCCCAATTGAATGCGCAGCTTCGTGGCGAATCCGAGGTAGGTCAACTTTGATTTGGTTTAGGATAAGTTCAATTTTTGATGACCATCCGGTTTTATTATTGTATTTGGAGTTCAAGTTTTCTTTATCAATTTGGTTTTGAACATTATCAACTTCTGATTTCCATCCACTTGTTTCAAAGTACCAATCGTTCAAGAAATCATCGCGAACAAGAGTCCCATCAGCGATGAGATCTAATTTCTGATTTAAGTTTGCCGTGTAC
>WTHU01000016.1 GCA_011523005.1 Acidimicrobiales bacterium
CGAGTATGTGTAGCGCGCTCGGAGGGACTCGAACCCCCAACCTTCTGATCCGTAGTCAGATGCTCTATCCAATTGAGCCACGAGCGCTAAACCTTATATGTAAGGGTTAGATTGTACCCCTAATCCTTCATCTATCACTCGCTTAATTTGTTTTGGTTTATTTTGCGGAGAGAGAGGGATTCGAACCCTCGAACAGGGGGTTACCCCGTTACTTCCTTAGCAGGGAAGCGCCTTCAACCAGACTCGGCCACCTCTCCATTCATGTTTTTATCGTACACGCAAGATAACAGTTTGAGAATCTGTACACAAGAACAACATTATTTCCTCAGGTCCGATAACCTCAAACGTGGAAGGATGGCAGAGCGGACGAATGCACTGGTCTTGAAAACCAGCGGGCCTTCGCGGGTCCCGGGGGTTCGAATCCCCCTCCTTCCGCGCTACACGAACAATGGTAGATAACTACCAAAGACCTCTGACAAGTAAACAAGTACCAGCAAAACTACGAATCCTCCGACACGGTACCAGCGTGTGAATTGCGGATCTAAGTACCATGTGCCTTGACCGCTAGCCGTTTCCCTGCCAATAGCATTCGTAATAGCAAGCCCAATTGGCGGTATGGCGAAAAGCATGAAGCCCGTCCGGATCATAGAAGGCCCAGCTCCAATCGTCGCAAGCAAAATACTAAGAATCCCAACAATACAAATTTCAACAATCGTCAAGGTTGGTGTCTGTTGAGGGATATACCGATTTATCTTCGGTTTAGTAGGAAAGCGATCCTGAAACTCATTAATGATTGACGGAAGGCTAAATAATAAAACGCCTACCCATAATTGCCAACAATTACCAATAAATGCCACCGATAAAAATACGGTAACTATTGCCCTCATCACTATGGCAGTCCATTTCATCCCAGATTCCTGATCCGGAACAGCAGTGGGGTTCAGGCGGTTAAGTCGACCAGTAAAATTCCGGGCCACGATTTCCTCTAGAACAACTCTTCCCACAAAAGCTAGGGCAATGCCGATAGCCACTTTATTACTATCTGTCTCAAACTTTAAACCAATACTTGCATATTGAGTCAATACTGCGATCAGGATAAGAGTCATCCATCCAGCGATGAACGTTCCAACAGTCAGGTCAACAATTCGGTCCCACCAATCAATTCTTCTTCTCGCTGCTGGCTTTCGAATTGTGCGAATACTTGTTGCTAAGATTGCGGGTCCACAAGCCAATGAAAATAATCCAAACGCAAAACGGATATCTGCAAGTGCCCCTATGTCATTATTTGAAGCTTCAACTAGTAGGTAACCCAGAATAATTATGCTGATGCCAATCAACCCAGAAAAAATATCAAATACGCCAAGTACCATAACGGCAGTTAGCCCCGCTGATCCGGGTTCACCGACTGGTCCGACACTTGTAAATAATGCCCAAAGTGAAAATAGTATTGAAGAAATAGGTAAGAGCCCCCAAAGTGATCCTGCTCCTGAGCGAAGGTATGACCCGTCATTAAATGTTTTAGATATAAATGGAGAGAACCGAGCTGAAGCAATGGTTGCTTTTGTCCACCATAAATCTAAGGCTGTCATGGATCTTTTAGTCCATAGCGATAATTTATCGCCCCAAGCTTCATCCTCACTCAGGAACGTATCGTGACCCGTTTCTAATGATTCAATGTCATCATCTGTGACGTTGTCTGAGGAAGAACTAGAGCTAAAACGAGCAGACGCTCCTCGAGCTGCAGTTATCGCTATCCTGTGAGCTGTTGGAGTAGGTGAATTACTTCCAGATGAACCACCTGCGCTTCCACCCGCTGCCGCCCCAGCCGCACCAGCCGCAGCTACTGCAGCCGCCACCGCAGCTAACCCACCAATAGTTTTCGCAGACCCCTCAGTATCATCAAACATCCCCTTTTCTTGGAAAAGATTAGGATTGCTACGATCGACCAAGCTGAAAGAATACTCAATCTTTCGTTCAGTGTTATCAGACCCTATGCCAACAACTTCGAATCTATGCCACCCAGGGTCAAGGTCAGTAGGCAGTGAAAGACTGCTTACAAATTCACCATCGGCATTAGTGTCTAAAACGTCGAGAAGATACGGGTCTGAATAAACGTAAAGTTCTACTGTTGAATTCGGCAAAAACCCTGATCCTGAAATTTCATACGTACTTGAGTTAAA
>WTHU01000085.1 GCA_011523005.1 Acidimicrobiales bacterium
CCTCTATATACGTATGATGTGGCTCCTATGTTAACAATTATCCCAGAAAGTGGGGGACGGATCTCTTCATGGGATGGAAAAACTGAACTTGAAGACAAGATTGGATGGGTAGCGACAAACGGCTTAATTCATGATGATTTGCTAACCCTCTTGAATAGTTAATTTTTTTCTTCGGGAATGCCATCAAATTCAACGACACGTATTCCTTTTTTCTTTATTTGTTGCAAAAAAACAGTTGAATCGCATACTGAAGCAACTCCTCCGACTTGATTATTGAGCTCTTCCTTCACAAACATTTCGCATAGCACCTCGGTTACGATCGCTGACGCAGTTGATGGGGAACTGACTGCCCCTATTACTTTTGTGACTCTATGATTTTCTAGTCGTCCTCTAATTTCAACGCGTACAGCTCCTACTCCCCCGTCGCGATGTGGAGGAGTTAACATAGGTAGCCAAGATGTAAACCTATCTTGTCGTGATGCAGATACGCGAGCAGTAATTCTTGAAGCTGATGGGAATATTTGGTGCAAGAGTATTGGATCGGGTAATGCTGCCCTATAACAATCTGCTCCAGCGATAGGTTCAGGAAACCAAACGAGTTCCCGGCCAGAACCGCCAGGCCGCCGAACCCATTGACCGTCACACCATTCTATTGAAGGTCTCTTCATGGCTCTGTGGTGTTGCTTTGCACATGCGGGTCCACCTGTACCATCTTTGGCAATATGGATTTCGTCTACAGAGTCCAGTTCTTTTGACGCAAAGTCTACCAACGCACAAGTTAGCCCTGGGGCAAACGCCGCACCTGCCACAATCATTGCATTATTCGCTTTTGCTAGGTCTTCTAATTTTAATAGTCCAACAACATCGCTGACTTTATTTGATGTTGATATTACGGAAATTCCGTTTTTAATCGCTCGTTGTGCAGTTTGTAAGTGATGACCAGATGAACAAGATATTACTAAAAGTTGGATGTGCTGATCTTCTAATTTTTCATTGTTAATACAAAAATTAATTGAATTTTTGCGAGTCATTAGATGAGAGACTTTTTTTCGATCAGGTCCACTTACAAATAGAGGAACATACGGAATCGATGTATTCAGTCGCTGAAGAAGTTGTGAGCCCACTGCTCCCAAACCCAGAATGCCTATCATAATAATTATGCTTTAGTCAGTTTCTAATTCTCGCCACCCACCACTTTGCAGTGGGACATTTCCAGCTTCTTTTGATTTCACAATAATGGAGATTGCAACAGCGCCAAATAGTGCTATTAAAACCCTAATCAGTTGTCTCATAACTCTCCCGACTCATACGCTAGAACTAATTCTTTGAAACTTACCGATAATTGTCAAGTCCAATGTTGTCAGTGGGCCTAGTTGGAGTTGAACCAACGACCTCACCCTTATCAGGGGTGCGCTCTAACCAACTGAGCTATAGGCCCTTTGTACACTTTCGGAATTCTACGATACCGTTCAGAAGCCAAAATAACCTCGTTCGTAAGAAGACTCCTATTTATACTTATTGCCTTGGAATGCGTCTCCGGCGGCGAGGTGGAGAAGGACGTACGCTTTCCTCTTCAATCATAGTCACACGTAAACCACCAGTAAGGTCACTAATAAGGTTGAAAAGCAAAACCATAAGCACATTCAGTGTTGAACCAGCAATAGCTAGAATCAGTCCTCCCAACGCATAACCTCTAAATATCTGCTTTCCATCAAAATTGAATGTGTCTAAAGCGAACAATTCAGTAATCAGGGATTCAAGTTTGTCAACAGTTCCAGATGATTCAGCAACTCCCCAAACAATAAAACCTGCTATGAGAAAGACAGCCCATAAGCATGCAAAGAAAAGAATAGAGATTTTAAGCACAGACCAAACTTCAATATGTCTTACTATTCTTCTAACACGCCTTGCCTGTAATTTAACCCTCCTTCTTTTCTCAAACACAGATATTTTTCTCCCTGAACGTTGAAGTGGAGGTTTTGTCTTGCTATTTCCAAAGAATCTATTTTCTACGTCTGACATTTCTTCGTCTGGATAAATGGAAGTGTTTTCTTTTTGTTCTAAATCGTCAAAGTAATCGGAAGGAGTTGGAGTCTCCACCGGATGATGTTCTTCGTTGTCTGGGTCGTTAGTTGTTGACTCATCGATATTCGTCATTATTCGTAGTGTAGGTTACGAAACAGGACAGTGTGGTGGCACCCTTCAATGAACTGTTCTTCTAGTTGTATTTAATTCTCTGTTTCTACAGTGTCTTCGTCTTGAATTACAGGAGCAATTGCAGCAACTGTGGAGTCATTTTCGACAGACATTAATTTAACTCCAGTAGCTGACCTTCCTTGAGTTGAAATGCTATTAACTTTCATTCTGATTATGACACCATTTGAAGCAATCATGAAAACTTCATCATCTTCACCTACAGATCGACTCGCTACGACCTGCCCTTTCTCAGGAGAGAGACTAATTCCAATAACTCCTTGTCCCGCTCTATGTTTCGGATTGAAACTATTGAAGTCTGTTCTTTTCCCGAAACCCTTTTCTGTCACAATGAGTAATGATTTACCCTCTTCCGCTAGACATGCTGCAACAACCTCATCAGAGTTCGAAACTTTTATTCCTCTCACACCAGCTGCTGACCTACCCATAGGTCGTACCTCTTCTTCATGAAACCTCATCACTTTTCCTTGATTACTCACTAAACAAATATGGTCATTTCCTGTGGTGGGTAATACTCTGACTAATTCATCTCCTTCGTTGAGTTTTATTGCTATTAACCCTTTTGAACGAGATTTGTCATATTCAGTAAATTTGGTTTTCTTTACTTTTCCCTGTTTTGTTGCGAAGACAAGAAACCTGTTTGTTTCATAATCTCGTGTATCAATCACCGCCGCTACTTTTTCTTCTGCTTCTAGTTGCAACAAATTCACAATTGCAGTTCCACGGGCAGTTCGACTCATAGTTGGAATTTGATGAGCTTTCAGACGATAAACTTTTCCTAAATTAGTGAAGAGTAATAGATATGCATGTGCTGATGTGTGCAGAATTGTCGTAATTAAGTCCTCGTCCTTTAGGCCAGCCCCTGCTACTCCCCTTCCTCCTCTTCCTTGGCTTCTAAATTCATCACTAGAAACGGTTTTGACGTATCCCCCGGAACTTAGTGAAAAGACAAGGTCTTCATCGTCTATTAGGTCTTCAATAAGGAAGTCACCAGGGTCGTCCACTAATTGCGTTCTTCGCTCATTTGCATGTTCATCACGGATTTCTGATAATTCATTGATGATTAAATATCTGAGCTCTTTATCATCTGAAAGTATTGCTTGGAGTTCTGTAATTAATGTTGTGAGCTCTTGAACTTTTTCTTCTACTTGGTCTCTTCCTAAGCGCGTTAATCTTCCAAGTTGCATGTCTAAAATATGGTTTGCTTGTATCTCACTAAATTCAAATGGTGCATTCATAAGAGATGTTCGTGCGATTGACCGGTCATCGCTTTCGCGAATAGTAGAAATAATTTCATCAATCATTCCAATTGCTTTTAACAATCCTGAATTTATATGTAATTCATGTTCTGCTCTGTCTAAACGGAATTGTGTTCGTCTTGTGACGATTTCTATTTGATGGTTAACCCAACAAGTTAATGCATCAAGAAGGGTCATAGTTTTGGGCACGCCATCATCCAGAGCAACCATATTCACTGGAAAGGATGTTTGCAGTGGAGTGCCTTTATACAGTTGGTTTAATATCACGAGTGACGGGGCGTCTTTTTTGAGTTCAAAAACGAGACGTGTTTTCCCTTTTGCTGATTCGTTTCGTATTGTTCGAATTCCTTCAATTTCTCCTTTATCTACTAACGCTGCTGTTTTCTCTTCAATAGATTCAACGCTTGTTTGATATGGAATTTCAGTGACGACTATTTGATCGTTCTTTTTTCCTTCAACTATTTCAGCTTTAGCTCTAACTTTTATTGATCCTCTTCCGGTTTTGTATGCCTGATGTATTCCAGAATGTCCAAGTATTTCACCACCTGTAGGAAAATCTGGTCCTTTGACAAATTCCATGAGGTCGTTTGTTGTCGCTTCAGGATTATCTATTAGGTGAATAGCTGCATCTGATATTTCTTGAAGATTATGGGGAGGTATATTTGTTGCCATTCCGACAGCTATCCCCTGTCCACCATTTACCAATAAATTTGGGAAACGTGCCGGGAGTACTTTGGGTTCTTGTGATGACCCATCAAAATTATCTAAGAAATCTATAGTTTCTTCGTCAATTCCTTCCAACATCGACATTGCTAACTGTGACAATCTACTTTCTGTGTATCTCATCGCCGCAGGTGGGTCATTTGGTGAACCAAAGTTCCCATGTGGGTCAATTAGTGGATGCCGAAGTGAGAATGGTTGACCCATTCGAACTAATGCCTCATAAATGGCACTATCGCCATGAGGGTGATAGTGACCCATCACTTCCCCGACAACTGTTGCACATTTTACATGTGACCTATCTGGCCTTACATTTGTGTCGTACATACCCCAAAGTATTCGTCGATGGACGGGTTTTAGTCCATCTCTTGCATCAGGCAGAGCGCGAGCGACAATGACAGACATGGCATAATCAAGAAAGGATTGTTCCATTTCTTCTTGTATTTCAACATCTTCCACTCCTTCTAGGGGGTTATTGTCCTCAGAGGTGTCAATATCGCTCATGAATTCCTTTGTTGTGTCAGATATCTAAAAACCGAACATCTTTAGCGTTGGTTTGTATGAAAGTTTTTCTGCTTTCGACATCTTCTCCCATTAATTTTGAAAATACTTCGTCTGCTATGGATGCTTGTTCTACCGTGACTTTAAGAAGTGTTCTTTTCTCGGGATCCATAGTGGTATCCCAGAGTTCGTCGGCGTTCATCTCACCTAAACCTTTTAATCGCCCAAAGTCTGCTTTGTGTTTAGGGTTCTCTTTTAAGAAAAGCTCCCTGGCGTGTTCATCTTTTAAATAGATTTTTGATTTTTTAACCTCAGTTGAAAATAAAGGGGGTTGCGCAATGTAAACATGGCCGTTTAATACAAGTTCTTTCATTTGGCGGTAAAGAAAAGTTAACAAGAGCGTTCTTATGTGGCTGCCGTCAACATCAGCATCTGCCAATAAAACAATTTTGTGATATCTAATTTTCTCAAGGTCAAATTCTTCTCCGAAACCAGCGCCAATTGCAGAAATTAATGCTTGAACTTCGGTGTTGTTCAGCATTTTGTCAATTCGAGAGCGTTCAACATTTAAAATCTTTCCCCGAATTGGAAGAATCGCCATGGTTCTAGGGTCTCGTGCATCTTTTGCTGAACCACCAGCTGAATTCCCTTCAACAATATAGAGTTCTGATTCTTCAGGGTCTTTACTTGAACAATCTGTTAACTTACCTGGCAATCCTGCGCCGTCCAGAGCTGATTTTCTCCTTGTAGCATCTCGTGCTGTTCTGGCCGCGATGCGCGCACGTGCTGCTTGTACAGCTTTTTGAGTTATTAGTTTGGCTTCTTTAGGGTTTTCTTCAAGCCAATCACGTAGATGTTCACCGGTTGCTTTCTCAACAAGTGACTTAATTGAGACATTACCTAGTTTGCTTTTTGTTTGTCCTTCAAATTGCGGTTCGCGGAGACGTACAGAAATTATTGCAGTTAATCCTTCTCGTATATCCTCACCTTGTAACCCATCGTCACTTTTGTTTAATTGACCATTATCACGGGCATATTTATTAACTATTCTCGTTAATGCGGTTCTAAAGCCCTGTTCGTGCATTCCACCTTCTGTTGTTGAAATACCGTTAGCAAAAGAGTGAATTCCATCAGAATTGAAACCTGTGTTCCATTGGAAGGCTATTTCTACTTCTTGTTCATCATCTTGATCTTGGAAAAAACCTACTGTTTCAAATAGTGCTTCCTTAGATGTATTCACATGTTGAACAAAATCTTTAATACCGCCATCATATTTATAGGACGTTTTTTTATTCTTCCCAGTGTTTCGGTTATCGATAAAGGTTATTTCAAGACCTTTGTTTAGAAAGGCCATCATTTGAAAACGCTCTAATAATGTATTTGCTCGAAAATCTATTCCTTCTTTGAAGATTTTTATGTCTGGCCAAAAGCGGACTGTTGTTCCAGTTGTATCCTCTGATGTTTCGCCGGTTACAACAAGTTTCTGGTCTGGTTCACCACCGTCTTTAAAGGACATGAAGTGTAGTTTTCCATCACGTTGAATTTCCACTTCTACTTTTGAACTTAAGGCGTTAACAACGGATACACCCACGCCGTGTAAGCCACCGGACACCTTGTAACCATCTCCACCAAACTTTCCACCTGCGTGAAGAACAGTCAAAACGACTTCTGCTGCGGATAAGTTTTCATATTGGTGGTGGGTTCCTACCGGAATTCCTCTTCCGTTATCACGTACTTCACAGGCGCCATCTTCAAGAATTTCTACCTCTATTTGAGTGCAGTGTCCTGCCATCGCTTCGTCTACAGCATTGTCAACCACCTCATAGACTAGGTGATGCAGACCGGTTGGACCTGTTGAGCCAATGTACATACCTGGGCGTTTGCGGACAGCTTCTAAGCCTTCTAAAACTTGTATGTCCTCAGCACTGTATGAGTCAGCAGTTTGCGTCATTTTTATTTAATTTCCCTACCAAATTTTTTAAGGTGATTTACTTCAAAATTTCCCGTATTTTTTCTATAAAACACGTGGTCAGAGCGCTAAATCACACAATTACAAGTCTACCATTTTTCACAGATCAGTAGGGGGTATAGATAATTAAATTTTAATCATTTTCGCCTATAAATTATGGGCTCATATTTTCTTTATTGTTACTTTCAGAGCGGTAAGCTGTTCGTGAGTAAGATGAGATTTTGTAGCTTCTAAAATTTGTGCTTCTCGCCATTCTATTTCTTGCGCAATAGCAGCATTACTAGCTTGAATATGTAATTTTTTGTTCTTAATGTGCGTTGGGCGAGTTAGTTCTGAAAGTTTTTCACCAACTATTACATCCCATTTGTTAATTATTGTAGTTATCGCTTGAGGTGATGATCCGCTCAGTTTGTGTAGGAGAGAATCTAAAAGAGCATCGAGCTTTTTTGGTTGGTTCTGTTCTCTTTCTAAAGGCTCCCAAGTCATGAAACGAGGACCTTTCCTTCTTTAACTTCGTGGTACATGTTTTGCTGAATGATTTTCGGTTGAATTGCCGTTGTTATAAATGTTTGGTCGGCAACCAGTAGATGAAGAAGTCTCTCTGTTCGGTCATTATCAAGTTCAGAAAACACATCGTCAAGAAGTAAAAGGGGTTTAGTTTGATGAATTTTATGTAGCAGGTGATGCCCGGCGACCCTTAACGAAAGCGCTATTGTACGCTGCTCTCCTTGGGATGCGTGTGTTCTTGCAGGCATCCCATCTAAGTAAATTTCAATATCATCTCGGTGTGGACCAATTAAAGTAGTTCCTCTTCTTATCTCATCTTTTTCTGCTTCCTTCAAAAGAGATAATAATCCTTCTTGTAACCACTGCGGATTATAAATGATCTCGAGTTTTTCTGTTCCTCCTACAAGATTTTCATAAGCTCTCTGAGCTAAGTCTTGTATTTCTTCTAATGTTTCTTGTCGAGCTGTTCCCCAGTGCTTGCTGAGCGTTGCGAATTGTTCACTCCAAACAGTGAGAGTGTTTTGATTTTGCTTTGATAGATATCCCTTTTGCTGTTTTAGAAACGCATTACGTTGTTTCAGTATTGACTCAAGATCTGTTCGTTGTTTTAGATGTTTTGGATGTGTTCGAATGAGTAGTTCGTCAATATATGTTCGTCTGTTACTGGGTCCTTCTTTTATGAGTGTTAAATCATCGGGACCAAAAATGGTCATCGGTATTAAGCCCACTAGATTACGAATAGGTCTTATTTTCTGTTTGT
The DNA here is from genome assembly GCA_011523005.1 of Acidimicrobiales bacterium. Classification (GTDB taxonomy): domain Bacteria; phylum Actinomycetota; class Acidimicrobiia; order Acidimicrobiales; family UBA8592; genus UBA8592. Next base: position 7,931 of record WTHU01000085.1, read on the forward strand.
TTATTGCAATGCTATTTTGACGCTGGTTGGAAAGTTCTGCTTCAACTAAGAGTTCTCTTTCTTCATGTT
>WTHU01000181.1 GCA_011523005.1 Acidimicrobiales bacterium
TAATCAAGACGTAAGCGCTAAATTACGAAAGATTCTCGGTTCAGCAGAAGGTCAGAAAGCTTATAAAAGACTAAGAGAAGCAGACGCCCTTTTCCAACAAGAACAATTTCCAGAAGCAAAGAGAAAACTTACACCTTTAATAAAAAAGGCCCCGAAAGTCTCAGAGATACAAGAGTTATATGGTCTTATATGTTACCGCCTCAAAGATTACGCAAAAGCCGCTTTTTCTCTAGAACAGTATCGTTCCCTAGCGCAATCAACAGAACGCCACCCTATATTGATGGATTGCTATCGAAGTGAGAACCGTTGGGATGACGTTAAATATCTTTGGGCAGAGTTAGCTGATGTTTCGCCTGACGCTGCGACAGTTGCAGAAGGAAAAATCGTTTACGCTAATAGCTATGCCGACCAAGGTAACTACCCCAAAGCTATTAACATTTTAGAGAAGGGGTGGCGAGCACCCCAGCGACCTCAAGAACATCATTTACGCAAAGCATACGCTCTCGCAGACCTCTACGATCGAGCTGGTATGCCAGTTAAAGCACGCGAACTTTTTGGTTGGATAGACGCAAGTTCCCAAAACTATCTCGACGCTTCAGATAGATATGATGAGTTGGCTTAGCCACTAGGTATTGGAAGCGTCAAAAATACTTTGAATTGAACTATTCAATAAACTATCAAACTCACTCTGTGATTGTTGCGCACTTAAACCTTCAGTCAAAGCCCGAGAAAAGCTTGCTACGACACCGGGATTACGAGACATTCGAGCATTTGCTTCTTCGCGCGAATACCCTCCAGATAAAGCAACAACACGAAGGATCTTCTCACTCTCGACAAGCCCACTATAAAAGTTGTCCTCCTCGGGCAAAGTAAGTTTTAGCATCACTGTTTCTCCTTCCGAAAGGAGTTCGAGGTTCCGCAAAATAGCATCCCGCATCAGTCCTTCACAGGCTGATTTTTCCGGGCTATGTATATCCACTTCCGGCTCTATTATTGGCATCAGCCCTGCCTGTAGGATTTCATTACCAATTTCGAACTGTTGATCCACAACAGCATTAATTCCATCTTCGTCGGCTGATTTGATGACAGAGCGCATTTTTGTTCCAAATATGCGGTTTCCCAATGCTTTATCAAGAAGGCTACCCAAGCCATCTATAGGTTTCATCAGCTGTACACCCTGTCGCTCATCTGCCAGACCTTTATCAACTTTCAAGAATGGAACCACACCCTTAACATTCCAGAGATAATCAGCTGAACCCATTCCATCAATGGAGCGGTCCATTGTATTCTCAAATAAGATAGCACCAAGAATTCTTGTTCCAGAGAAACTTTGGCTAGTTATTATTCTGGTTCTCATTTCGTGAATGCGGTCAAACATTTCAATATCGTCGTTATATTCGGACTCTTCGACTCCGTATGCTTTGAGCGCTTTGGGAGTGCTACCTCCACTCTGGTCAAGGGCCGCAATAAAACCAGACCCAGTCGCAATCTTTTCTAATTGTTCGGTATTCATTTACAGGTCCATTCTTTGGTCACAATGTGCTTAGACTAGACCATAGAGAATAAGTCTGCACAGCAAGTGGACTGATGAGAAATAAGTCACACCCATATGTTTAGAAGGGTCAGTGCCAAAAGGTTAATATACGACTATCGTCATCTTGTTGGATTAAGTAGGGATCAAGGGGGATTCCGTGGCCGATACCATTTCACAGCCTGAGATTAAAGAAGTTAACAGAATCATAGTCCGTTTCGCCGGCGACTCCGGAGACGGCATGCAACTCACAGGGGAGCGCTTCACAAGTGCAAGCGCGCTTTTTGGAAATGACCTAGCTACCCTTCCAGAGTTTCCTGCAGAGATTAGAGCCCCACAAGGAACGCTCGCAGGAGTTTCGGCATTTCAAGTTCAGGTATCTGACCATGACATCACCACTCCAGGCGATGCTCCCAATGTTCTTATAGCAATGAATCCTGCTGCCCTAAAAAAAGAACTCTCAAAACTTGAGGATGCTGGAACAATCATTGTAAACCTTGACACTTTCGAGGAAAGAAATCTCAAAAAAGCTGGATATGAAAATAATCCACTCGAAACTGGTGAATTATCGGAATACACCTTATTTCAAGTTCCAATGACTTCATTAACGAAAGAGGTTTGTAAAGAAATTGAAGGAATTAAACCACGCGATGCTGAGAGATCAAAGAATTTCTTTGCCCTCGGACTAGTCTCATGGCTTTACCAACGCCCACTTGAACCAACCCTTGACTGGATAGAAAAAAAGTTCGGCAAATCCCCCCAAGTCGTTGCTGCTAACAATGCCGCCTTCAAGGCAGGCCATGCCTACGGGGAAACCACAGAAGCATTTGACTACGCATACGAAGTGAAGCCAGCTCAACTAGAACCAGGCGAATATACCAATATCAACGGCAACACAGCATTATCTTGGGGTCTTGTCGCTGCTAGCAAGCTATCTGAGCGCCCAGTTTTTCTTGGGTCATACCCAATTACACCAGCATCGGACATTCTTCACGAATTAGCCAAGCACAAAAACTTTGGGATCCAAACATTTCAAGCCGAAGATGAAATAGCAGCTGTTGCCTCAGCAATAGGAGCTTCATTCGCAGGTGATCTCGCTTTAACCACTACTAGCGGACCAGGTGTCGCCTTAAAAGGTGAAGCCATAGGTTTAGCGTTCAATCTAGAATTACCGCTCGTAATTATTGATATCCAACGTGGCGGTCCCTCCACTGGATTGCCTACGAAAACGGAAGCCTCAGACCTTATGATGGCTATGTACGGGCGTCACGGCGAGTCTCCAATACCAGTGATTGCTCCTTACAGTCCCGGACATTGTTTCCATGTCGCTATTGAAGCCTGCAGAATTGCCTTAAAGTACCGCACTCCGGTTATGTTGCTCTCCGATGGTTATCTAGCGAATGGTTCCGAACCTTGGAAATTGCCCGACGTAGATACATTGCCGGACATCTCGACTACTTTCACTACGGAACCGAACCATGTCGACGAAGATGGAAATTCGCACTTTTGGCCCTACAAGCGTGATCCAGAAACCCTAGCGCGTGCGTGGGCTATCCCAGGAACGCCGGAGCTTATGCACAGGATCGGTGGCATCGAAAAAGAAGACGGGACTGGAAACATATCGTATGATCCATCAAACCACCAAAAAATGACTGACATCCGTCAGACTAAAGTTGATAATATAGCTAACGATATGCCTCTCACTTGGGTAGAGGGTGACCTAGATGCCGATGTTTTGATGATCGGTTGGGGATCTACATGGGGATCAATAGCTAGTGCTGTCAAGCAAGCTCGAAGTGAAGGTCATAAAGTCGCTCACGCACACCTCATTCATATCAACCCATTCCCAAGAGACCTTGGGGAAATTCTGTCACGCTACAAGACAGTAATTTGTCCCGAAATGAACATGGGTCAATTATCTAAACTCTTGCGCGCTGAGTACCTAGTCGATGTTCAATCATTGAACAAAGTCCAAGGACAACCATTTACAACATCTGAGTTGCATGAAACAATACTTGCAGCTCTCGGAAAGAAATAAGAGACAATATGACTGATACTGCTTCTGCTTCAGCCCCAGCAACTACAAAAGCCGACTGGACAAGTGATCAAGAACCACGTTGGTGCCCGGGTTGTGGCGACTACTCTGTCCTTACGGCGATGCAACTCATGTTGCCCGAGTTAGATGGACGCCCTGAAGACACAGTCTTTATTTCTGGGATAGGTTGCGCAGCAAGGTTCCCGTACTACATGAATACATACGGCATGCATTCAATACATGGAAGAGCGCCGGCAGTTGCTACTGGCCTTGCTATTTCCCGCCCAGAACTTGATGTGTGGGTCATCGGTGGGGATGGAGATATGTTATCGATTGGAGGTAACCACCTCATACACGCAATGAGAAGGAATATTGATTTCACAATTCTTCTCTTTAACAATCAAATATATGGACTGACAAAAGGTCAATATTCTCCAACGAGTGAAGTTGGTAAAATCACCAAATCAACTCCAATGGGTTCAATAGATCAACCGTTCAATGCCGTAAGCATAGCCTTAGGTGCCGAGGCCACATTCGTAGCTAGAACACATGACATGGATCGCAAGCACATGCAAGAAACCTTTAAGCGTGCACATGCCCACAAAGGTTCCTCACTGGTAGAGATATATCAAAATTGCAACGTCTTTAATGATGGCGCATTTGGGGCCATCACCAAAAAAGATAAAAGAGATTCAATGCTGATCCAACTTACTCATGGGGAGCCAATTCGTTTTGGTGCTGATAAAGAGTTTGGAGTTATCTCAGATCATTCAGGTAATGCTCAAGTTGTAAAAGTCGCCGATGTTGGCGAGAGTGCTCTTATCGTTCATGATGAAGGTTCAGAAAATCCTAGTATCGCATTTGCTCTCTCTCGGTTATCCAGTGGGCCTTATGAGCCAACCCCTATGGGAGTTTTTCGCGAGGTTAAGAGGCCTGAGTACGGTAAGAACGTTAACCAGCAGATTGAAGTTGCAAAGGAACAGGACGGCGAGGGAGACTTGCATAAACTTCTTCGGTCTCAACCTACTTGGGTAGTTGATTAAGGTATTCTTTACCTATCGGACGAATAAAACTAAGCGCAGAACTCCTACGAAGAGAATTCGTCACTGACCATCAGGAGGCTGTCAGACTCGTATCTGATCGCCAAGTGAAAGTCAACGGAAGTTTTGCTCTCAACGTTAATCAACTAGTTAAACAATCAGACAATATTGTCTTAGCAACACCACCCAAACAATTTGTAAGCCGCGGGGGAGAGAAACTCGCACACGCAATACAGTCTTTTGGCATTGCTGTGGAAGGAGCGAATTGTATCGACATTGGATCTTCGACCGGTGGTTTCACCGACTGCTTATTGCAACGAGGAGCGCAACGAGTCACCTGTGTCGATGTCGGATATGGGCTTCTCCATGAAAAAATCATGTCCGATAGACGGGTTACTGTTTTTGAACGAACAAATATTAAAAATCTTTCAGGAGATTCTCTGGCACAAACATTTGACATCGTTGTAGTTGACCTCAGCTTCATCTCCTTGCGAACGGTAATGAAAAATATTTTAAGCCTTGCGAATTCTGACGCTTCAATAGTGATGCTCATCAAGCCCCAATTCGAAGCAACAAAACTAGAAGCTAGTAAATCTAAAGGTGTGATCGTTGATCGAGAGATTTGGATCAGGACGATAACTGAAGTCTTGCTGTCAGCGTCTGAACATGGAGGTAATGCTCAAGATATTATTGTCTCTCCAGTACCGGGAAAGGCTGGAAATAAAGAGTTCCTTCTATTGATCTCAAAGCAATTTCCATCACAAGATCTCCGTTTGTCTGAATTAGTGTAAATATGGCACTCATTGGTGTTTAAGAGAACGTTTAACCCTACGATAAAACATATGAATCGCTTTATTGCGTACATCAACACAAGGCGACCTGAGGCCATAGAGCATGCTATCGGGCTATTAGGATGGCTTGAAGAGTTGGGGAATATTTGCCACTTCGCCCCTGAATCAGCTGTTGCCATTGGCCGGCCAGAACTTGCTATTGAAGAAACTGATATTACATCTGACTTTAAATTAGCTATTTCCCTAGGAGGCGATGGCTCAGTCTTGAGAACCGTAACTGCGGTTAGCGGCCATGAGATTCCGGTTCTTGGAATCAACTTTGGACGGATAGGGTACCTCTCCGGAGTGGAACCTAGCCTCTCGCGTCAACGGATAAATCAGTTCCTAGAAGGTGATTTCTATCTAGAGAAACGAATGAGGCTCAAAATAGAATCGCCCATTGTGGCAAATTCGCTCTATGCATTGAATGAAGTGGTCGTAGAAAAAATTGATCCAGGTAGAACTGTTCGATTGGCACTCGAGATCAATGGAGATTTCTTCACTTCGTATGCAACCGATGGGTTGATTGTCGCCACGCCCACAGGCTCGACAGCCTATTCAATGTCTGCACGTGGGCCAATAATTGACCCAATGCATCAAGCTATCCTTCTTACGCCGGTGGCTCCTCATTCACTTTTCGACAGAGCACTTGTTCTATCGCCAGATGATCAATTAAAAATATCTGTGTTGCCAGATTGCGGGGCCTCATTTGCTGTCGATGGAAACGTTTCAGGGAAACTTGAGCTCGGCGATTCAATTACCTGTACGTCAGCAGAAAAACCTGCTCTGCTAGTGTCTTTTGGGGGAAGTAATTTCCATCAAGCTCTTAAGGAGAAATTTGGTCTGTCAGATCGGTAGGGAGAGGCACAGAGTCGCAAATGTCTGAGGTGGCAAGAACAACTTCTTCCAAAGATACGCGATTGCTTGAGATGCATGTGAGTAATCTTGGAGTCATAGAAAATGCCTCACTGATTTTTTCATCAGGAATGACTGCTTTGACTGGAGAAACAGGAGCAGGCAAAACACTTATCGTTACGGCGTTGCAGTTACTCACAGGGCAGCGAGCTGACTCCGGATTAATCGGTCCTTTTGGTGACGAGGCCCGTGTGGACGCGCGATATATCATCGGTGATGATGAAATAGTTATCTCACGTGCCGTACCTCGAGACGGACGCTCAAGAGCATATATAAATGGCTCAATTTCGACTGTTTCTTCGCTTCAGGAAATTACAGAAAACTTGATTGAGATACACGGCCAGCACGGACACACCTCGCTAGAGAAAACCGCTGAGCAACGCAAAGCGTTGGATAAGTACGCCAAGATAGATCTCACAAACCTTAAAGCTCTCCGAAAAGCCAGAGAGGAACTTAAAGGTGCTTTACTAGAGACCTTAGGGCACGAAAATTTTGAGAAAGAACTAGAGTTATTACGATTTCAAGAGAATGAAATAGCTCAGACCCAAATTGAAAGCCCTGAAGAAGAAGAGAGACTTAAAGAATCCGAAATCCTTCTTGCAAATGCTACGGGTAATCAGTATCTCAGCATGAAAATATCCGAAACGTTAAAGGCGGATAGTCCTCTAATTGATGAAATAGGGAAACTGTTGCAGGAGACACGCGGCAATCCGTCTCTAGAGGGTTTTGAACGTGAGTTAACCGAATTGATTCAAATAATCACTGATATTTCAAGCAATGCCAGAAACTTTTCCGAGTCAATCGATGTTGACCCTCAACGTCTTGATGAGATTCAGCAGCGAATAGCGCTGTTGCAAGATATCAGGCGAAAGTATGGGGAGACGCTTCAAGTCGTTTTGGAGAAGCAGAAACAATTTGCTGAACAAATACAAATTCTTGAAAATGCAGATCAGATGGCGCAAGAAATTCAAGAACAGCTCCAAAAAGTGGAAAAAGATTTAGCTGCTGAAGAAGAAAAGATTGAAACGCTGCGAAAGAAAGCAGCTCCTAAGATTGCAAGAGAAATAGAACTATACCTGCACGAAATGTCCATTCCAGACGGAAAAGTTGAGTTCCGCATTGACGGAGTGGCAGGGGAGCAAGTGGAGATAAAAGTATCTTTAAACCATGGTCAAGAATTACAACCCTTGAGGAAAGTAGCCTCGGGCGGGGAATTAGCACGGACAACGCTAGCTGCAAGACTTGTCTTATCAACTGAGCCTGAGACCCTTATCTTTGATGAAGTCGATGCCGGAATAGGTGGGCAAACCGCATTGGAAGTAGGGAACTGTTTAAAAGAACTCTCTGCGGACAGGCAAGTTCTGGTTGTAACGCACCTAGCCCAAGTAGCGTCGTATGCTGACACCCAAATTCAGGTGGTAAAAGAAGAGAACGAGGGGCGTCCGAGCATAACGGTACGCACGCTTGATAAAGATCAAAGAGTTGTAGAAATTTCTCGAATGCTATCCGGTTCCCCTGATAGCGAAAATGCTCAGAAGCATGCCAACGAATTGCTTGAAAATGCGCATTGATTTAACACTTAATGTGATTATCCAACGCGAGATGAAAAGACGCCGTTAAGATGGAGTCCCGTGAGCAAACATATCTTTGTGACAGGTGGCGTAGCTAGTTCTCTCGGTAAGGGAATCACTGCCTCGGCGCTCGGAAGGTTACTCAAGTCAAGGGGACTGCGGGTTACGATGCAAAAACTTGACCCTTATTTAAACGTTGACCCTGGAACTATGAATCCATATGAGCATGGCGAAGTTTTTGTCACCGACGACGGAGGAGAGACTGACCTTGACCTAGGGCATTATGAAAGGTTCATAGACGAAAACCTATCCCGAGGATCAAATGCCACGACAGGATCCATCTACTCATCCGTTATAGCTTCCGAACGACGAGGAGGCTACTTAGGGAAAACCGTACAGGTCATTCCCCACATTACTGATGAGATCAAACAGCGCATTACTTCTCTTTCTCAAGAAGACGTTGACGTTGTCATAACTGAGATCGGAGGAACAGTAGGAGATATTGAAATCCTTCCGTTTCTTGAAGCGATACGGCAGTTCCGTTTAGACATTGGCCGAGAGAATGTCTGTTACGTGCATGTGACCTTAGTTCCTTTCATAGGTCCTTCAGGAGAGCAGAAGACTAAACCCACCCAACACTCAGTCACTGAATTGCGGAGTCGTGGTATCCAGCCCGATGCAATTGTTTGTAGAAGTGAAGAACCCATAAACGATGATTTAAAAAGAAAAATCTCCAATTTGTGCGACGTTCCGTTTAAGGGTGTCGTTAACGCAGCAGATGCGGACTCATTGTATGAAATTCCTTTAGTTATTCATGAAGAAGGACTAGATGACTTTCTATGCGATATTCTTCAGATTAATTCTCCTGAGCCTGATTTAGAGAAATGGCGAAACTTGGTTACAAAAGTCCGTTCGGCCACTGGGTCAGTGAGGATTGGTTTGATAGGTAAGTATGTGACGCTCATTGATGCTTATCTTTCTGTTGTGGAATCACTAAATCATGCAGGTATCCATGCAGGGACGAACGTGGAGATTGATTGGATTCAAGCAGAAGATGTGGAGGGTCTATTAGTTGCGGGTCGGCTTAAAGATCTTGATGGAATAGTCGTACCCGGCGGATTTGGTGAGAGAGGAATCGAAGGAAAAATCGCTGCAGTAGGTTACGCGCGAATGAATGAGATCCCCTGTCTTGGCTTGTGCCTAGGGATGCAAGTTATGACAATTGAATATGCCCGTAATGTTCTCGGCCTGACTGATGCCCATTCCACTGAATTTAACCCAACGACCCTCAATCCAGTCATTGACCTTATGGAGTCTCAACGAGAAGTCACCGACATGGGCGGAACCATGCGGTTAGGGGCTTACATCGCTGAGCTAATTGAAGGCTCACAAGTTGCAAACGCATATGGTAAAACAGTTGTCTCGGAACGTCATCGTCACCGATACGAATTCAATCCAAAATTTAGACAAAAATTTGATGACAGTGATTTCGTATGCTCTGGAGAAAGCCCTGATGGACGGCTTGTTGAATTTATAGAACTGCCAACGCATCCGTTCTGGGTGGGGACGCAAGCGCACCCTGAGTTCAAAAGCAGACCCGACCGCCCTGCGCCATTATTTGAAGCCTTTATCTCTGCTGCAGCTATTAGAGCAGCGGGAAGAAACCCACAACTACTCGATATAGATGAAGCACAATCTATTCTCTAGAACAAGTGATGCCCGAATTTAAATTACTCGATAACCGGCTTAAATTTGAGGGAAGAATCACTACGGTCTATGAATCTGACTTTCTAGCCCCAAACGGCGAACAAATAACACGAGAAATCACACGCCATCCCGGAGCCGTATGTGTTGTGCCAATTGTGGAATCGGAAGTTGTGATGATCAGGCAATTTCGGCCCGCAATAGGTGGTTACCTTTTTGAAATCCCAGCTGGGAAAAGAGATATTGACGGTGAGTCCCCAGATATTACCGCCCACCGAGAATTGCAGGAAGAAGTGGGGTTATCAACTAATAACCTAGTCGAACTAGCCCAATTTTATAACAGCCCAGGCTTTTGTGATGAGTTCTCTTACTGCTACATGGCATTGGATTGCGAAGATGTCACTGATGACAGGCAAGGGCTTGAAGAGGAATTCATGACAATTGAGCGAATCGGTATGTCAGACGCATTAACGTTGGTGACATCAGGGGAAATTGTTGATGCAAAAACCATTATCGGCTTATCGTTAGCCCTTCAGTATCTCAATGGAAGATAATTCTGGTACTGAAAATTCAGCGATATTTGACTTCTTGCTATGGTTGCGAGTCGAGAAAGGGAGGGCAGACTCAACCATTGCTTCGTACAAGCGGGATTTAAAGAAGTTTCTAGATTGGGTGACGCAAGATAGTTTATCCATACAAACTTTAGAAGAAAGTGACATTATTCGTTTCCTTCGACATCTTCAAGAAGTCGGTTATTCTGAATCGACAATAACCCGAACAATGGTGTCAGTCCGATCGCTATACATGTTCATGGATGTGGAAGGTCTCAGGACAGGCAATCCGACAAAGAGTATTGAGCTTCCTCGGGTTCCAAAAGGTTTACCAAAGGCAATCAGCGAAGAAGCAGTAAATGAGCTCTTAGCTGCAATAGAAGGAGACGACCCTGTCGCAAGAAGAGATCGAGCTATTCTAGAAATTCTCTACGGAACCGGTGCACGGATTACAGAGCTAGTTAATCTTTCACTTAGCGATATTGACCAAACAGAAAATCTTCTGAAAGTTCTCGGTAAGGGGAATAAAGAACGCATCGTTCCTGTAGGAAGATTCGCAATGAAAGCATTGAGCGAGTGGTTAGAACCTGCTGGCAGAGGACACTTTGAGCCTGAAATATGGAAATCTCGCGATGATAGTGAAGCGCTGTTTCTCAATAAGCGCGGTGGTCGGCTTACAAGACAAGGTGGTTGGGGGGTAGTAAAGAAATACGGAGCCAAAGTCGGATTAGGGTCTAACCTATCACCTCACACACTCCGCCATTGTTGCGCAACTCACATGCTAGAACACGGAGCAGATATCAGGACAGTTCAAGAACTCCTTGGCCACGCCAGCATAACCACCACGCAGATTTACACAAAAGTTTCTCGTGACAAGCTACTCGAAACCTATAGATCTGCACATCCACGAGCTTTACTATGACTGTAAATCACTTCGGTTCTATAAAACACTTGATTGCGCGTTTCGTTTGCTCTTTCTTGCCATCTAAAGGGAATGCAGAAACAAATAAATTCCTAACTCTCCTTAATCCAGGCGAACTACGGCTATTTGAGGCGCAAAACAAATTTGACAAACGGCACAGTTTCCGAAACGTGAAGAAATTACATGCTCTACTGGACAATCCTGCCCCCGACATTATTATCGCTTGCGGCTTGCATGATGTGGGGAAAGTTCAATCAGGATTTGGGGTAGCCGGAAGAGTATTTGCTTCATGTGTTGCAACAATCGTCGGTTTGCATAGAGTCGACGTATGGACCAGGAATAACCCTAATTCTGTAACGCATAGAATCGCTACCTATGTTCAGCATCCTGAAATAGGTGCAAGCCTCTTATCTGAAGCACAAAGTAATTTGATAGCGGTCACTTGGGCTCGCGACCACCATAAGCGACTAGAGGAATCAGCGTTAGAGCCTTCGCTTTTCGTCATCTTGTCCAAAGCAGACAGCGCATGATGGAATACTCCATAACTAACCCTGAAGATGAACGGGTAGCTGACTTCATTGGGTTGAGCAACCATAAATTGCGACAACTTCGAGAGAAAGACGGAGGCGACATGGCCCCCTATTTCATCGGTGAAGGGATAATCGTTATCAACAGGGCATTAACTGTGGAGCACAAACTGTTGACTTTAATAGTTAGCGAAAAGTTTGATCACTCGCAGATCACGACTATCCCGAAAGGATGCAACATCTTCCGATGCTCCCCAAGTGTTTTAGAGGCAATAACAGGGCGACCTAACCTTAAGGACCCGATAGGGACCTTTCTTAGACCACCACAAAGTACATTTGAAGAACTAACTCATAAAGCTAACTTAATCGTTTTAACTGAGAGTGTTCAGAACCCAACAAACATGGGAATGGTTATGCGAAATGCAGCGGCATTCGGAGTTGACGCAGTGCTCTTTGACCCCCAGTCATGTGACCCTCTCTACCGAAGAGCTGTAAGAGTTTCAATGGGGCAAGTATTCTCCGTTCCGCACACCCAAGTCCTTTCAGTGACCGAAGCAATTGATGCCCTAAAAGAAAAGGGTTTCCTGACAATAGCACTAACTCCAGATCCTAAATCACAGAATTTAGGTGTCGTCCTAAACGAAACCAGTCGCCCCATCGTGCTCATTATCGGCTCTGAAGGCTTCGGGTTATCAACAAATTCACTTACGGCCGCAGACTGTTCCGCTAAGATTCCGATGCACAATAATGTTGACTCACTAAACGTCGCCACCAGCTTGGCTATAGCTCTGTACGCAGTACAAAACTAAAACATGCTAGGTCTCTAGCAAGCCGATATTCTGCATAGCCCGACCTAGGGTCGCAGAAGATATTTCTCGTGCTTTGGAAGAACCCAACGTCAATAAGCGACTCGTTTCCGCTGGATCTGACTCAAGTTCTCTGAACTTTTCTTGAATTGGGCGAAGTAACGCAATCACAGCGTCGGCAGTGTCACTTTTCAGATCCCCATAGCGACTGTAAGACGAAGCAACTTTTTCAGGTGTCGATGACGTTGCAGCAGCCAGAATTGACAAAAGATTAGAAACCCCAGGCTTCTCCTCAACATCGAAGCGCACATCACCGTCGCTATCTGTGACTGCACGTTTAATTTTCTTGGTGATAGATTCCGGAGTTTCGAGGACGTTTATTGTTCCTGCGGGAGATAGCTCAGATTTCGACATTTTTCTCTCAGGGTGCTGAAGATCCATGATTCGAGCACCAGCTGGAGGAATAACGTGTTTAGGAACAACAAATGTATCTCCAAAACGACTATTGAAGCGCTCAGCAATGTCTCTGGTTATTTCAATATGTTGCCTCTGGTCATCGCCAACAGGAACCAAATCGGTATCGTATAACAAAATATCAGCAGCTTGCAGGGCAGGATAGGTAAACAACCCACCCGAAATGAACTCATTTCGGCCAGACTTATCTTTAAAAGCGGTCATCCTGTTGAGCTCTCCAAAACTCACTGTGCATTCCATAAGCCAAGCAAGCTGGGAATGCTCAGGCACATGGCTCTGCATGAACAGAATACTTTCCTCAGGGTTGATCCCGACAGCTATCAATAATTGCGCCAACTCTAAAGAATTTTTTCGGAGCTCTTCGGGGTTTTTAGGAAGAGTTAACGCATGTAAATCAACTATGCAATAGACCGCATCATGTGACTTCTGATGGTCAACCCAATTCACGAGAGCTCCGAGGAGATTCCCAAGATGTAATTCCCCAGAGGGTTGAATGCCACTGAAAACTCTAGCCATTCGTTTAAGGTTAGGGCACATGCAGCCTAAAATGGGTCACTCATAATCAAAATTCTACTTCGCTAGAGGGTAATATCTGTTTATGTCAGAAGAGCGACAAGCACCCATTAGTTACATTGAGCGCATAACTGCAACTTATGAAGCGCTTGGTTATGATCAGTATCAATGGCATCATCGGAGTGCAAAACCTCCATTTTTTAAGCTGGAAAAGCCGCTTGCAGAATGTAAAGTCGGAATGATCGCCACCGGTGGTGTATATAAAACTGGCCAAGTCGCATTTCATTATAAGGATGACACCTCATACAGAGCTATCCCTTCCGATACGAAAGCGTCAAATTTGCGTGCAACGCACTTCGCATATGATCTCTCGGGTGCAAGAGAGGACATTAATGTCGTGTTCCCCATTGAAGGCCTTAGAGCTCTCAACCAAGAGGGCATGATCGGGTCATTAGCAAACAACTTCTTAGCCTGCATGGGTGGAATTTATTCCCAGCGAGCAGTCATTGACGACCTCGCACCCCAACTTGTGCAACGATGCATTGACGAAGAAACAGACGTTGTCCTGCTAGTTCCTGTCTGACCGGTATGTCATCAAACCGTGGGTTTGATCTCTCACCAACTTGAGGAAGCAGGAATTGCCACAGTTGCTATTTCGACTGCAAAAGATATTACTGAAGCTGTGCGAATGCCCCGAGCAGCGTTTCTTGATTTTCCTCAAGGATTCACAGTCGGGAAACCGAACAACATGAAGTTAGCCAAAGAGATCTTGAAGTCAACTTTAGAAATACTTGGTACTTCGGTAGACGAGACACTTGTGGACTTAGAGTTTCACTGGGCTGAAAGCGATGAGTGGAAGGATTCTGTCTTTGCCGTAACAAGCGATGGTCAAGCGACGGATAACAGACTCACAAGGTCAGCTAATCCGCAATACCAAAATGATCAAGACAGTATAGAAGCACAGGTGTCTCATAAAGATGGGGAATGTCTAGTATGCATAGGAATTGACTATTAGGTTCCCTCTGAGCGCGCTCTTTTATAGGTTTCTAAGCACCGCTCACGTGCGAAGGAATGTTCAACAATCGGGAATGGATAGTCCTCGCCAAGACAAACGCTTGTGAGTTCAGGACTTTTCTTGTTTATCTCCCATGGTGAGTGAATTTGTTTAGAGGATAACGATGCGAGTTCGGGAACCCACTTACGGATGTAGATGCCTTCCTTGTCAAATTTCTCTGACTGACGAATGGGGTTAAAAATTCTGAAGTAGGGGGCAGCGTCAAAACCGGTTCCGGCAACCCACTGCCAATTCCCAACATTTTGTGAAGTATCACCGTCAATAAGAGTGTGGCGAAAATACTGTTCACCCCATCTCCAATCGATCAGAAGGTGCTTAACCAAGAAAGACCCCGCAATCATGCGAACACGGTTATGCATAAAGCCTGTCTCTTTCAACTCACGCATCCCTGCATCAACGATTGGGTAGCCTGTTTTTCCCTGCACCCAAAGATCAAATTCTTCAGTATTGTTTCTCCACTCAATGTTGTTATACACAGGGTTCGCAGGTGAATTAAGAATCTCTGGTGATGCATTCATCAAGTGCGCATACCAATCACGCCAGGCAAGTTGTCGAATGAATGCTCTTGAAGAATCTGTCTCTTGGTCTACCAAAGCAAGGATCTCTCGAGGTCCTATAGTCCCAAAATGTAGATCACTTGATAGAAGGGACGTACCTTGAACACTTGGAAAGTCTCTTGTCTCCTCATAGTCTTCAATTCCATTAAGGAAAGTCACTAGACGTTCGTGAGCACCTGCACTTCCTGTAGGGAAAGCGGGAGGTTCAACAACCGGAGGGAGTGTACTTGAGCCTTGTGGTTGCGGGCAGAAACGTGGTGTTGGGTAGGCTTGATAATTCGGGCTATCAATGCTTACCCATCTTTTGAAGTATGGGGTAAATACTTTATGTACTGCTCCAGTCCCTGAAACAACTGCTCCTGGAGGTTGAATTAAATTCCCCCAATGCCTAACCACATCGATATTCAGAGTTTCATCAATTCTGTCGTCACGGCTTTTCGCCGTGGGTGAATGGTCGTTGTTGAAATGAAGGCTTGTGGAGCCCCATTTCGTCAGAAGGTCGGGGAGTGCTTGTGTTGCAGGGCCTTCTATGACCTGTAGGTAACCACCAAGTGACTCCAGTTCAGCTTTTAGAGCCATTAAGTTTGAAAACATCACGTCTTTCTTACGTTGGGAGGCAGACTCTAACATTGATGGTTCAAGAACAAACACCGGTATCACGTCTCCATCAGAACATGCGCTATTCCAAGCAGGATTGTCATTTAAGCGAAGATCTTTGCGGAACCAGCACACTGAGATGCTCATATTCCAAAGTTATTGGACGATCACAGCAAAGCGCTAATCATCACAGAGTCAAAAGAATGAAAAGATTTTGCGCAGATATCTCATTTCTTCATGCTCAGAAGGTCTAGAGTTATCCCCGTGAGTTATGAAGTAGATACACCAGTTTTTGCGGGCCCTTTTGATCTATTGCTTCATTTGATCTTGCAAGACGAAGTCGATTTATATCAGGTTTCTCTGGGGGGAATCATCGAAGCTTACCTTGCAGAAATCCAGCGTATGGAAGGAGTGAATTTAGCTGTCGCAACTGAGTTCCTGTTAATTGCCGCCACACTTATTGAACTCAAAAGTCGCAGACTCCTCCCCGACACGTCTGACTTAGACCTAGAAGAAGAACTTGCTCTCTGGGAGGAACGAGATTTGCTCCTAGCAAGACTACTTGAATGCAAAACATTTAAAGACGCTTCGCAAGCGTTAAAGGCATTGAGTAATGACGCGTCGCTGTCCTACCCCAGACTTGTTGGAATGGAAGAACAGTTTCTCGGATTGATGCCAGACCTTCTTGAAGGGGTAACTCCAAATGCAATTAATCAGGCCTACCTCCGAGCAACGGCACCGAAACCGCAACTTGATCTCTTTCATGTCACACCAGTGAAGCTCACCGTAGCTGAAACCGTTGAGTCTCTCATTGAGGAACTTCCGGTTTTGGGAAAAACAACTCTCAAACACCTTACGGAATCAAGTGTTGACCGTGTTGAAGTTGTTATATATTTTCTAGCTGTCCTTGAGCTTTACAAGCAAGGCGTTGTGGACTTGACTCAAATCAAAACTTTTGGTGATCTCACCATCAGTTGGCTTGGGTTTGATGAAGGTGCGGATTTCGCAAATATCAACACATACGAGGGTTAAATGGAGTTAGAAGAATACCGCAAAGCGATAGAAGCAATTTTGCTCGTTTCTGACGTGCCGGTAGAGCCCAGTCTGTTAGCGCAACTTTTGGAAGTTCCTAAAGCCGATATAGAAAGCATCTGCTCAGAGCTCATGGTCGAATACAAGAACGATAATCGTGGATTCGTGCTAGCAAATGTTGCAGGTGGATATCGCTACCAAACTGATCCTTCAATGGCGCCCTATGTTGAGCGATTCGTTTTGGAAGGACAAACATCAAGACTTTCAGCTGCTGCGCTAGAAACACTTGCGATTGTGGCGTACAAACAACCAATTTCAAGAATGCAAATTTCAGCTATTCGCGGTGTCAACGTTGACGCAGTCATACGAACCTTGCAACAGCGAGGATACATAGGAGAGGTAGGCAAAGACTCTGGACCAGGAAACGCTATCTTATTTGGGACTACGTCAACATTCCTCGAGCGATTAGGAATTAACGATATCTCTGACCTACCGCCTTTGGCTAACTTTGTCCCTGGCGCTGACATAGTAGAAGCTCTTGAGGACGGCCTCAGGCCAGATCAATACAACGACGTGCTTGATTCGCAGGAACGTAATAATGAAGCAAAGTCAACGAATGACGAAGCTCCTTCGGAATAGATTAGGTGTCAACTAGTAGACCCACTGAAGAGAAACTTCAGAAGGTGCTCGCTGCTGTAGGGCTTGCTAGTAGAAGAGTAGTTGAAGGGTACATACTCGATGAACGCATTACGGTAAACGGGGAGATAGCTCACATCGGTCAACGGGTTAACAGAGACAAAGATGAACTGTCATTTGACGGTGTCCCATTGCGGGTTAACCCTGAACTGGTCTATTACCTGCTCCACAAACCCAAAGGAGTGATCTCAACAGCGAACGACCCCCAAGGTCGCAAAACTGTCACTGATCTAGTCCCAGCCGCTCCACGAGTGTACCCAGTGGGGCGACTCGACAAAGACACTGAGGGGTTACTTTTAATTACCAATGATGGGGACCTCACATACCGACTGACGCATCCCTCCCAAGGAGTGGAAAAAGAATATTTAGTAGAACTTAGTCAAAAGGTATCGAGAGGAAACCTACGCCGGCTACGCGAAGGTATAGAGCTCGAGGATGGAATCACATCTCCAGCTAAGGTTTCACAAATTCAGGATGGAATTATAAAGATAGTCATCCATGAAGGCAGGAACAGACAAGTCCGAAGAATGTTTCAAGCAATTGGTCATCCAGTTAAAAGGTTAATACGTACTCGAATTGGAAATATTGTTGACCACACACTCCAATCAGGTCAATGGAGACAATTAACTGCCATAGATTTGTTGCATTTTGAGACACACCAAGCAACTGAGTGATCAGAAATACTTATAAAATTCACTGGAACCGTTAATTAAGCGAGTCCTACAGCAAAGAACAAGTAGCATCGCGTAAGAGGTAAATTTCTAAAGCGTTAAATTCAAGAGGGTATATGCAAAAGAAAGCAGGAATTATTGGGCTAGGACTGATAGGGGGATCTATCGGCCTAGCACTCCGCGAAGAAGGCTGGGACGTAATAGGCAGAGATATTGATCCGTCGCGAATCATTGACGCTAAAACGATGGGGGCCATCACAGATGAAGGGTCAATGGGGGATTGTGAAATTGTCTTCGTCGCAACGCCGGTATCGGGGATAGCAGAATCCGTTCATCAAGCTTTCGAAGAAGGAGCAAAGGCTGTCACAGATGTCGGAAGTGTCAAAGGGTCAATAGTGAGTCAAGTAGATGACAAGCGATTCATACCTGGACATCCTATGGCGGGAAGCGAACAAGAAGGCATCAAAGGGGCTCGCTCTGATCTTTTTCGAGGTGCAGCATGGGTTCTGACTCCACCAGAAGGCAGCGATGACGGATGCTTTGAAATCGTGCAATCTGCCGTCATTTCCCTTGGAGCAGATGTTGTAGTTATTGACCCTGATTCACATGACAAGCTCGTCGCAGTCGTATCACACGTGCCACACCTTACGGCAGGTTCTCTCATGCGTATTGCAGATAGTCATTCTCAGGAGCACAGGTCACTACTTCGCCTAGCTGCAGGCGGCTTTCGTGATATGACTCGTATAGCTGGTGGGAATACAAATATTTGGCCTGATATTTGCATTGATAACGCCGATGCCATCCTTTCAGTGATAGATGAAGTGATCGGATCACTTACTGAAACGAAATCCCTCATTTCTAATCAGAATAAACCCTCGCTATTGCATCAACTTGAACAGGCAAGAACAGCACGAATTAACCTTCCAACCGGTGTTCCGGAGGACATTGATCTCGCAATTGTCCGAGTTCCAGTACTAGACCAACCCGGTGAGCTTGCAAGCCTCACAAGGTTAGCTACCGATATTGACGTGAACATTTATGATATAGAAATTGCTCATTCAAGCGAAGGGCAAAAAGGTGTCGTAATCATGGTCGTAGCTCTCGAAAAGAGTGAAAGACTTATAGGAGGACTCATGGCAAATGGTTATAAGCCCTCTGTCAGAGCCATGGAATCCTGATGCTTCAAATTGACCCGCTGAAAAGACCACCCAATGCAGAGCTAGAGCTTGCCGGTTCAAAAAGCATCACAAATAGGGCACTTTTAATAGCAGCGCTTGCAGAGGGAAAATCTACCTTATCTCGAGCTCTTTTCGCTGAAGACACACTAGCGATGATTAATTGCCTTCAAGCATTCGGCATTGATATCAAACATGACCATACAACAGCGACAATTGCCATCAATGGGTCCGGGGGAGAACTCGAAACGCCACAAAAGGAACTCTGGGTTCGGCAGAGTGGAACCACTGCACGATTTATTCTTCCACTATCTGCTCTCGTTAAGGCACCTATTGAAGTAGACGGAGATAATCAAATCCGCTCACGTCCTCAACACGACCTTCTCCTAGCCTTAAACAAATTGGGAGTTGAAATAGCACACAATGGGGAAATGGGTCATTTGCCTTTAACTATTGACGGCTCAAATCTCACCGTCACGGACATCGACGTCAGTGGAGAAACATCCAGCCAATACCTATCGGCACTTCTCCTAGTCGGGCCATGCCTACCAGAAAAAATTACGCTCACTCTTGACGGAAACGCAGTTTCAACCCCATATATACAAATGACAATTGAGATCATGAAAGCCTTCGGCGCTCAAATTGACTCTTCCAAGCCAAATTCTTACACGGTTCACCCCACAGGATATGTAGGGCGTGACTACGAAATTGAAACAGATGCGTCTACAGCGTCCTATTTTTTTGCAGCTGCAGCTGCTGGCAAAGGACGAGTGGTTGTCAATGGCATAGGGTCAAACTCAATTCAAGGTGATCTTGAATTCGTTGAGATCCTCCAGCAAATGGGAGCCCAAACTTTGATACGGCCCAACAGCGTTGAAGTTACCGGACCAACGCGTTTGGATGGAATTGATGTCTCGATGAAAAACATCTCTGATACTGCACCTACTCTTGCTAGCATCGCACCATTCGCATCAAGCCCAGTACGAGTAACAGACATAGGTTTCATACAACATAAAGAATCAGATCGGGTTACTGCTGTAGTCACTGAACTGCAGAAACTAGGAATCGACGCCAGCATTGAAGATGATGGATTTCTCATCAAGCCAGGTGTACCTACTAGGGGCATTGTGCATTCGTACGATGATCACAGAATCGCCATGGCATTTACCGTACTAGGACTGCTCTCCGAAGGAGTCGCAATCGATGAACCGAACTGCGTTGCTAAAACCTGTCCAGAATTCTTTGAATATGTTGATACTCTTCGATTAGAAGGCGATGAGCAGCTAGATATCTTAGCCATAGATGGTCCTGCA
Organism: Acidimicrobiales bacterium; assembly: GCA_011523005.1. Taxonomy (GTDB): domain Bacteria; phylum Actinomycetota; class Acidimicrobiia; order Acidimicrobiales; family UBA8592; genus UBA8592. Next base: position 20,536 of record WTHU01000181.1, read on the forward strand.
GGCTCCGGTAAATCATCTTTAGCGAAACTGTTAGCCGAAAGACTGCGACTTGAATATCTCGACACTGGTGCCATGTACCGTAGCGTCGCTGCCGAAGCACTATCTGCAAACGTTGATCCAAAGGATCTACATGCAGTAGCTGAAATAGCGAATAAAACAGATATCAGTTTTGAAGGGCAGCAAGTTTTCGTTAATGGTAATGATTTAACAGAAATGATACGAAGCGCTGAAGTTAATGCGGTTGTAAGTCATGTCGCAGCAAATCCAGGAGTGAGAGCCGTCCTTCGGCGTGCTCAAAGAAGTTGGGCTCGTCAAAGAGGGGGAGGAGTTCTTGAAGGAAGGGACATAGGGTCTGTCGTCTTCCCAAGGGCAAAACTAAAGGTGTATGTGACCGCTACGCCAGAGGAGAGAGCACGACGAAGAAGCCTTGAATCGGGAAGATCAATAGAGGAAATTCTTGCTGAAATTCAAGGAAGAGATGAAATTGATAGCTCACGCGCAGACTCACCTCTAGCAGTAAGTGCGAATGCGATAATTGTCGATACAACAGGCAAAAGCCTTGATGAAGTAGCTGAAGAAGTCCTGAGGAGTTTCAATGGGTGAAGCTCTATCCAATGCCAGGCAGAGAATTGACAAAGGGCCAACAAAATCATCAATTGTCACTTACGTCCTCGTAAAGTACATAGCCAGATTTGCGTTTTCCCTATATTTCCGACTTTTTGTTCGGAACTCAAAGGCATTACCAAAGAACGGCCCAGTCATCGTCTCACCCGTACATAGGAGCAATCTAGACGTTCCCATGATGGGAGCTGTCTTTCAACGCAAGCTGCATTATCTCGGGAAAGGGTCATTGATGACGAATAGATTCGCAGCGTGGTTTCTGCTCGGTTGTGGGATCATTCCTCTTGACCGAGACTCTGTAGCTGACAAATTAGCGCTAGACGCGTCATTAAAAGCTTTAAAGGAAGGTAAAGCTCTTGCCGTATTCCCTGAAGGTGAGAGAAAGTCAGGCCCAGAAGTCTTGCCAATGTTAGACGGAGCTGTATGGCTTTCTGCCAAAGCTAACGCCCCGATACTTCCAGTTGGTATCGGCGGATCTGAGCGTTCAATGCCCAAAGGAAGTTACATACCGAAGCCACGCAAAATCGTTATCATTTACGGAGACCCAATACCTGCACCCCAACCGAAAGAAGGCGCAAAACGAGTTAGTCGATCCGAGCTTCGAGAGCACTCAGAGAAACTCCATACTACGCTTCAGGGACTCTTTGACGAAGCCCAGCGAAAAGCAGGATGCCCAAACCCGGAAGTTAACTAAGGGTTTGGAGAACTTCCGACGCACCAATTAAACGATCTTCGGCTTCGCATTTGGTTTTCAAGTCTGTAAACCCCAGTGCAGCGAAAAAACCAACAGCGTTAATTAAGGTGCGTAGTTCTCGCGGCGGAGGAAAGTATTCCTCTTCGGTGACGTAATGTATTTCCTCAACACCATTAACTGGGGCAAGAACATCAATCACTTCCTGAACCAACTCTTCTGGCGCTGATGCGCCAGCTGTTACACCAACAACTCCAGAAAGTGGCAACGGTATCTCGGATGCTTGATTAACCCTATAGACATCGGTACAGCCGGCCTCCTTCGCTAAACGTTCTAGTGCCCTAGTGTTTGAAGAGTTGGACGATCCAATAACAATCAAACTATCGCACCGTTCCGCTATATCCATCAAAGCCCCTTGCCGATTAGTCGTAGCGAAACACAAATCACTGCGACCAGGAACCGATAGCTCAGGGAACTGATCTTTTGCCGCCGATAGAATAGAGGACCAATCCCGGTGACTGAGCGTTGTCTGAGCTAAAAGCGAAACAGGAGTTTCAAAGTCTGGAAGTGAACTTAGCTCAGCTATTGACTCCACCCTATGGGTAGATGAAGGCGCAACTGCCATTGTGCCTACAGCTTCTTCATGACCCTCGTGCCCTATGTAGATAATTTGATGCCCCTTACGTGAGCGTACTTTGACTTCATGGTGGACCTTTGTAACTAAAGGGCATACTGCATCAACAACAAAGCCCCCATCCTGTCGTGCTTTCATGACCACATCCGGGGCAGATCCATGTGCACTCAGCATTACGGGAGCCCCGACAGGGACCTCATCAATATCGTCAATAAAGATAACGCCAAGGGATTCAAATCGTTCTACGACTATTTTGTTGTGCACGATTTCGTGGTAGCAGTAAACCGGTCCTGGAAATGCTCTTACCATCCAAGTCAACGCCTTAATAGCCATTTCAACCCCTGCGCAGAATCCTCGTGGAGCAGCAAGCAAAACCTTTGAGATAGTCATATACATATTGTGGCTTATTGGGAAGCTAATTCTGCAGAAAAGCAGAGATATTTCGGTCACATATGTCTGTATTCCACGTTTCCCTTCTTTTGGCGAATACCCTTTATGTATGGCTTCAGCACGAGTGATAAATGTCTTTGATGGTTCACCCGCAGATCATGCTGGCCTAATTGTTGATGACGAAATTCTCTCAATGAACGGAGAGTCCCTCCGAGACGTTATCCGGTATCAAATCCTCACAGATGAACCTGAACTTGATATATCCATCAGAAGAGGTGGCATTGACATGGACATTTATGTGCAGAAACAGCCAGGAGAACCGCTCGGGTTGGAAGTACATTCAGCGGTTTTTGACCAAATCCGCACATGTGACAATCATTGCGAATTCTGCTTTATCTATCAGTTACCGAAAGGCATGAGAAAAAGCCTATACCTCAAAGACGATGATTATCGGCTCTCATTCTTGTATGGAAATTTCACCACACTCACCCGTTTCACAGAAGCTGATCTGGAACGCGTTGTTGAAGAAGGCTTATCGCCTCTAAACGTGAGCATCCACGCAACCGACAGCCAAGTTCGTAATGAGATGCTCCGTAATCGCCGAGGTGGCCCAAGCTTGCGATGGCTCGACGAACTTTTAAGGCATGGCATTGAAGTCCACGGTCAAGTTGTCGTATGCCCAGATGTCAATGATGGTCTAATTCTTGAAGATACTCTGTGCACAATCTACGAACGGTACTTATCACTCAAGTCGGTATGCGTTGTGCCCTTAGGGGTTAGTAAACATTCACATGAGAAACGAATGCGTCCGCATACACAACTAGAAGCACTTCAAGTGCTTGAGATCGTTGAAAAGTGGCAGGACATTATCAAGCGTCAAATAGGGAGAAATATCGTCCACGCAGCTGATGAGTATTACTTAGTAGCTGGACGACCGATTCCCGATACAAGTGAATATGACAATTTTGACATGTATGAAGATGGTGTAGGCATTGTCAGGACATTTGAACGAGAATTCACTGGTGAAGTTGATGAACCAACCAACACGGCAGCGGGATTTTTCGCTTGGGTAGATGGGGCGCCCCCCGAAGGTTACAGAGCCACCAGGAACCCTGAGCCTAATCTTGTGTTCAGAACGAAAAGGAAAAGCCCAATAGGAATTTTGACAGGGGAGTATGGGGCGCAAACACTTGAGCCGCTTATCAAATCGTTGGACAGCTCAGATATCAGGATCATTCCAGTTAAGAATAATTTTTTTGGTGGAAATGTTGCAGTAGCAGGACTACTGGTAGGGGAAGATATTGCCCAAACGCTTGCAAAGGAACCAGAAGGGCATAGATACCTGTTACCTGACGTTTGCCTGTCTCAAGGAAAATTCTTAGATGGTATGGAGCCCAGTGACCTTCCACGCCAAGTTGAAATCATAGCCACCGATGGAATAGCACTTAAGAAAGCCCTTGGAGTTGGTCATGAATAAACCAACAGTTGCCGTTGTCGGCAGGCCGAATGTAGGGAAATCAACGCTCGTGAACCGTATCATCGGGAAGAGAGAAGCCATCGTGGAAGAGCGTCCAGGTGTCACTAGAGACCGAAACGAATTCGACGTTACATGGGCTGGATGCGAATTCACACTGATTGATACGGGAGGATGGTTACCCAAATCAAAAAGTGAAAAAGGGATAGATGATAAAGTCAGCAAACAGTCAGAGCTTGCAATCAAACAAGCTGATGTGACGATACTGGTGGTTGATGCTCGGGTTAGTCCAACAGTAGAAGATGCATTAATCGCAGACATGCTTCGTGGTAGAGAAAAGCCCACATTTCTCGCAGCAAATAAAGTAGATGACCAAAATCATGAAGTTGGAATGTGGGAGTATCTTTCTATGGGTTTAGGTGAACCCAATCCCGTCTCAGCACTCCATGGGCGCGGAACAGCTGACCTTCTTGACTTAGTCATAGCCACGATCCCAGAATTAGAGAATAACTCAGTAGTTGAGGATGAGGTTGAAAGTGATGACGTGGTTGCGGTCGCTATCGTCGGTCGACCCAATGTCGGTAAATCGACGTTATTTAACAAACTCATAGGTGAAGAACGAGCTGTCGTCCACGACAAAGCCGGAACAACACGAGACGCTATTGACACAATCGTGGAAACACAAATAGGAACAATAAAATTTGTTGACACTGCTGGTATGCGACGAAAGGCGCGCATATCAGAGGACACGGAATACTATTCACTTGTTCGAGCACTCAATGCTATCGATAAAGCTCACATAGCTCTCCTTGTCATTGATTCAACGATCGGTGTCACTCATCAAGACCAGCGCTTAGCTGAACGCATAGATGCAGCGGGCTGCCCAATCGTTATCGTCTTTAACAAATGGGAACTTGTCGACACAGATGAAAGAGAAATGCTCACACTCCAAATTGAACGAAAATTAGGTTTCCTAGGAGATCCTCCCATCATGAAAACAACCGCCATATCAGGTAAGGGAGTCCATCGCTTGTATCCGATATTGACGGGGACCATCAGTAACTACAGTCATCGTGTACCTACTCGAAAAGTAAATATCATCATCCGTAAAGCACAATCAGCGCACCCAGCACCCGGCGGAGCCAGAGTCCTCTACGCCACTCAAGGAGCTACCGAACCGCCCACGTTCACGCTCTTCGTAAACAAGAAACTCCCTCGCACGTACATACGGTATCTAGAAAACCAGCTACGTGAACACCTCGGATTAGGGGCAACACCGATAAAAATTCGTATACGAAACCGAAACGAATAACCCTCTGACCTGCGTTAACACTAAAAGAGGTAGAGAAAAAGTGGTTCAAAGTCCATAGAAACGGCTTAGAACGCAGAACACAGGTAGCCTATGGGTATGAAAGCAGTCTTCCTTATCGGTCTTGCTGTCCTCAGCGTAGGCGCTGCCTATGCTTGGAGTCGATCAGCGCGACTGCGGTTGCGCCTTCTCGACCGCTTAGAAACTGATCTGCATGATGTGAAAGAGCTGGACTCGGTAGCGCAGCGAAAAGCAATAGCGCTCACACGTGGAGATTACCGACGTGACCTCCACGCCGTCATGATTTACCTACTATTAGCCACAGCCTCACTCATCGTAGGACTCACCGACTCGCTATCAATCGTAGCCGTATACGCTCTACTGGCCATCCCAGCACTATTCACTCTGATCTACAACCGCAACGCAGTGCGTGAAGCCAGACTCAGTGAAGAACGCTTCGAAATGGAAAAGAGAGCCGAAGAAGCATTAAACCAAGAGACACTAGCCCCGCGAGCTTGGGCAGGGCGACTTGCCCCAGACGAACTCCCTAACTTCTCAGGTTTTGAAGTTGGAAGAATTTATCAAGCCGGAACCGGACTCATGGCAGGAGATTTCTTTGACCTCTTCAAAGTCTCAGAATCAAGACTCGTCGCAGTCGTAGGAGACGTAGCAGGGCATGGTATCGAATCAAGCATCACCGCATTCCAAGCCAAATACCTATTACGAGTATTCCTTGCACAATTCCGTGACCCAGCTCAAGCGTTAGAGGAACTCAACGCGCAAATGGCAGGTGGAGACAGAATAGAAGAATTCATTTCCCTCGTAGTAGTTGTCTTTGACACTGAAGCCGGAACCTTACGTTTCGCATCAGCAGGGCACCCAGCTGCATTCCTCTGGCATGAACGCGAAGTGCGTCCCCTAAAAGCCACAGGGCCGCTCTTGATGCTAAACCCCAATGCAAGATATCTCAGTAGAGAAATACCATTAGAAACCGGCGACATGATACTCATGTACACTGACGGTCTTGCGGAGGTAAGAAACGGTGAAGACCTTTTCGGAGAAGACAGAATCGCACAACATATCACCCGTGACCCTGGTATGGCACCAGATGTATTAGCGAAAACACTTTTAGAATCAGCAAGGGACTTCTCGAGAGAAGCGATTGAAGACGACGTCGCGATACTCGCAATTAGACGCGAATAAATGTTATGCCATCATGTAATGCCTGTGATAAGTTCTTCAACCCTGCGACCCTAGATGAGGAAGGGTTATGCCCGGAATGTGGCCAGCGGGTAACCATTGGAGAAATGGCACACAATGCAGATGATGAAACTGTTAAAGTGCCATGGCATTTCTGGGTAGGGGTCGCAGCAGTGATCGGGTACTTGGGATGGCGGCTTATTCAAGGAGTGGGTTTACTTTTCTGGTGAAGAGTAGGTGGCAAACGAGAATATCGCTACGATAAGTGACTTAACCAAACGGGCTGTGGCGCAGCTTGGTTAGCGCGTCGGTCTGGGGGACCGAAGGTCGGAG
>WTHU01000029.1 GCA_011523005.1 Acidimicrobiales bacterium
GGTAAATCGTATCAACACTTTCTTTACGGGCGTCTTCAATAAATGCGCAAGTGTTTACGACAACAAGGTCAGCTGACTCAGGGGAGTTAGCCAAAGTCATGCCATTTTTTAGTAAAGTTCCTTCAAGCTTTTCGCTATCAACCTCATTTTTGGGGCATCCTAAAGTTTCTATCCAATAGCTTTCACTCATAGGTTGATAGTATCCATCAGATTTCCAAAAGGGAAAGAATGCATCGGTTTCAAATACCTACAACAACTAACCAAAACATGTAGATAGATAACAACATAAATCCAGCAAGTTTCCCTACTGGTTTTGGGCTAAGGGACTTTAGGCACCATGTTACCGCTGCCAGCAAAATTGTTAATGCGGATAACCATCCTATGATTTTTGCATCAATCATTTCACCAGGCCCCAGTATCCCTATCGCTGCACCGATTGCTACTCCGTTAAATACATTTGACCCCAAGATTGTTCCTATTATTATTTCCGACTTCCCTTTACGCAGAGCAACAATTGATGCAACCAACTCTGGAAGAGACGTTCCAATAGCTACGAGACTAGCTCCCACAAATCCACTTCCTACTCCCCACTTTTCTGCTAACCCTATAGCTCCCTCGGTAATAAAATAGGACGAGCCAATTACCCCAACTAACGAGGACATGATAACAAGGCCATCTAGAATCTGTGCCCGCTTTTCGGTTCTCTGACTTTGGGTTAGAGGTTCTTGGCTCGGGGCAGCGAAAGTGCTTCTCCCCTTCTTTCCATCTCTTAACATCAACCATAAAGAAATAATGAGCATTCCCAGAAGGATAAAACCCTCATATCGCATAAAACCATTCTGTGCGAAGACAAAAAACCAGAAAACAGCGTTCATCGATAGCGGGATGTGGAATTTAATGAAATATCTAGGTAGAGGGATGTTTGCTGCGAATGTTGTGGCTCCGAGAACCAATGTCAAATTAGCGATGATTGATCCGATAACATTCCCAATACCTAGGTCGATGTCTCCTCTCACAGCAGCGGTTGTTGAAACTGCCATTTCTGGCATGCTTGTTCCAAAACCTACAATGATCGCCCCAACTACAACAGCAGATACACCTAACTTGGTTGCTAAATCACTTGAAGATTCAACTAAGAAATCAGCAGATTTAACTAGTACTACTATTCCTAAGGTCACAAATAAGAGGTCAATGAGCATTTTGGCCTATTTCGAAAGTGGGCTCTCGTCAGGTTGATTGGATTGGGTCAATTCATCTGCGGTGATCAGCACCTCTCTAGGTTTTGATCCTTCACTCGGCCCGACTATGCCTCGCTCCTCCAGCAAATCCATGATCCTACCTGCGCGAGCAAAACCTACACGAAGCTTTCTCTGCAACATCGATGTTGACCCTAATTGTGATTCAACGACTAAATCTATTGCTTTGAGCAATAGTTCGTCGTCGTCTGAGTCTCCTGAGGTTCCCCCAGGGATAAGATCTCCTGAAGCATTTGAAGGGGCGTCGGTAATCGTGGGTTCAGTGGTTATTCCATCTAATACCGCTCCGTCCTTTAATTGTTCAGATTGCTTTTTCCATACCCCAACAACGCGCTTTACCTCATCTTCGCTAACCCACGCACCTTGTATTCTGTGAGGGCTAGACGATTTAGGGTCCAATAGCAACATGTCTCCTTGACCGACTAATCTTTCCGCTCCACCTTGATCGAGAATAACTCGGCTATCGGTCAAACTCGAAACAGCGAAAGCGATACGCGCAGGTATGTTCGCTTTAATTACGCCGGTAATAACATTTGTAGATGGACGCTGGGTAGCAACAACCAAATGGATTCCGACTGCTCTTGCTTTTTGTGCGATTCTGCAAATGGAATCCTCTACGTCTCTAGGAGCTACCATCATTAAATCTGATAACTCGTCTACTACAACAAGAATGAACGGTAAGCGGCTGTAAGTTTTGGGACTTCCGTCAGGATTAATGGCGCTTGGGGGGGCTTGAATTGTCCCTTTATCGTAAGCGGCGTTGTACCCGGTGATATCTCGAAATTTAACTTCAGCCAGTAATTCATATCGTCTATCCATCTCTCTACAAGCCCATTGGAGTGCATTTGCCGCTTTCTTGGGGTCTACAACTGGTTGGGTGAGTAGATGCGGAACTCGTTCGTATTGTGACATTTCCACCCTTTTAGGGTCTATGAGTATCATCCGTAAAGTTTCAGGGGTTGAGCGCATTAACGCTGAGGTAACGATGCTATTGATACATGAGCTTTTACCTGCTCCTGTTGCGCCGGCGATTAAGATATGGGGCATTTTTGATAAGTTCATAACGATAGATTTACCGTTTATGTCTCTTCCGACACCAACGTCTAGCGGATGAGTTGCTCTTTTAGCTTCAACAGAGCTTAGAACATCCCCTAGAGCAACAATCTGCCGCTCATTATTTGGCACTTCTATTCCTATCGCCTGCCTTCCAGGTATCGGCGCTAGGATGCGCACGTCTGCAGATGCCATTGCGTATGCAATATCTTTATTCAATGATGTAACGCGTGAAACTTTTACGCCTTCCCCAAGTTCTAATTCGTACCTTGTAACAGTAGGGCCAACTACCATACCAACGAGCCTGGTTTCTACTCCGTGTGCTGCAAGGGCCCTTTCAAGTACCCGCCCTCTTTCTTCAACAAGGTTTTCATTGATGTCTTGGGAAGTTGAACGAGCGAGGATTTTTTCGGAAGGTAGTTTCCAAATCGAACCCTTTGCGGCTGGGCCGAGTTCTATTTCGAGTTGCTTGGTGGAAGTGATTGAGTCCTCAGATGTTTCTTTTCTTTTATGTGAACTGTCTTTTTCCTTTTGCTGAGCCGGATTCTCTTCTTTCTTGGACTCAACTGTTGAGTTTTCTTTGTCGTTGTCTTTTCCTGACCGGCCATTTCTTTTGGTTTCCTTTAAGAGGCGCGCTTCGCCGTCAATTTGAATCACTGGGTTTTCTGGTGTTCCTGTTCGTTGAGCTATTTCGTCTTTAGTTTCGCCCATCGCAAGTCTCACTGAATTAGCTATCTTTAAGAAGATAGTTTTAGTCAGGCGCCATAGACGTGAAAGAGCTTCCTTGAATGTCATTCCCGTCACTAAGATGATCCCTACAAAACCGACCGCGAGTAGAATAAAGACTGCCCCAACCTGTTCAAAGGCTGCTCGAAGTGGAGCTCCAGCTATATATCCGAGGATCCCACCACCTTTCTTTAACTCGCTAAGGTCTGAGAGATTATATGAATTGGCACTTGTATTTATATGACTAATGCCGCAGATTGTAATGAAAATTAGTAAAGTTCCTATCAGGATTGAAGCGGTTCTTGGAGTTTGATCACCCTGATGCTCTTCAGAATTAGTAGCTGGAGATTCAAAAATCAGGTAGAGGCCTCCGAACATAAGAGCGGCAGGGGCGATGAAACCTGTGTATCCAAATAGAGCACGAAAAAGCCAAGGACCAATAGCCTGACCGACTATACCTGCGGTATCAAAATATAGACCCAAAGCAGCAACGATCCCTATTACTATTAGCCCAAGGCTTATTAAGTCTGATTTATGCCCTCCAAAAGCTGATTTCAGTGACCCTTTGAGAGCACTAACTGCAGATTTCTTTTGCTTCGCCTGTTGGTTAGGGTTATCAGAAGAAATACCGCTAGCAGGATTGGTTGATTTTTTTGATTTTCGCTTGTCGGGTTTTTGACGATTCTTCGGAGGTTTTTCTTGTTTTTTTGATTTAGCCACAATACGCCAACGGTAACACTAAAGCGCCGATAATTTAGTCATAGCGGGCATTGAAACCTTAACTGAAGGGAGTGGTTTAGTTAAGGCAAAATATCAACAAGGGGAATAATCATTGGTCGACGTTTTGTAGAGTCATTGACCATTGTTCCGGTGACTCGCCTAACTTTTTGTTCCAAAACTTCTTGTGTCCACTCTTTTCGGCTCTCAAGAAAAGATTTCAGCTCAGAGGATAGTTGTTCTTCAATTTCTTGCTCATGGCGCCCTGATATGTCTGCACTGAGCCATCCTTTGCTAATAACCGATGGAGCCCCTATTAATGTTTTATCCTTTCCGCTTATTGAGACTCTTGCTATGACACAACCTTCTTTTCCTAGAATATTGCGATCCTTGAATAGGTCATGTCCAGTTTCAACGATAGATCCTTGTGAAAAAATATAATGCCCTTGGCATTTCTTTCTGTTAAGAGTTAGTCCTGAATCCTCCATAACGACTTGGTCCCCATCTGTAGCCAGTAGTGCATTCTTTGGATTAGTCCCGACCTCTATTGCGAGTTCCCTGTGTGCCACTAGGTGGCGTAACTCGCCGTGCACAGGAATAAACCATTCTGGGTTGGCCGCCTGATGGAGTTCACTAAGTTCTTCGCGCTGCCCATGTCCTGATGTGTGTGTGTTGAGATTTTCATCATTAACTACTGAGGCTCCTAGACTAACGAGATTATTTACTAGACGAGCGACTCGCTTCTCGTTCCCTGGAATGGTTCTTGATGAGAAAATAATTACATCATTCTCATCAATGCGTAACCATTTTCCGGAATTTTGAGCCGATAAATTTAAGGATGATCTTGGTTCACCTTGAGATCCTGTACTGATGACGCAAATTTGATTCTTAGGATAAGTTTCAATCTCAGAAATATCTACTAAGTCATCTTCTGACACTGAAATGACGCCTAAGCTTCTCGCTAGGGATATGTTTCTTTCCATTGAGAATCCCAGAGTAGCTACTTTTCTTCCCTGCTCTTTTGATATGTCGATAATTTGCTGGATTCGATGTATGTGGCTCGAAAAGCATGTTGCGATTATTCGCTCATGCTGAAATTTCATGAATATTTCTTCCAATCCATCGCCTACTTCTGACTCGGAGATGCTAGAGCCGCTGAGTTCTGCGTTGGTCGAATCGCACAGTAGAAGTCGTATTCCAGGGTCTTTAGACAAAGTGGCGATACGGTCGAGGTCTGTGATTCTTCCGTCCACAGGATTGTTGTCCAACTTGAAGTCACTTGAATGCAAGATAAGTCCTTGAGGAGTACGAATTGCTGAAATTAATCCTTTAGGTGTTGAATGCGTTACTGGCAAGAACTCACAATGGAAGTCGCCTATACTGACCGTTTCGCCATCAGCTACCGCTATCAAGTCAGTCTTATGAAGCATGTTTGCTTCGCTCAGTCTGTGCCGAATCATTCCCAGAGTAAATTCAGATCCGTAAATGGGGAATTCACTGATATCTAGTGCATACCGAAGCGCTCCAATATGATCTTCATGTCCATGCGTGGCTATACAACCTACAATTTTCTCGCTACGATCCTCGAGGTAACTGAAGTCTGGAAGTACTGATTGCGCTCCTGGCATCATCTCGTCTGGGAAAAGCTGACCGCAATCCAGTAGCAGAATTTGATTTTGGGATTCAATCGCAGCGCAGTTTCTTCCGATATCCCCAAGCCCGCCTAAAAAAGTAATCGAGACTAGGTCAGTCATATTAACATTTTTATGCGGAACCCATTTGGGATCCGACAATTGTAGCTGAAACGATACTTTGAGCCTTTTCTACAAGGCCTTCAGGAACTGTATCCATAGGTGGCCTTCCATTCCCGACGTTGAATCCAAGGAGATTCATCATTACTTTCGTGGGAATAGGGTTCGGTGCATCAAGAGTTGATTCGAAGGCATAGGAATCTTGCAGGGATTGATTAATTTTCTTTGCTGTTTCGTAGTCTCCGCTTGTGATTGCGTTCGCCAAGTTTTGGTGTTCAGCGCCTGTCCAATGCGTTGCAACTCCGACTACTCCTGAAGCACCGATTGAAAGGAGCGCTAAATTTAGTGAGTCGTCGCCTGAGTAAATCTCAAACCCGTCAGGTGATTGAGAAAGCAGGGAGGCTGTTTCCGATGGGTCTCCGGCAGCATCTTTGAGCGCTACGACATTCTCGAGGTTATGTGCTAGTTCAAGGATCGTTTCAGTATCGATTTTTCTTCCGCTTCGGATAGGAATGTCGTACAGCATAACCGGAAGGTCAGTGCATTCGGCGATTCTCGTGAAATGTTGAAGTAAGCCCTGCTGTGAGGGTCGGTTGTAATAGGGGGTGACGCTAAGGATGCCTGATGCCCCCACTGTTTGAGCTCGCTGGGTAAGCTCAATGGCTGCTTTAGTGTCGTTACTACCTGTTCCTGCTATTACCGGAGCGTCAACCGAATTTACGACTGCTTCAATTAGCGCAATTTGCTCATCGTGAGTAAGTGTTGGCGATTCCCCAGTTGTACCTGCGATAACAAGTCCATCATTCCCATTTTGAATAAGCCACTGTGCAAGGCGTCCGGCTTCGTCAAGGTCAAGGTCACCTGAACTGGTGAAGGGTGTGACCATTGCTGTGAGAACTTTTCCAAATCTGGACATATTGATCCTTTCTTCATACCTGAGGCTAGCAGCGTATATGCTCTCCCTCTTCATTTTTAGAGGTAGTCAACTGGAATGTCTGATTCTTTTCGTTTTTTTGTCCCCCTGCCTTTTGAATAACTCCATAGAACTAGTGGGTAGCCTATCGCTGCGATACTGGCAAAGATGAACCATTGCACTGCGTAACTCAGATGTTGCCCTTCGCTGAACTCTGGCAAGTCGAGTATTTTAGGGAAGCCATCAGCTTGTTGTGGATTTTGACCAGTTAGCTGGATGTACATTGGAAATATTTCGTAGCCCAATTGGTCTTCGTATCGTGCTAAATCTGGTCTGGCTAGACTTTCAAGGACTCCTTGACTGGCATCAGCTCGTTGGAGTCCAGTTGCTAGTTCTGTCTTTCGAAGAATTCCTATGAGGTCAATTACTGAAGTGTTTGAATCAATATAATTTTCCGCTGAAATGGGTAACCACCCTCTATTGACAACAATTATTTGGCTGTTTGAGAGTTGAAAGGGAGTCAACAACCAAAACCCTGGAACACCGTTAAATGTTCGGTTCCTGATGAGGATGCTATCTTTTTGTATATATTTACCTGAAACAGCGATGCTTTTGTATTCAAAATCTCTTTCCATTTCAATGATTTCATAGCTCTTTAATTTGTCTATATCTACAAGACCAAGTGGCTCGTTGTCTAACCTCGCACTTATCCTTTCGTTAATGTCAGACTTCTGAGAATGACGATCAAGTTGCCAGAAACCCAAAAAAATCATTGCAAGAACCGCAAAGATTACCAGTATGGTTGTGAAGATTTTCTTAGACATCCATCAAAGTTTCGAGGCCGACATCAACACCAGTAAGGTTAGGAACTCCCTTGATAGCCATGAGCACTCCAGGCATAAAAGATGATCTATCACTGCTATCTTGCCTTATCGTCAACGTTTGTCCTGTCGATCCGAAAATGACCTCTTGATGAGCAAGCATTCCTTCCATCCTGACACTATGAATAGGAATGTTCCCCTGCGCTTTAGCTCCTCTTGCGCCCTCTAAGGCTAAATCAGTAGTTGGGTCATGCAGATTTTCAGTCATGTTCTGGGAAATCTTTTCTGCTGTAGCAAGAGCGGTTCCTGATGGAGCGTCAATCTTGTTGTTATGGTGAAATTCTATTATTTCGATAGTTGAAAAGTAAGGTGTAGCAATTTCAGAAAGGTGCATTAGAAGTATCGCGCTGATCGAAAAGTTTGGAACTACTATGCAATTACTTTTGGTGAATAATTTAGTCAACTCAGAGAGATGTTC
>WTHU01000153.1 GCA_011523005.1 Acidimicrobiales bacterium
CAGTTGTGCTATGTCTTATTAATGTACACCATTAATATAGGGTATGCAAGTTTCCGTTTGTCAGGAAAGTGGTACTAGGAGATGCTGGGAGATATCGCCTACTAAAGAAACTTTGATTTCCCTGATTTGGAAATGCCATTCACCGTCCTCAAAGAGAAAAGTATCTTCATAGGAACCAGCGATGATGGGTTGTAGAGGTAAATTCTCAAGTTGTTGGAAAACGGTGTAGTAGGAAGAAGCAGAAGCAGAGTTACTGTCTATATCTAGGGTGATATTAGTCGTTGCGTGATGAGTTCTCGGTGTTCCATCGTCGTACAGTCGTGTTGTCTTCTCATACAGTTCTTTAATCTCTTTACTCCCTGAGATTTCAGTAATTTGTTGACTGTCTTTGAAGATAATTTTGCCTCGTTTAAATAACTCTCCAATTCCGTCGAAGTCACCTGAGTCTATGCGGCGAGCGTATTCGTAGATTAGGTTACTTATGGCTATCTGATCGCTCATATACGTATATGGTACTTCCTACGAAGTAGGGTGTCTTTGAGCAGTTACACTAAATTCTAAACAACACGAGAGAATAAAAGTATGTTGATGTCTATACCAAGTCCGAGCTCTGGCTCATTGGACCTAGGGCCGATTACCCTTCGGATGTATGGTTTCATGATCGCTCTTGGAGTAATCGCAGCGGTCTGGCTCATGGGTAAAAGATTTGTGAGTAAAGGAATAAACCCAGATCATGCTTCTGGACTAGCTATGTGGATAGTGCCTGCAGGGATTATAGGGGCGCGCGTTTACCATGTAATAACAGATTGGAAACGCTTTGAAGGTAATTGGGATGAAGCCGTCCAAATCTGGAGAGGAGGATTGGGGATTCTTGGTGGCGTCATCTTTGGGTTAGTAGCAGCCTTCTTTTATTGTCGAAAACATGACCTAGATATCAAAGAAGTTATGGATGGTGTTGCGCCAGCCTTAGCGCTAGCGCAGTGCATAGGGCGATGGGGAAACTACTTCAACCAAGAACTATTTGGGCGTCCAACGAACTTACCCTGGGGCCTCCAGATTGATCAGCGAAAACGACCAATAGAGTACGTTGCGGAGGAGACATTCCATCCAACATTCCTCTATGAATCATTATGGAATGCGTTAGTCGTACTCCTGCTAATAAAATTGGGGAAATCAGGAAAGCTTCCCAAAGGCCTATTGATGGCGGCTTACTTTATTTCCTATTCGATTGGTAGATTATGGATTGAGGCTCTGCGTATAGATGAAGCTTCTAAACTTTTAGGTTTAAGAATTAACATTTGGGTGTTCACAGTTGTTCTCGTAACAAGCGCCGTTATTCTCTTCGTAGGATCACGGCAAAATAGAGGCCCAGATCAGTTAGCTGAGCCTAAGACCAATGGGTAAAGTAACTATTCTTAATCACTGCATCATTACTTTTATTCATGTAACTTCAAAGATGAACCTATGATTCCCGAAAACCCATATGAAGATAGATTTGAAAGGACATTTGCGTTCATTGATTTATCTGGATTTACCAACTTCACTGATGTCATGGGAGACAAGGCAGCGCTTGCAGAAATAAACACCTTCAGAGCCATAGTTAGGGAAATAGCCTCTAGAAAAGGAATTCGGATTGCCAAATGGCTTGGTGATGGGGCAATGCTTGTTGCCGTCGAACCTGAAACGGCCACAGAGGCGATAATGGAAATGCAAGGGCGAATGGGCGAGATTGACGAGCAATTATCAATGCGAGCGGGTCTCGCATCCGGAGCCGTGCTAATGGTTGATGGAGAAGACCACATCGGAAGAGCCGTTAATCTAGCTGCACGTCTCTGTTCATTGGCCGACCCTGGTGAAGTGCTCGCTACTAAGGAGATGATGACAGCGCTTATGGTCAACACTCCGTCGGAGTCTGTCGGAATGCGAGATATTGATGGCTTTACCGAATTGGTTGAAGTAGTCCGTTTAGAGATGCCGGACTTTTAGCTATTCAGTTCAAGAAACAAATTTAAGGATAATAAGCTCTTATAACTATGAATATCTACCAGGCATTAAATAACGGATGAGAGTATGAGTAATCAGCAGTGGCTAAACCTTGGTGTAGATGAACAAATCGTTAGTTCGTTAATCAAGCGGGGGATCAATACACCTTTCCCGATCCAGGGCCTCACCATTCCTGATGCACTTCGAGGAAATGACGTGTGCGGTAAAGCCAAAACAGGTTCAGGAAAAACACTTGCATTTGGTATACCAATGGTACAAAACCTTGATCAACCTTCTCAAGATAACAACCCAAGAGGACTAATCATGGTTCCGACTCGCGAACTAGCTACACAAGTTAAGGAAGAACTTGACCCCCTCTTGAACGGAAAATCGTTGATTGCACTAGCAATCTATGGCGGGGCAAACATAGAAGAGCAAATCAAAGCTATCAAGCTAGGCATTGACATCATTGTTGCAACTCCAGGGCGCATGATTGACCTTTTGGAAAGGGAGGAGATTTCCCTACAATCTCTTGAAATGGTGGTTCTTGACGAAGCTGACAGAATGGCAGACATGGGATTCCTGCCGCAGGTCGAGTGGATTCTTCGCCGTGTTGAGCGAAACCATCAAACTCTTCTGTTCAGTGCAACTTTGGATGGGGTCGTCAATACTCTTATTCAGCGGTATCAAAGCAATCCAATAATGCATGAGGTCGAAGCTAAAGAAATAACAGTTGAAGAGATGACGCACCGGTTTCTACATGTCCATGAACGAGACAAAGTAAAGGTTGCTGCGGCCATCACTCGCCCGGTCTCCCGAACTCTTATCTTTTCAAATACAAAAGCAGGGTGTGATCGGCTAGTAAAAAAGCTACTTGCAGAAGGAATACGTGCGCAAGCCATACACGGTGACTTAAGGCAAAACATCAGAGAGAAGGCCTTAGCGCGGTTTGCCTCAGGAAAACTCCCCGTATTGGTAGCTACAGACGTAGCAGCGCGAGGCATCCATGTTGATGGAGTAGAAGTTGTTATTCACTATGATCCACCATCAGATCACAAAACCTACTTACACAGGTCAGGCAGGACGGCGAGAGCAGGAACAGATGGATTAGTCGTTACCTTATCGCTTTGGGATGAAGAATTGATTGTCAAAAGGCTTCAGAAACGTGTAGGCCTTGATATGGAGCTAGTCGAAATGTTTTCAAATGATCCTAGATTGGAAAATTTAGGTAAGTGGACCCCATAAACATGAAGAATCGTACCGCTAAGTGTCCGAAACCCTAACAGGCAAGGGGCAACGCCACATGGATAGGAAACTTCAAAGCTGGGTCAATGACCGAAATGCGGAAGGAATAAAACCTCTTGAAATAGCAGCAGCAGTCGCCAGAGAGGCAGCGAAACAAAAAGGCTTGCCCCTCGACGGTAATCAACCGAATCTTTTAAATATCGGAACTGTTCACGCACCTAAAGAAACTAAATACACGGCTGACATGATCGGTTCGGTATACGAACAAAGCCTCGATTCATCAACACGAAGACATGGCGGCGTTCACTACACCCCATACGAAGTTGCGAAAAGACTAGCAAGAATCACATTAAGCGAATTGCCGTTTGGTCCTATCTGTGATCCATCAGTAGGCGGAGGAGCGTTTCTTCTTGCAGCTGCAGAGTATTTATCCGAGAAAGGAGTATCTCCAAAGAAAATAATAGGGGAGTACCTATGGGGCATAGATCTTGATCAAGGAGCAATCGAAGTTGCCAAAGCATCAATTTCAATATGGGGTTCGACAAAGGTTTGGATTCCAGTTGACGAACATTTCGCAGTAGCTAACTCATTGCAGAGTGGAATGAGATCCTTCCTGGCCCCACCGAAGAAAGGCTTCATTGCCGTGATCGGAAATCCACCTTTCCAAAACCAACTCCAAGAAACAACAGTTAGGCCAATAGAAGAAACACAGAAATTGCGAGAGAAATGGAATGTTAACGCCGGACCTTACGCTGATACCGCAAGCTACTTTCTTCTCGTGGCGCTATCTATGCTCGGCCCTGAAGGAAAATGCCTCTTAATTCAACCTCAGTCAATTCTCGCCGCAGTCGATGCAAAACCCATACGTGACAAATTAAGCCAAGAGGCTACTCTCGAAGGTATTTGGATAGGGGGTCCTGATATTTTCGAAGCAGGTGTCAATGTTTGTGCCCCACTACTTTCTAAAGACCTAAGACAATCACCAGCTAACATCTGGACCGGCATTGAAATCACGCAACTACAAAAGCAATTTAACCATGGAGAAAATTGGGCAAGCGCCATGGCCATCGCACAGGGCGTACCAACACTCAAACTAAAAGGAAATCCCCTTGATGAACGAGCATCAGCAACAGCAGGTTTTCGTGATCAATTCTATGGGTTAGCGCCACATGTATGCGAATTCAAAGCTGGTATGGAATCTGTGGCTCCTTTAATTACCGTTGGGATGATTGACCCTCTTCGAAATAGGTGGGGGTCTGATCAATTCAGATACGCAGGAAGAACATGGCTTAAGCCAGTTGTTAACTTAACCTCATTACTTGCAGATGACAAAGAATTATACGACTGGGTGCAAGACCGTCTGAAGCCAAAGATCCTACTTGCAACCCAAACAAAAGTACTCGAAGTACTTCCTGACCCAGAAGGCCAGTTAATCCCTTCCACACCAACTATCAGTATTGAATGTGACCTTGAAGAGATTTGGAAAATCACGTCAGCGTTGAGTTCAGCAGCGATCAGCGCTTTTGCATTTTCAAAAGTTGCAGGCTCTGCTTTATCCTCCGACACCATAAAATTATCTGCGAAGCAAGTAAATGCACTTCCGCTCCCTCCCATTTCAGATTATTGGGAGCAAGCATCCCAATACGCTCGGGAAGCCTTCAGCTCAAAATTGGAAGATGTGAAAAGAAATAAAATGAAAGAGATGTCACACAAAATAAGCCTTGCGTACGATTGCGACGACAATCTATTGGAAGAGTGGTGGTTCAAACGGTTGCCCAAGTGGAGATAGCTTCACTTTAAAACGTTGGTGTTTTGGGATTTAGCTGATTCACTAAATAGAACATTAAGAGAAGTTTGTGCATGCAAACTCAGCAACCTGGGATAGGCACCCAAGGTGCTAACAGTCTAACGACTGTGATGGGGCCTTAGACAAGGCAATGAAGTGTCTTAGTGGACTCGAGTAACAGTAAAGCCTTACGAGGAGAAAAATGGCGCCAGCCAAACGAAACCAAAGAAAAAGACATAATTTAGATGTAATTCAAGGCGGAAATGGCGCAATTGAGGCCGCCCTCACTGAAATACCGCATCACCCTAAAAGCTTCTCGCGAGACCTCCCAGTATCGGGAGCATGGTTTCCTGGGGACCCAGTAGGCCATCGAAAATTCATAAATGTGACAGATGGCCGACCTTTCGCACTAGAGGCAGGTGGCGTACTTACAGAGGTAATCCAAGCATATGAAACATGGGGAAAACTCAATTCAGATTCAACAAATGCTGTGCTCATATGCCATGCCCTGACGGGTGATTCCCATGTTTCCGGTGATAGCAGTGCATCGCACCCAACCAAAGGGTGGTGGGACGCTATTGTCGGTCCCGGCAAAGCAGTAGATACAGATGAATTTTTTGTTGTCTGCATAAATGTTTTAGGCGGTTGTCAAGGTAGCACAGGTCCGTCTTCGACAAACCCTGTTAATAACAGACCGTATGGAAGCGTATTCCCAAATATCACAATCCGAGACATAGTAAGAGCCCAAGCAAAAGTTGCCGATTACCTTGGAATCAACAAATGGCATGCCATCATAGGTGGATCAATGGGCGGCATGCAGGTCCTTGAATGGGCAGCAATGTTTCCAGAGCGAGCACCCAGAATCGCTCCTGTGGCGACGTCACTTGCAGCTAGCGCTCAACAGATCGCATGGAGCGCTGTTGGGCGGGCAGCTATAGCGCTTGACCCTAGATGGCGAGATGGAAACTACTATGAAGCAGATCCCGGAGACGGCCCACACGCAGGATTAGCAACTGCGCGTGCAATAGCTCAAATTCATTACCGAAGCGACGCAAGTTTTCAATCACGCTTTGGTCGCGACTTAGTCGATAAAGACTGCCTGTTTGGTCTGTGGGATAGATTCGAAGTCGAGTCTTACCTTGATTATCACGGCGAGAAGTTAATACGAAGATTTGATGCTAACTCTTATCTTGTTCTGAATCGCGCAATGGACACTCATGATTTATCCAGAGGAAGAGGTTCATTAGAGAATGCAGTAAGAAGAATAAAGGCTAAAGTCGTAACCGCTAGCATCTCAACAGATATCCTTTACCCGCCTCACCAACAACAAGAGATTCAAAAAGTTATTCAATCAGTTGGAGGAAGCTGTAGCTACGAAGAGATAGAAGACCAAAACGGTCATGACGGGTTTCTTCTCGCAACGGCAGAGATAGGCGCTATCTTTAAGCAGCTTCTGGAAGATTAACAAACCATAATCAAGGTGATGAGGCAGTCAAGATGCCTGAAGGAATCGAAGTTGAATACTACAAACAAACAGCGCTACAGGCGCTCAACCGAAAAATTGAATCAATAGAAATTATTGATCATGCATACCTCTCGGATACATACAGCCCCGCTGATTTAAGAGACCTGTTGATAGAGAATTGCTTCATTGATGCTGAAAGAATAGGGAAATTACTGATTCTTTCGATTTCTAATGATTATAAATTAGGACTGAGGTTTGGCATGACAGGTCGGCTCTTAGTTGACGGAAGATCTGCAATCAAAGTCCTCGAATACTCAAGCTCAAAAGATAATCCTAGATGGGATCGTATATTCATAAAGTTTCAAGATGGAGGATCACTATCAATAAGAGACCCCAGAAGATTAGGCTCAGTTCAAATAAACCCAAATCTAGATACTCTAGGAACAGACCTCTATGAGATAACGGCTCGCTCTCTTTCGGAAGTGTTAAAGCACTCAACACGTCCAATAAAGGCAAGACTAATGGATCAATCAAAAATCGCCGGATTAGGTAATCTTCTTACAGATGAAATCCTGTGGCGAAGTTCAATAGACCCACGGCGTCAATCAAATGCCCTATCACGCAATGACATGCGCAGATTGGCGCGTCATGCTTCGCAAACAATCTCAGAGCTTACTCAGCTTGGCGGATCGCACATGGGAAACTTACAAAATCATCGAGTGCTTGGAGGTCTATGCCCCAAAGACGGAGTGCCACTTAATAGGTATAAGATTGGAGGGCGCACTACCTACTCGTGCCCAAAGCATCAGAAATAAAACAAATGAAACGATTCGTTAACCACCTATCTATCTTGAGTTGCCTTAGTATTGTCTTCTGTAGTTCCGCTTTTGCTCAGGTTAGTGAAACGGACATTGGTTCAGAAACTGGTGTAAAGGAGTCAATCTCTAGACTTACTTCTACCTTTGAGGTCAAGAGAGCTGTAATTGGTCTTCTAATAATCGCTGCTATCTCAGTTATCTTATTTTTTTTCTATTGGTATAAGACAGCTCAAATGGCAAAGGAAAAGTATGTCAGAGATCTCCAATCAACGATGACACTAACTAGCGCTGCGAAACAACAAAACGCTAAATCCTCTTGGTCAGTATCAGAAAAGAATGCCAAATGGAGGAACAAGCCATTCAGAAAGCGACGCAAGAATTAAAATCATTAGTATTCGGAGTTATATCTAC
>WTHU01000068.1 GCA_011523005.1 Acidimicrobiales bacterium
ATCTAGAATAGCCGTTTGTAGCAGCCGAATTCTTTTGATGCCACGGGAGCAGAAGCTGGCTCGTGCCTTCATCGGGCGTTTTTTCCTTTGCGGGCTATTTTTCTTCTCTCTTATATGCGCTGGATTTCCGAATTTACAGGCTTCAGATCAACCAAACATTGTTTTAATACTAGCGGACGATTTGGGGCTTGGTGACGTTGGGGCATTCGGTTCAGAAGAAATAAATACGCCGAATATTGATTCTCTCTCTGAGATGGGTATTCGTTTTACTCAAGCCTATGTTTCCCATCCCGTATGCAGTCCTTCAAGAGCGGGTTTAATAACTGGAAGGTACCAGCAAAGACACGGTTGGGAATTTAACCCGGCACGCCGTGATCTCCATTCTGGGATGAATTTGGGCGAAGAGACCCTCGCCGAAGCGTTAAAAGAGCAAGGCTATTCCACCGGATTGGTGGGGAAGTGGCACTTAGGACAAGGTGAAGCTTATCATCCACTGAGCCGAGGTTTTGATCATTTTTACGGTGTTTTGGGAGGTGGGACTCAATATTTCGAGACCTTACCAAAAGGTGGTGCTTACGCGCTTTCTGGCCAGCCGATGGAAAGGCCAGACTATAATGCTATCTACAGTGGACGGGACAAGGTTACTGATGATGGGTATTTAACAGATTCTTTTACGAGGGAGGCCGTATCATTTATCGACCAGCATGCTGATGAGCCTTTTTTCCTGTACTTAAGCCATATAGCACCGCACACCCCGCTACAAGCACCTAAGACGTACCTAGATAGGTATGGTCACATTAAAGAAATGCCAAAAAAGGTTTATGCCGCAATGGTCTCGGCATTGGATGATAGCGTTGGTGAAATAGTATCTAAGCTGGAAGATATTGGGCAGCTCGAAAATACATTGATCGCCTTCATTAGCGATAACGGGTGTGCTGGCTACATAGACAACGCTTGTTCGAATTTGAATTACTCTGGTTTTAAGAGATATCATCAAGAGGGCGGTATCAGAGTGCCGTTCATATTGACATGGCCCCGTAAGCTGTCCGGTGGTGGAACATATGAGTCAGCCGTCATTTCCTTAGACCTATTTAGTACCTTTACTGCTGCTGCAGGAATTGAATCTAAGACAGAAGATAGCGTGAACTTGCTCCCATACCTAAAAGGAGAGAACGCGAAGGCTCCGCATGATTATTTATATTGGCGGTCAGGACCGACGAGGGCTATTCGTGATTCTCGCTGGAAGATGATCCAGTACAAACGGTCTATATTGGCCGAGGCCGATTTGAACGCAACTGGGCGGCTTGATCCGCCAGAAGGCGGGTGGGGGAGTGAGACGCCCAATGGTATTGTAACCTTACTCTATGACTTAAATGAGGATCCCTATGAGCTGGACAATCTAGCCGAAGAATTTCCCCATATTCTTCAGGATCTTGAGGCCCAATTTGAGTCGTGGAACAGTGAACTGCCTCTCCCTGGAGACGCGATTTTGCCTGCAATTCGCTCGACCGTTACTGAGGTTGATGCACAAACCGTCCAGCTGATTTTCTAGCCGTTATAACGAGATTTCTTTTAGCCCGCTGTGGCTATTCGTCTCGTCTAAGAAATCAAACTTAACACCATATTTTTATAATCTTGTGCGGATTGCAGCATGCTGATGCTGGTAGTCTTCATTATCTGCGATTTTGTTAGGTCAAGTGTTGTTCTTGCATAATCTGTATCTTCAATTCTTGATTTGGAAGCTTTCATATTGCCCTGGTTCTCTAGAACAGCATTGACGCTCGATTCAAGTCGATTTATGTAGCTACCAACTTTTGCGAGCTTGGATGTAAACGCGGTTAAAGTAGAGTCGACTGCTTTGATTGTGTCTTGCGCGCCGTAAGGTGAGTAAGGATATATCCCCATCAATGGAGCTATCTCGCCTCTGGATATATGAGGGTAGTATGGGGAATTGGCGGTCACGTTGTTTGCTGAATCGAGTAATAGAAAGAAAGCATTGTCTGAAGCATGATTGAGCGAAATGTCTACAGAGCCAGAAGTTGTAGATCCTGCGACACTTATTGTATACCCGTTTAATTG
>WTHU01000184.1 GCA_011523005.1 Acidimicrobiales bacterium
GTATCAGGCAGTTCTACACCTCTGATGGTAGAGCTCGTTGCTTGACGAACGTGCGGCCAAAGAGCCTCAGTTACAAACGGGCAAACCGGATGCATTATTCTTAGTACGGCATTTAGAAGGTTAGCTAAAACCATTTGCTGTTCAGGGTCAGTATCAATAGATGGCTTTACAGCTTCCAAATACCGATCGCAGACGTCGTGCCATACAAAATCATAAAGTGTGTCAGCAAAGATATTAAATTGATATTTCCCTATTGATTCCTCTAATTTTTGGACCGTTTCATCTAGTCGCGCAAAAATCCATTTATCTATGAATGGCCTATTTCCTAGATCAATGTCCGAAACGTGCCCTTCATCAATTCTATTTAATGCAAATCGGGTTGCATTCCAAAGCTTGTTGGTGAAATTTCTTCCTAAATCAAACTTGGATGACGTGTTCCTCGCAAGCGGTGTTTGTTTATTGGGTTCAACAACTCCAGAAGCAGCACCGTAAGCGCTGATCATTTGCTTGCTGTCATCTTGTGGAGAGACTTGAATAGGGGCAGCAACTAGATGTCCCGCTTGGGTGCGCACGAATTCTGGTTCAAAAGATATTCCTGAGTGCGGGCATACCATTTCAACAGGCATCCGAACATCTTGAGTATCAGTTGTCATTTGCACCAAGGTAAATCGCATTGCGTCTGCCCCATGGCTGAAGATTATGTCACGAGGATCCACTCCGTTACCTAGGCTTTTTGACATCTTTTGACCATGTCCATCTTGAACCATTGCGTGAATGAAAACGTCTTTGAAAGGGAGGCGTCCGTTGAGGAAGTAGCGATTAAACATGACCATCCTGCTTACCCATAAGGTAATGATTTCGCGTGCGGTTGAAAGCACGGATGTGGGATTATAGAAATCTAGCAAACCCGCAGTCTCAGGGAACTCTTCAGGCCAAGGCCATCCCATCGTTGATAAGGGCCAAAGGGCGGAAGAGAACCAAGTGTCCAGCACATCCGGATCACGCTCAAACCCTTGACTTTCAAGAAGGTCAATTAAATCAGATTCTGAAATACTTTCAGGTCTTTCCAGTCGCTGTAAGGTGCTCTGAGGGGGTACGCAGATAGATTCTTCTATTAGTCCCTCTTCGGTTCGTCGTACTTTGTGCGCAGCACCTTTTCTTACCCACTCGCTGTCAGTTACTAGACAATCACTCTCGTCTGCTTCGACTTCAGTTTCATTTTCTGGGACTGTTCTTACCCATACTGGTATTTGATGCCCCCACCATAATTGTCTTGAAATACACCAGTCTCTAATTCCCTCGTGCCAGGAGTAATATGTCTTGGCATATCTCTCAGGATAAAAAGTTAATTCTCCGTCTCCATCATCTTTGCCGCGGTCTTCAACATCGTGAGGGAGATCAGGAGTCTGAGAGGGGTCCTGAGCCCGCAAAGCAGAACCGCGTAACTTGTCATCTGTGACGGCAACATACCATTGGGAACTCAGCCACGGTTCTATGGGTACGTGGCTTCTGTACGAATGTCCAACAGAGTGAGTGTAGGGCTTCACGTCAGCAAGTAGCTTATTTTTGCTAAACCATTCAATGATTGCAGTGCGAGCATCATCTCTGCTGAGACCAAGAAACGCTTTAGCTTCTTCTGAAGTATCATCCCACCCGTAATTCTGCGATATTGATGCGTCAGGAGCCATTACATTAATAACATCCAAATTGTGTCTTACACCTATCTCCCAGTCATTGGGATCATGGGCAGGTGTTACTTTGAGAAATCCTGAGGCAAATTGTGCTTTCGGATCGCTGCTATCAGAATCCGCCATGATTACGTAGTCGTCAGCAATGATAGGGATTAATCTTCCAACAATTGGTAGACGAATCATTTTGCCTACGAGTTCGGATGCACGAGGATCATTTGGGTTCACCGCCACAGCTGTGTCCCCCAACATCGTTTCAGGTCGAGTGGTAGCAACAGTCACATACCCCGTGTCGTCCTCTAATGGATAATTGAGGTACCACATCGATCCTTCAATTTCTTCCATTTCCACTTCGTCGTCTGCCAAAGCTGTCATTGTCACTGGATCCCAATTGACAAGCCTTTTTCCTCTGTAGATCAACCCATCTTTAAAGAGAGTGAAAAATGCGTGCCTGACGGCTGTTGCGCAGAGATCATCCATCGTGAACCTAGTGCGATTAAAATCGCATGATGCGCCCATTGCGATTAGTTGATTAATAATGATTTCCTCGTATTCATTCTTCCATTCTTGGGTTCTTTGAACGAAGGCTTCTCTTCCTATCTCAAGACGTGACGTTCCATCATTAATTAGTCTTTTCTCAACAACAGTCTGTGTGGCGATTCCTGCATGGTCTGTTCCTGGCATCCACAACGTTGAATACCCCGCCATGCGATGGTATCTGGTTAGAACATCTTGCAATGTGTTATTTAAGGCATGACCTAAATGGAGAGCAGCGGTAACGTTCGGTGGCGGGATAACTATAGAGAAAGCCGTATCACTGGATGACCCTGCAAGGGCATCAAATGATCCCTTTTGGCTCCACAGGTTACTGATTGCTTCTTCAACATCTGAAGGGTTGTACGATTTCTGAAGTTTCTCTTGGTTAGTCATATCTGCATTCTTATGGAATGTTAATGGCGAATTTCCATTATCGCGTAGACTTTCTAGAAACAATGAGACGTATATCACTATTTATTTCTGCTTGGACACCCCTAGACTTAAATAAAAGCTAAGAGGTAACCAATATGAGTGATTTTTCTTTAAAGCTGAGCGATGACCAGATCGGTTTGCAAAGTTGGGTGCATGGGTTTGCTGAAGATGTAGTGAGACCTGCTGCAGAAGAGTGGGATGAGAAGGAAGAATTTCCTTACCCAATCGTTCAACAGGCTGCTGAGATCGGTCTATATGGCTGGGAGTTCATGGCAGAAATGATGTCTAATGACCCCACAGGTCTAACAATGCCGGTTGCAATAGAAGAGCTCTTTTGGGGCGATGCAGGAATTGGGATGGCAATTATGGGGTCAGGTTTAGCGGCTGCAGGAATCCTTGCTTCAGGTTCTCGAGATCAAGTAATAGAGTGGGTCCCGCAATGTTATGGTGACGCAAAGGATCTCAAGATTGGAGCATTTTGTGCCTCTGAGCCAGATGCTGGTTCAGATGTAGGTGGCTACAGACTCTCTGCAAAATATGACGAAGCTTCAGATGAGTGGGTTCTCAATGGGACCAAAGCTTGGATCACTAATGGCGGGATTGCAGACATACATGTGGTTATCGGGGTTGTGGACCCCGAACTAGGGTCGAAGGGGCATGCTAGTTTTGTCGTTCCCCCAAACACTCCCGGTCTTTCTCAGGGGCAAAAATATAAGAAGCATGGTATCCGTGCCAGCCATACGGCTGAGGTCGTGCTTGAGAATGTCAGGGTTCCAGGTAGATGTTTATTAGGTGGGAAAGAAAAACTTGATGAGCGTCTTGCGCGTGTGAGAGAGGGTAAACGAGGTAACGCTCAAGCAGCTATGCAAACGTTTGAAGCTACAAGGCCAGCAGTTGCAGCGCAGGCTATCGGTGTTGCTCGTGCAGCGTATGAGTATTCTCTCGAATATGCCAAAGAACGTTACGCGTTTGGTAGGCCAATAATTCAAAATCAGGGAATTGCCTTCATGCTCGCTGATATGGCAACGGAAATTGATGCTGCAAGGATGTTAGCTTGGCGTGCAGCATGGCTCGGAAAGAATGGGCAATTTGAGAACGCAGAGGGTTCTATGGCTAAATTAAAGGCCGGAAGGGTCGCTACTTGGGTAACCGAACGGGCAATACAAATATTGGGAGGCTATGGCTACACAAGGGAATATCCAGTTGAGCGATGGCATAGAGATGCAAAAATACATGACATTTTTGAGGGAACAGAGCAAATTCAACAACTAGTTGTCAGTAGGGCAATTTCTGGGATGCGTATTGAATAATGCACTTCCAGCAGTTTCGTTATCAGCTGTACCGTCCCGGCGAAGAACTACGCTTGACCTAGCAATCGAAATAGAAAAGAGAGGATTCTCAGGAATTTACTGCCCTAGCTTTGGGGATGCAATGGGTCTTTGCCAGAGCATTGCAGAAAATACTAAAAGTATTCCATTTGGAACCTCAATCGTAAATATTTACACACGCCACGCCCAAGATTACGCTTCATCAGCTTCCTACATACATGAAATATCAGGCGGACGCTTTCGTTTTGGAGTAGGGGTCAGTCACGCACCAATGAATGACCGGCTTTCGGTTTCTACGGGTAGACCTCTTCAAGACACCGAAAAATTCATTCACACATATAAGGAATCAAAACGCGTAGGAGAATTACCTCCCATAATTATTGCTGCTATGCGAGACAAAATGATCAGGTTAGGTGCCCGAGAATCTGACGGAATTGTCTTCGCAAATGCTGCGAGAAGCGCTATCGCAGGATCTTTGCAGCGAATGAACGAGAATCAAAAACCTCAAAGCGATTTCTTTATTGGCGGCATGATTCCAACCTGCATCTCCACGGATAGAGAAGCAGCTGCGTCGGTCAATCGAAAGACACTTAGCATGTATGTTGGCCTGCCAAACTATCGCAACTACTGGAAATCAGTTGGCTATAAGAATGAGATGGAACGAATAGAAGTAGCGTTATCCGAGAAAGATTATGCCTCCCTACCAAGTTTAATGACGGATAAGTGGTTAGAAGATGTATCTCTCTTTGGGTCACCCTCCGAAGTCAAAGAAGGCATAGAAAAGTGGTATGAAACTGGTTTGGAAACCCCAATATTGGTTCCTTCTTCAACAGATGGAGGACAGTTCAAAGCCTTTGAAGAATTATTTGATCTTTTTACTTAGTCAGGGACCCGCCTGCCCACCATTGTTCGAATCTTGGAAGCATTGCTCTGGAAACTAATTCAATGATGGTTCCACTCTTCGGGGCAATATAGGTGTACCCTCCGTAGCCTTCTTCCGGAGAGGTAGAGGCTGCAAGCAAAGTCCATCCTTCTTTAAGAAAACGTTCGGTCTCATTGGCGACATTATCTACCCAGACTCCGACATGGTGGACTCCAGAATTTTCGCTCCCGTCCCAGACTGAATTAGTTGGCCCTTCAAGGAGTTCAAGATGTTGTGGTCCTTCACAAGAATAGACAAATTTAAGCGGAAGTTTTTGTTGCCCTTCAGTTGGAGTCCAAACTGATTGAGCTTCTGTGTATACAGGTTCTGCCCAGGTGATGTCAAGAGATGAACCCATTTCATGCATAGCTTCCTCAAGGTCCGGAACACGAATACCTATGTGGTAGATATCTTGAAAGTTGAACATGTGTTACCTCTCTAGATGAGATTCTAAAACTTGATCCATTAATAACTCATTAGGAATGTTTTGGTAGCCAATCTTCCTGTCAATTTCCTCATGAAGGTGCCAGATTCTTCGCTCTTGATAACTGATTGGTACTCCAGATAAAGCAGGTGATTTCAAAGACTCCCACATAGGTGCCATATTGTATTTATCTTCGTCCATGATCTGATTAAATTGTTTAGCTCGTTTCTGCCAGTGTTCTGGTATTGCATCCCCTTCCCAATCTGCAGGACCGTAATACCACCATTCAAGAAGCGTGGTTTCGATATCTATAGGCCAAAAGAGAAGTACAGGATAGCCAAAAGAACCGAGAGGAATGATCGTGTTAGGGAAATAGCTAACTGCTGTGCTGGTGCAATCTAACATGTCAAGATACTCCTGACTTGTTGATTCCATAGTTTTAAAGTCGCCGTTATCTAGCGGTTTCCAGTCGTCCCACGCCTGCATCCCAGTCAAGTTAACGTGTTGATCTGAATAACCAGTTATCATTCGACTGTGTCCACCGGCGTATAGGCCCATTGCTGCCCTTCGGCTATCAAGAGTTGCCCAACCTTCTTTATTTGAATGAATGTGCTTGAAATGGTAAACCTCAAGAAACGCTTCGGCGGTTACCTTCCAGTTGCAAGGAATTACGATGCTTTCACGGTAAACCTCTTTTAAGGATAGATTATCCAGTGGCTTTAACATCTCTGCAGCTGTTCCAAGAGATGTGAGAAGTGGTTCTGCATTGGGATTTTTATTCACAAAGATAAATCCTTCAAAAGTTTCGCAACTAACTTTTGGCAAACACCGTTGCGTTCTATCTAAATCTACGAAGTCATGTTCATCAGGTACGGCTACCAATGAGCCATCAGTTATGTCATAGCTCCAAGAATGGTATTGACAGCGTAGCCGTTTTGAGGAGCCGGCCTCGTCTCTGACCACTGGTGCGCCTCGGTGTTGACATGTGTTGTAGAAACAACGAATTACGCCGTCTTTTCCTCTAATTAGGAGCATCGGATCTCCTAGTTTTTTGAAAGTGAAAAAATCCCCGACATTTGGAATCTGGTCTTCTCGTCCTGCGACAACCCAAGAATCAGAAAAGACATGCTTTTGTTCTAGGTCATAAAATTCTTGTGATGTGTATCGACCTTTTGGAATGTCATGAAATTTTGGAAACCCTTCGGGGGGTTCGGTGCGACCTACCTCGTAGTGAATCTTACTTTTAATCTCGTTTACTTTTGTAATGTCCATGAGAGTGCTTCCTTAAGCTGTTGATCCACCATCAACTACTAGGGTATGTCCGGTGATAAAAGAAGATAAATCTGAAACTAAAAATATTGCTGCTCTAGCAATATAGTCTGGTTGCCCAGCTAATCTAAGCGGATTTGATGCGATTGCGTTCTCAATGTCCAATCCGCCTGCTTTCAGGGGAGCTAGTTGATCTTGAACTCCTGGGGTATCAATAATTCCGGGAGCAATCGCATTAACCCTAATGCCCTTTGGTCCAAGTTCCTGAGCAAAGGACTGTGTAAGTCCTATAACGGCGGCCTTTGACGTACTATACGCACTTATGTTTGCTCCACCTCTAAGAGCTGCAATTGAAGCAATATTGACTATTGATCCGCCTTCTCGAAGGTATTTTGAGGCTTCTCTTGAGGCGCTATATTGTGCTCGGACATTCACCTCAAGCATCCTGCTCACAAATTCGTCAGTCACGTTTTCTATGGGGCCTGTGGTGGGGAAAATTCCAGCGTTGTTCACAATAAAATCTATCCCCTGTTGATCCGCCGCTGATGTAATTGCTGAAACAAGGTCAGTGGTATTTGTAACGTCGCAATACTGAAAGGTCATTAGCTCAGTATTTGAGCAGTCATTGATTGAAGGGTCAGAGTCGGCTATCAAAACTTTAGCTCCGCATTCAACCAAACGCTGCGTGATCGCTTGACCAATGCCTTTGAGCCCTCCCGTTACGATGCCATGCTTGCCAGATAAATCAATTAACTCAGATACGCTCAGAAGTTGCCCCATAGGCAGAGTTTACAAGAGATAAATCTCTAGTACTAACGTAATATGGATTCTAAGACTACTCTTGCCTTATGACTCGTCTAAGGAAAAGTACTTTTGGTTCAGCAAAATCTTTCTTTGTGAAGTCATTTCTTTTGCTTCTGGGGTTCATTTTTGTTGGACTCGGTTTTATTGGGATCGTCATTCCTGGAATGCCGACTACGGTTTTCATGATTTTAGCAGCGGCTTGCTTTGCGA
>WTHU01000090.1 GCA_011523005.1 Acidimicrobiales bacterium
GCTTTAAGCAAGGTGCCAAATCCAAAGGCGTAAGCACTCGCCCCAGACATAGCCCCAGACGCAATCGCCATAGTCACGGGATCAGCAATAGCAATCGCTGGGACTAATAATGCAGAAAGACCAAAAGCCCAAACGGATGCCCTGTTAAGCCAAAGACTCAATCCGTCTAATTTTGATTTTTTTATTATTTTAAGATTTAAACCGTCCATGCAATCTTTCCCAGTCTAGTCGGCAGAAAGATCATCCCCCTTGGGAAATTCATACAAGCAATTCGGTTGTTGTTCATAGACACAACCCCTAAAAAATGAGGACCGCCATCACAAAAAACAACATCGCCCCTCTGCGCTTTCTCAATAGGCTTTTCTTGGCCCATAAACAGCCGCACATAGCCAATCATGTCGTCTGCCTTATAAAACCTACCAGAAACATCCTTAAGGCCATCACTGAAGAGCTTTCGCGCCTCCTCTTCCGTTTCATAAGTCCCTTTAAATCTCTCCATAGGGTTAGAACCCGTCAGAGCTTCCACACAAGTCCCAGCGAAACAAAAACAATCAGATGAACCCCACACAAAAGGAAGCGTTGACCACTGTGTGAAAACACTCCTTAAACGATCTTCCCATCCGTCAACTCTGTTGGGTATTTGTTCCTTATTTTCCAAACTGAGAACCCCAAGCTACGCTTGCATCTTGAATACTTCCGACAAACTCTAGCCCCAGATCGTTGGGAAAATCAATTTTTTGATCTTCTAGTGTGTATCTTCTTAGTTTTCTTCTGCTTAAATCTATCATGCGACTTTCCGCGTTGACTACTATTTTGGCTCCGTTTGTATCCTCTTGAAGTGCCATTGTATCTGTTCGACCTTGGAATATGACATAAGGATCAGCAACAACCGCTTGAACATCAGACAAACAGCCGAACCAAACAATGCAATCCTTACCTTGATAATCCTCGGCAAGACAAGCGGCTACCAAATCAGAGGGTATGCCTGTCAGTGTTAACTGTATTCCTACCGCTTTCGTTTCTGTTGTTTCTTGTATCGCGCTCACACCGCCATAAGTCCCGACACCTAAGAAAGTGCGGCTAACGCTATCATATGTAAAAGTTAAATCACCAATACCAGACCAAGCTCTGACAGTTGTACTTTCTAAAACCAATTCAACCGCTGTGAATGGCCTCATCTGATCACTGGTGATTTCTGTGATCATTCCCGCTGTGAGACTTCTTGCCATCAGATTGCCTCAGTACAACTAAAGCTCAACCCGTACTTGCTGACGTGATCAGCATCCCAACCCAATTCGTTGGTGTCCATTCTCATAATACATTTAGTAGAAGCTAAAACCACTGTGTCGCCACTTGATCCAGCCGCTTTAAGCCTTGGCTCAACTTCCAAGGTTAAGGCTCCGCTACTCGCGTTGACCGTTGCGACCACCATATAAAGTTTTCTATTTCCACCAGAACCAAGCTGCACATAATCACCAGCTTTAAAAGCGTCATTATATGTCCCGCTTGCGCTCACGTTCCCCACACTCAAAGGTAAATCAAAATCTCCAACCGCTACATCCGAGCTAAGAGTGGCACTTGGACAAACTCCCTGTAGACTTTGCCCGTCTGGGTCACCTAAAGCAAAAGTTCCCCGCCGTCCGTGCAACCTCACAAAAAAGGCAACCCAATCGCTTGCTTGTGATCTTTTCATTGGCGGCAAGGTTATGCTGGCTTTCCATAGAGCCAAATCATACTCTTGGACTTGTTGGTTTCCTGAGAACGGCGACATCGTGTGACCGACTGCCCTCTGTAAAGACCATCGGCTCTGAATAAAGCCAGGGGTTGAAGGATGAGCCAATGGGTAAGATGGAGCCGCCATTTTTTAACCCCCAAACGCTTGGGCGAATGAGCCGCCCCGTCTCTTTTGTTCTTCGACCGCCGCAACGGTTTGAGACTTAATCATCGGCATAAAGTTCATTATTTCTGCCCTTACGGTATCCGATACGCCTGTTTCTATATTAAATGATTGGTTGACCACGGTTGTGCCTGAAGCATTACCCATGATGTTCCTTGTATCCATTAAATTC
>WTHU01000150.1 GCA_011523005.1 Acidimicrobiales bacterium
GGTATTCGGTCTGCGTGCTTTTTGATACTTTGCTTAAGCTCTTCAGAAATTTCTGTCGGTAGTCCGTCTGGAGTAATCTTCTGCCTCACAGGTGAAAATGCGACAGCTTCTGCAACGATTGACCACCGATGAGCGGTAGCTTCTGCGTTTAAAGATTTATTTGCTTGCTCTATAAGCCTTGTCGTTATAGCTTCGGGGAGTTGAGCTCCAGCTTTAGGTGAACGAGAGCTTAGATTGAGAGCTCGAACTGTCTTTTCTTCTTGAAGTGCCTCCTCTATAGAAGTGAGCCATTTTTTGTGATCTTGATCAATTCGTTCATTGAGTTTTAATTCAAGTCGTTCTTTAATGGCTATTGAATTTGCTGATTTAGCCCAACGAGCTGATGAAGCTACAACTGATCTGAAGTCTTGCAGGTCAATGTTTTCAATATTATTCTCTACTGCTGTTGCCTTATCCATCCACTCAGCCATCTTGAGTTGTTGATTTAAATTCTCAGCATAATCAAGTAGAGCGTCTGGAAAGCCTTCGGGTAAGTCCATCTTTTCAATAGTTCTCCGTAAATTTGGAATAGTACTTCCGGAAAGCTCCTTCGCTATCGGCTTTTGTAGCTCAGGAAGAGATTCAATGAATTCGTTTCGATACTTTTTGGAGGGCTTAAGCCGTTTACCCCTGGGGCTACGATATGGTTGCCGGTCTTTTCTTTCGGTTTTAGCTTTTGAGCTCCTTGACTGTTTCCGATCCTTAGCTTGTTTATTTTTTGGCCCAACTCTTGCATCTTTTCTGCGTTTTCGGTTACTGCTCTTTTTGACTAAGGAAGTAGTCACACCAGCCGTTTCTTTTCCTGTACCTAAGATTTCTAAAAGTTCCGGTCCATCTTTCTTGATCTTCTGAGGAAGTACTGCGGTTATCTCGATCCCATCAATCATAAAATCTGCTTCTACTTTGAGCACATCACCAATTGCGACACCGGACGGAAGGAGAGAAGCTTTTATAGTTCCTTTAGGCTCTTTTGCTCCAGCAGATCGCCAAGTGTAAGACGATTCCGTTGACTGACTAGTTATTTCTATATCTAATCGATTTGGCATGGAACGAATGGTATCCGTTTAGATGACATCTGACACACCCGTTAGACGAGATATCGCTATGCTGTATAGTGTAATGAAATAGTAGGGGAGCTTGGTAACAGGCTGAGAATGCGAAGGCAGACCCTTGAACCTGATCTGGGTAATTCCAGCGGAGGAAATCATGAAATTTTTCTATAACTTACTGAAGATTACTGTTCTCACATCTTTAGTTGTGTTTTCGTTGGCAAACTGTTCAAACGACAGCGACGAAGCATCTGGAAATCAAATGAGCCAGAGCTGTCTTGATGATTCGGGACTAACCGAATTTGAATTGAGTGACGAAGCGAAAGATTCAGTCCGAGGGGAGTCAATAGATCTGATTGTATACGATGCATTTCTGGCACCTGAAGGCGCCTTCGAGCGTTTCAAAGATAAAACAGGTATTACGGTTAATATTCTTACTTCAGCTGATACGGGAACTATGGTCTCACAAGCTGTCTTGACTAGTGGTAATCCGGTGGGCGACGTCATGTTCGGTATAGATAATACGTTCCTCTGCAGGGCATTAAATAACGACGTATTCCTTCCCTATATACCAAGCACCTGGGAAGAACTTTCAGAGCCTCTCAAACTAGACAAGACTGGAAGGGTAACTCCGATAGATTACGGTGATATCTGTCTCAATTACTGGGAAGGTCACTTTGAGGTGCCTCCGACAAGTATTGCAGACCTAACTGATTCAAGCTTTTCAAGCGAATTTGTTACCCAGAATCCTGAAACATCCGCTCCAGGTATGGGTTTCTTGCTTTCATCAATCGCAGTGTTTGGTGATGATTGGGAGAACTTCTGGACAGAACTTAGAGCTAACGATATTGCGATTCGTTCTGGCTGGAGTGAGGCATATTACGAAGACTTCTACAGTGGGGAAAGAAATATTGTAACGAGCTACGCTACGAGCCCTGTTGCAGAATATATTTTTGCTGACCCC
>WTHU01000109.1 GCA_011523005.1 Acidimicrobiales bacterium
CCCATAGGCATTGACGGGACACTGAAATCCATAGCACCTCTTGCCAACTGTCCTGCCGGAGATCCAGTAGCTATGCTCATCTTCTGCAAGTCTTCTGGCGTAGCTATGTCGCCTGCCATAGCGTCTCTGAGGCCAAATCTGTCTATTTCTTCTTGTGTTAATCTATGTGCCATTTTAACTTCCTACCTTCTTAAAAATGGTAAGTTCATTCCATAAGGCCCAAGCCCCATACCGAAGCTACCTATCGCACCTAACATTGGCCCGAGCCCACCAGTACGCTGTGTGGTCGTGCCAAGTCCGGCAGGTATACCTGACGCCGCGCCGAGCAATGCGTTCAAGCCCGTAAGTGGGAAGTCTTGCTCTCTGCCAAATTCGCCATACGCAATGTCTAACGCTGCCTGATCTAAGCCGCGAGCCGCTTCTCCTGCGCCCATCTGAGCGCCGAGCCCTGCCATCTGCGCTTGCAGTTGCTGTCCTGCCGTCGCCCCAAGGCCGGCGGCTGCTCCTGCCCTGACGCCTGCGGCAGATAAGGCCGCTTGCTGATTAGCCGCCGCCGCTTGTTGCTCAAACTGGGCTTGTTGAAGAGCAAATTGGTTGGCTGCCTGCATATTACCTGCGCGAGCTGCTTGCTCTCTGGCAGCCGCAGCCTCACGGGCTTGTTGGCCAAGAGTGTTAGCCTGCATTTGTTGCTGCGAGGCCAAGGTGCGTGCGGCTTGAGTTTGACCGATGTCATACTGTGCAGCTCTCTGCGCTTGCTGAAATGCTTTTTCCATTTGCTGAGTAACTAAGTCTGACGCTTGCTGCCCATATGCTTTACGTGTTTCGGCTTCCGCTACGCCTTGGCGGCTTCCGCCAAATGCCCGAGCCGCCTGCGCCTGCGCTGCCATTTTATCTAATGCTATGTCCTGCGCTCCGCCTAACGTTCTCAAGCTGCTCTCAATTACGCCCTGCGTGTATGGAGACATGTACGCCTGCATGTCGGCAGTGCGTAGCTGATCAACCGCAATCTGATCTGGCGCTTGGGCTGCTTCTACTGCGCCAACGCCACCCATAGTTGCCACGTCTCCGAGCTGTGCGGCTCCCATTGTTGGCGCCCCAAAGCCTGCAAGATCTCCGTAAGTTGCCGCAGCTTGTTCAAACTGAGGGCCACCCATACTTAATGCTCCATATCCGGTCATGGCTTGTTGCTGTAGAGGCGTCATGCCTGCAACGCGCTCACCTTCGTATGGAACAAATTCTCTGCTCGCTATGTCTTGAGCATATGGGAGGACGGTTTCCTCTAGAAACTCTCTCTGAAACTCGGGTAATTTTGTTTCTGTTGTGCTTTTAGTACCCATTATCTTAACTCCATCTCATAGTGAGTATACACCGATTGAAACGGCGACGCATCTACGTATTTCTCAAAACCTTTTCTGCCATCAGCCTCGATAGCGTCGAGACCTGCATCAATGGCCAACTTCTTCATCAGATTTATTGCTTCGTTCATCCACTGTCTCATGCGCTTACCGCCAATAAATTCAATCTTTAAATTTTTTCTTTGAGGGTGCTTTACAACCACGGTTGTCATGGCCGCTACTAACGTGTCCTCGAGGTGAATAAACCACATGACAGATCCACCTCCTCGTATGTCGTCCTCAACGTCTTGCATTGTGACGTTGTGACTTTGCCTCAGTATCGCCGGAGCTAGTAGCTCCATGCCTTTGCCGATATGCTTATCAATGTCTTCAGATAGCACTGGCAATATATTTACCTTTGGCTTTGTGTGCAATCTTACAACATTATCTAACATATTTACACCCCTACGCATGGATTCTTGTAATTGCTAGAGTTGATGACGGGGAAGCAGGCGAAAACGATGTTGCGGCTGTTACGCCCAAACTTCCATTTGTGTTATCTACCGCCCATTTCATTTCGATATAATCGTTGGCGGCGAGCTCAAGCAAATATGCTCTAGACGCAAGCATGACGCCACCATTATTGTGTATTGTTTTTATCATTGTAAGATTTGCTAGATTTGTGCCATTTTTAGAAGGCCAGAAATAAA
>WTHU01000037.1 GCA_011523005.1 Acidimicrobiales bacterium
TTACTTACATCTACAATTCGTCAACAATCAACCTGTTTACTACCGAAGATCTTGGGTCCATCACAGCGACTCCAGTATCGGAAGATTACGGGTCAATTACTGCTGCTCATACTCAAGCAGAAACATATTCAGAAGTTCAGTATACTGCTGATGCATATCCATTTGGAACAGCGACCATTGGTGGATCTGCAGATACTATTCAACAAAGAGTTTATACTTACGGTGTAACTGGAGGATTCCAAGTTACAGCACAAACACAAATACTCCTCATTCATGCATGGGCTGGTAGTGGATCTCTGTTTGAGATCGGAGGAGGTTTAGAGAGGATTGTTGCACCATATCTTGGTGCTGATCCAGAGACAACAACTTTATTCACTGTATCTGGTACTGTAGGAGAGTCTTTTGCTACTCTCTACAATATTGAAGACACTACGACCCTTTCGACGGAAGACTTTGGATCAGTCGCCGTTGGAGGGTCTTTTGTCGATTATGGACAGATCAGCGTCACTGCAACGGAAATCGAAGTTTATGGAACTGTTAGCGATGTATTCGCAGTTCCATATGAAGGAACTATTAGTATTACTGGTTCTGCGGCGGAATCCTTCACTGAGTCTGGATATGTAGGAAGTGGATCCTATGGAGGATTCTCTGGATCTGGACATGTTCGTATTCCTGTAAGATACGAAGGATCTGGAAGTCTCTTCTCTATTAGTGGAGGAATAGAACAGAAGACTTGGATATATCCTGATAGTCATTATCTTGTCGAATATACTCCTTCCGACATTAATAATACTCCAAATACTTACTATTCCAATGGTGCTTCATACCAGACTGGTGGTACTGGAATAGGATCTGTAGGCGGATTCAATATTGGGGAGCATATCCTCCTTCGTGGCGATACTCTCCCTGGTGCTGCGTTTGTAAATTTCCCAACCGAATTCTTCCGTATACCAGAGATTACATTCTATGTAATTAGAGGTAATAATAGTAATGGTGGAAGAACTCCAACGGCAGATTTAGAAGTTCATGTTGGAACAGGAGCAGCTACAACTCTAGTTACCGTTGGTGATACTGCTTTTGATAATGTAAAGAAAGTCACTATTACTGGTAATGCTCAAGTTGGTACTTACATAAACCTCGTAATTTACAATACGGGTGATGGTGATTACGCTATCCAGAAGATTGAGCATTGGGAGCAAGGACCAGAATTCCCTGCAGGTTTTGGTTTCCCAGCTTCACAGATACCCGCAGGAGGATTCACACTTAGTGGCGCTCAGTCTGCTGGTACTAGAACATTCCTTAAAGCAGGTCCAGTTAGGATCTCTAATTTCGACAACCCAACAACAGTTAGACTTGGATTTGGTAATGAGTCTACAGCATCTCTATCTCTTACTGGAGATGGGACAGATTCTCTCACCAAGGACTATGATGAGGATAATATCCTTGTCTACGGCACAGAAGATTACGGTAATATTACCGCTGCAGCAACTACAACAGAAGACAATAGTCTTGTAACTGAATTAAATGTAGTTGTAGAAGATTATGCTTCAATCAATAATTCTGCAACAGTAACACCAGTCTCTGGAGGACTGAATGTTTCTGGATCTGCAGGTGCTATCTTCCTGCTTCAGGTATTTGAAACTGG
The DNA here is from genome assembly GCA_011523005.1 of Acidimicrobiales bacterium. Classification (GTDB taxonomy): domain Bacteria; phylum Actinomycetota; class Acidimicrobiia; order Acidimicrobiales; family UBA8592; genus UBA8592. The sequence goes on from WTHU01000037.1 coordinate 1,646, forward strand.
TGGTGGATCAATCACTCTGTCTGGTGCAGGATCGACTCCATTCATTCCAAACTTTATTTCTACTGGTCTATTTGGATTTACAGGAACAGTAGATGTATATCTCGTTAGAGAGTTTGCAGGATCTGGAAACATCGCTAGATTCTCTGGTGGAGAAGATAATAGAAATACTAGAAATTATGATGAGAACGCAGTTGTTACATTCAGCACAACTGATAATGGTCTTGTAAGTGCAGTTGCAACATCAACAGAAGATAATGGACTAATCAGTCTAGATTCTGCTTCCATTGATAATGGTCAGATCTTCTTTGAACCAACTCCATTTGGAGGAATGACTATTACTGGTGGAGCTAGTAATGCTCGACCACTTAGAACATTCCTATACACTGGAA
>WTHU01000078.1:0-3952 GCA_011523005.1 Acidimicrobiales bacterium
CCATTTTTTCTATCACTGATGCTTTAAAAATTCTTGAGATGGCAACCCGTTCTTGTGTATGTTCTGGCGGGTCACTTGAAACAAGTACGCCTGTTCCTGGTTCCGAATATGCTAAGCCTGGACCAAATTTTGAGGACCACAACTTCTCGTCTCGCAAAGCCGCTATTACGTCTTCTCCTCGTGACAATGTGAAATGTGCAGATGGCTCGCTTGTGTGATGAATCGGGCACTTATCTCTCAGTAATTTCATCACTTTCGTTGAATTATTTTGAAAATGTTGATCAGCGAAACTGAAGGGAATGTCTGAATTCATTTATTCCTAGAGTGACCGTATAAGGTTTGCTGCTTGATGGATTGCTGCTTGAATGCCATTTGTTCCGGATGCATCACCGATGGTGTGAATTTTAGGCTTCGCTTCTGTTATTTGTCCTGCTAAGTAGTCACCTAATTCTCTGTTTGGGTGGTTGTAAGAAATTAAAGCCACTGTGTTGGCTTGAAGCCTTCGCTTCCGCTCTGTGAAAGGAACTCCAATCATTACCTCATCTTGCGTTATTGCTTGAATGTAATGCCCACCAATGAAGTCAAAATTTTGGGACATGAGTCGTTCTTTTGCTGCTTCGACTGTGGCTGGCGGGTATGGGAGCGATGCACCGAGGCTTTCGTATCTACTAACGAGTGTTACTTGCATTCCTCTATCAAGAAGTGAGTCTGCTACAGAGATCGCTTCAAATGTTCCTGTGTCGTCAAATACGACTGCGGGCCCCTCAGTAGTGACTCTTCCTCCGAAGCCGAGAACATCCCAGCTGCTGTAAACATGGTCTAACTCAAATCCTTTGAGCGGTGCGATTGGTGTTGTCAACTGAAAGCCGTCACTTCGTGGTGTTGAACCTGTCGCTAAGATGATTCGGTCAGGGTTTATCTCTGCTACTAAATCAGGATCGACTATCGAGTTTAAGGTTACGTTTATTTCAAGTCGTTCCATTTCTGATTCAAGCCATTTGGTGATCGCGCCGATGTCGGAGCGATGTGGCGCACTGGCAGCAATCGTGACTTGTCCTCCAAGTTGTTTGGTTGCTTCATGTAAGTGAACATCGTGTCCTAATATTGCTGCTGTTCTGGCTGCTTCAAGTCCGGCGGGGCCGCCTCCAACAATGAGGATCTTTTCGATTGATTTGGGCTTTTCGCTTGGTTCGAATGTGACTTCTGTTTCTTTTGCGGCTGCGACATTAACGACGCAACCTAGTTTTCCTGTTGACATGATTTGCCCTACGCAACCAAAATTGGATCCTATGCAGGGGCGAATCAAATCTGTGTTGCCTTGTTTTGCTTTATTGACAAGACCCGGATCGGCGATTAACGCTCTAACCATAGATACCATGTCAGCCTGACCTTCAGTAACTATTGTGTTTGCTTGGTCTAATGTCATTATTCGCCCGACAACAATTGTTGGTTTCGTCAATTGCGTCGTTATTGGCTCGTTTGCTGGCATTTCATGGCCGAGTGGGTCATCCATTGGCGAGAGGAGTTTATGGAACCGCCAATATGAACCCATGTGAAGTGAAATGTAGTCGACGTGGGGTTCAACTATCTTTGCTATCTCGGCGTTGTCTTCAGCTGTTAATCCACCCGGAATATATTCTTCATTGGGTAGTCGTATCCCTACGCAGATATCGTTACCGACCTCTTGGCGTATGGCGTGAATTATTTCCATGAGGAATCGCATACGGTTTTCCAGCGAACCCCCATATTCGTCTGTGCGTATATTGTTCGCCGGCGATAGAAATTGTTCAATGAGGTATCCACTGGATGCATGAATGTCGACTCCGTCAAGACCGCCATCTCTGCATCTCCGTGCAGCAGCAGCGAACGCTTGAACCATTTCTTCAATCATTGATGGAGTCATCTCTATCGGAATGCCCCCAGCGATCGGGTTTGGGATTGGACTGGCTGATATCTGAGTTGTTCCTTTTCCTGGTGCTCGTGCAGATCCGGGGTGGTAGATTTGCTGAAGCATTTTCATGCCGTGAGGTTTAAGAGCTGTGCTCAGCTCTTTATAGAAATCGATAACTGCATCGTCATGTAGCGGGATGATGCTTCTCATAGCAGGTGAAGAGAGGTGGACGCTTGTTGCTTCGAGGGTGCTCATTCCTACTCCCCCGACTGCTCGTGCTTCATGGTATGCAATCAGTCGTTTGAGAGGCAATGCTGTTGAATGAGCTGATCGAACGATTCTATTTGGGATCGTAAGTGGCCCAACTTTGATTGGTTGAAATAGACTCTCGTACATGGTTTCCCCCTCCAGTTAGAGCACTGATACTAGTTTCTATCCTCGTGGTTCCCTGTCAAGTCCAAGTACGCGTTCGCCAAGAATATTGCGCATGACATTTGAGGTTCCCCCCATTATTGTGTAGGCGGGGGCGTAAGCTAAGCCCTTGGTTACCTGATTGTCAAGGAGGGCTTTGGGGCCAAGGATACGGTTTACAAATTGGGCTACGTTCCATTCATGTTCGGTGCAGAAGCATTTTGTGGCTGCGCTGAAACCTGATGGTGCTTGTTGGAGGGTTTCACGGTACACGAGGAGTCGTCCTATGTGGTATCCGGTTTCAATTTTGCTGATTTCTTGCCGGTTTAATGGATCGGACAGGTTCGCGCATTTTTTTGCTTCGTCGTAAAGTGCTTTATTGGAGACGAGCCTGTCGATACCGCCTCGTTCATGTTCAAGTTGCTTCATTGTTTGTTTAAATGCTGCTCCTTCTTGGCCTACGAGATTCTCTACCGGCACTTCTACATTATTGAAATACACTTCGCAAAAGTGCCTGTTCAGTGTCATATCAGTGATTGGCCTCACCTCTATTCCAGGGAGGTTCATGGGAACGATGATTTCTGAGATTCCGCGGTGTGGGGGACCTTCAGAATTGGTTCTGCAGATGAGGTAACAGTAATCAGCTACGTCGCCGAAACTTGTCCAGATCTTTTGACCGTTTATGCGAAAAATGTTTCCGTCGCGTTCAGCTGATGTTGATAAGGACGCCAGATCTGATCCGCTGTCGGGTTCGCTCATGCCTATGCACCATGTTGTTTCTCCGGTGAGCATCTTCGGCAAGTATTCTGCTTTTTGGTCATCGGTGCCGTAAGTTATGACTGTTGGTCCCATTTGCCGGTCTGCGAACCACATTGCGGCGATCGGAGCCCCTGCAGCGATCATTTCTTCGGCTACGATGACGCGTTCAATCGGTGGCCGTTCTTGCCCTCCGTGTTCTTTGGGCCATCCCATTCCGATCCAACCGTTTTCGGCCATGGTTTGTGCGAATTCTTTTGAAAATCCGTTGATCCAACTGTCGTTGAAACGTCCGTGCTTTTCTACGCCTTTGTGTGCTACTTCACGGGCCTGTTCACGCAATTGTTGTTGTTCGGCTGTGAAAGTGAACTCAAGTATGTCTGTCATCTGTTGAGCCTCGTTAGCGTAGTTCGTTGACTTTCGCGAGGATTTCTTCAGCGTGTTCTTTGGTCTTGGGTTTGGTGAACACATGCACGATTTTTCCTTTCGGGTCAATAAGGAATGTTGTGCGGTGAAGCCCCATGTAGGTTTTCCCGTAGTTTTTTTTCTCTCCCCATACGCCATACTTTTCTATGATTTTGTGGTCAGTGTCAGCTACGAGAGGGAAAGATAGATCATATTTTGTTGCGAATTTTTCGTGGCTTGCATTTGCATCCGGTGAAATACCTATGACTTGAATATCGTGTTTCGTGAGGGTTCCTAGATTGTCTTGAAGGTTGCAGGCTTGATTTGTGCAACCTGGCGTATTGTCTTTTGGGTAAAAGTAGACTGCAGTATATTGTCCGAGAAAGTCTGACAATTTAATTTTGTCGCCGGTGAAAGTAACGGATTGGAAAGCGGGCGCTTTCTTTCCGACAGGTAATGGTTGTGCTTGCGTATTCATAAAGTCCTTTT
>WTHU01000078.1:4052-7456 GCA_011523005.1 Acidimicrobiales bacterium
ATACCGGCAACACCTATAGCTGCTTGATTTAACCGTTGTGCAAGCTTTTGTAAGCTACGTAACGCAATCTCTCGCTGAAGACCTTGTGTGCCATCCACATGCGCATAGAGTGATTGCACTCGGATGCCTAAGCGTGCGGCAACGGCCGTCATCGTAACTGCTTGCACATTCTGTGTTTCTTCGAGTAGCTCATAGGCGGTATCTATGACGTCAGCTTTTGAGATTCCGAGGCGTGCAGCCATTTTTCCTCTATTCAGGTTGCTATTTATGTCTAAATATATCAGACTTATATCTAATGTCATTAGATATGTATGAAATCCTTGAAATACCTGATAGTTCCGAAAGAGGACTACAAAATCTATTTCATGAAAAGGGTTGGGGTGACGGTCTTCCGATGATCGCCCCTACACGCGATCGCGTTGAAGAAATGCTGAGTGCTTCACAGGATCTTGATCCTGATGAAGTCATTGCGTCACTCCCGCCTCGTAATGGCGTGGCGACAAGGCGGATCATCGCCGTAAATGCTGTTATGGCTGGCTGCAGGCCCGAGCACTTTCCTGTCCTTGTTTCAGCTATTCGTGCTCTCAGCGCACCAGAGATGAACCTCAGGGGCGTGAATGCAACCACACATTGCGTCGCTCCACTGCTGATTGTCCATGGCAAAGCAGCAAGGGATGGGAATTACAATAGCGGCCTGGGGGCGTTCGGGCCGGGTAATCTCGCCAACGCAACGACTGGTCGGGCTGTGCGCTTAACACTCCTTCATGTCGCAGGGGCGACTCCGGGTGTTGGTGATGCTTCAACACAGGGAAGCCCAGCGAAATATTCGTACTGTGTAGCAGAAAACCTTGATTCATCCCCTTGGGGTGGTTACGCCAGAACTGTTGGCATTGAAGATGAATCTGCTGTGACGGTCCATTGTGGAGAGGCCCCGCACAACGTCCACGATATGGAATCGTCAGAACCCTCAGCCATTCTTGATAAAGTGGCGTCGGCAATGACCTCATGGGGGCAAAATAACGCACCGATAAGTCAAGGCGAATACTTTATTGCGCTGTGCCCAGAACACGCTGCAACATGTGCTGCGCATGGGTGGAGTAGATCCGACATTGCGTCTTATTTATTTAACAAAGCTACGGTGAACGTTGGTGACGCTCGAAAAGCATTTGAATTACGGGCATGGGCGCCATGGCAACATGCACTTGAGGATACCGACAATATATCAATGACGGAGAAAGCGGAAAATATCAGAATCTTTGTGACCGGTGGGGCGGGCAAACACAGTTGTGTTATTCCCAGTTGGGGTATGACGAAAAGTGTGACCGTGCCGGTATTGCCCTGAAGGAGAAACGATGGAAATTTATGCACCTACTGGAAACACAGGAGAGCCACAGAACTCACTCGCTTCCCCTATTCCTGTATTGAATGGGTTGTCGCTAGGAATTCTTGATAATACGAAACCTAACGCAAGGGTCCTTCTTGACCGGCTCGCTGACCGTCTTGTCGAACGCGTTGGTCTCACACTAGCGCTTGCGGAAACTAAAAATGCTGCTCTTGCAGCCTCTGATCAGGTTCTGGAGTCCCTTTCAAAGGAAGTGCAAGTTGTCTTGACGGCATCAGCCGATTGAGGGAGTTGCACCTCATGGAGTGTCCATGATGCTGTACAACTTGAGAAATCGGGAATACCCACAGTGGTAATTACAACTCAGAATTTCAGGGAACTCACCCATCAGGTAGCCACATCGTTAGGGTACGCCAATCTTCGCATCCTTACGGTTGGTCACCCGTTGGGTGGCACAAGCGAAGAAATCGTGCGTGAATGGGCTGACGACGCTGTTGAAGAAACAATCAATCTACTAACTGGAGAGCGAACATGAGTATTGCTATTGACTTAAGGGGTGAGAAGGCTTTGGTTACCGGCGCTGGAGCTGGAATCGGGCGAGAAATTGCTATCTGGCTAGCGAAAGCTGGAGCCACAGTTGTCGTCAATGATCTGGTCCCCGAACGAGCTGAATCAGTAGTAAAAGAGATTAGTCAGAATGGCGGTGAGGCTTTTGCGGTTCCGGCTGATTGCCGGGATGACACTGCGGTAGATGAACTGGTGAAGCGGAGTGTTGTGGTTATGGGCGGGTTAAGTATCGCCGTTAATAATGTTGGTATGCTTCCCCCGAATCGAGGTTTGAAACCTTTTGTTGAGTACAACGGGGACGACTGGCGTGACATCATTGACCAGAATTTGACGCTTTCCGCACTCTGTGGACGAGCTGAAGCTGAAGTCATGTCCAAAAGTGGGGGTGGAGTTATTATTTTTATTTCATCGGGCGAAACCACACGCCCCTCCCCCTACAATTCTGCCTATGCAGCGTCAAAAGCTGCAATCAATCACTTAGTCACTTCAATGGCAGTGGAGTTGGGTCCAACTGGGATACGCGTTTTAGGCATAGCGCCCGGCACAACACTCACAGAGACGGTTGCCGCTGCGTTTACCGAAGACCGGATTCAACAACTCGTGGCGTCTACACCGTTACGCAAAATGGTTGAACACGATGAACTAGCACGACTCGTAGTTTTCTTAGCAAGTGACCTTGCACGATGCATCACCGGGCAGTTCTTTATGACAGACGCGGGAGCGTTCCTTTCTAGAACTCGCCCAGGAAACCTTGAAGGGGTCCGTTCTAATGACACCTGAAATAGCTGAACAACTGAAAAATTCGCTGACAACTTTGGTTGAGCAGGATGGTGGCACTATAGAGATCGTACAGTTTACCGGTGACAGTATGGAGTTTAATTTGCTACTAGATAGTGCGGAATGCGCTGAATGTGTCATGCCTAAACAGTTCCTTGAGCAAGTCTTTCTTGACCAAGCTCAGAAAATTTATGGTAATTTACGATCGGTTCTGATTAACGATCCTCGAAAGGAATAGCTTCTGTAATGCTTGAATCCCCGAAGAACGTTGCCGTCGTATTGTTAGATTCGTTGAACAGGCATCTATTGGGCTGCTATGGGAGTAGTGAGTTTTCTACCCCTAATATCGATCGTTTCGCATCCCAACAGGCGGTTCGATTCACTAAGCATGTCACAGGTTCACTTCCCTGCATGCCAGCGCGCCATGACATATTGTGCGGTGCATTAGATTTCCTATGGAAGCCTTGGGGGTCAATTGAGGTCTGGGAAGAGCCAATCACGGCTGTTTTGCGGGGGCAGGGCGTTACATCATATTTAGCTACTGATCATCCTCACCTTTTTGAGGCCGGTGGGGAAAACTATCACACCGAATTTAGCGGCTGGCAATACGTGCGTGGACACGAGGGTGACTTGTGGCGAACATACAATGATCCGTCGTGGATGGGTTCACCGGCAATGCCTGCACGCCCAGGTGGCTGGTTTTGGTCCCGTTACGGCA
>WTHU01000033.1 GCA_011523005.1 Acidimicrobiales bacterium
CCTATTGGGTTTAGGAATATCAGCCAACGGTAATCATCTGGAATATCGGTGTAAACATAGATGACCGGAGTTAAATAAAGCCAGATACGCGTTACGTAAGGAAGAAATGATGCTATGTCACGAAAAAAAACATTTCCTGTCGCAGCCAGCATTGCCAAACCAGAAGTCAAAAGAAACGACAGTGAAACAACTAGAACTAGCAACAGTAATTCTGGGGTTATGGGGTATTGAGAAACAAGGTGAAATATCGCATAAAGGAACATGCTTGGAAGGAAGGAGAGAAAGGCAGAATATACAGAAGAGAAAGGCAGAATAATTCTAGGCAACCTGGTATTTAAGACGAAAGCTCCCCCGCTTACAATTGATTTCGCTCCGGCCATCAAGCCAATGCTTATAAATCTAAACAGGAACAAACCAGCGACAATCTGAGTTAGCGTCTTGATCCCTCCTAGGCTGAAAATGCTTCCACCGCCTCCAAGAATGACTACTACTAGAAGCCAATAAACCAATGAGAGCAACAAAGGGTTCAAGATATTCCACAGCTGCCCAAGCCATGTGTTCCGATTTACAGCTCGAAGATCAAGCTTTGCCTTCGCAATTGCAAAGGAAAGATGACCAATGGTCTCTTGCAAGTAAGCGCCAATACTCGGAAAAGAGGAGTTCGCTTCATAGACACGAACCTTCACTTCACGGTCAACATTTTCAATATTCAAGAGAACACATCCCTAACGATAAAATCCACAAACTAAAATCATAATCTATATTGGCCTCATTCATGATCATAACCACTTCAGACTTAAAGAGGCACTTGTAGCCCCTGGATAACAATATCTCCATGAGATATCGCAAGCGGAGAGATAATCTCCAAATCTAACAATTGACAGTACGTTTTTATTAACTCTTCTGACTGGACACCCCAGCTATACTTTTCCGAAAAGTCGCTTGAAAGAGCCTGCTTATAGTGCTCAAGATTCTTTAACATAGTATTTGCTGCAGCTGCTAACTCACTTGGGTCATTATCAACATAAACTAGCCCTATCCCATTGCGGTTTATAAATTCAGTTAGAGCTCGTCTTTCGCTTGAAAGCACTGGAAGCTTTGCTTGGATAGCTTCAAAAAGTTTGTTAGGCATTGCTACCTCGTGATTACCTGTAGGTAGCAGAGGAATGACCGCTATATCAGCGGTGGATAAGTATTCTGGAAGATCCTCTGCCGGAACATATGGCAGGAAGTGCAGACGTTCAAAAGCTCCTGTCCGGCTTCTGGCTACCTTTAACGCTAATTCCTTAAGGTCGTTGATGAATGGATCTTCTAAATTCACGATCAGAGCGATATGAGCGCTCTCATCTAGAAATTTCAGAGACTCAACAAAAACTTCTAAACCACGAGCAACAGAAGCTTTCCCGTGATAGACCAGAATTTCGTTGTCGATTCCTAAGTCATCTCTTATCGTGTTTATTAAACCAACCCCGCGATCAAGAATTGGACAGTTCAAGATGACAGTTGGCATTTCGGACAACTGATACCTAATTTGTAGCCGTTCCGCTTGTTGGCCGGAAACACACATAATTCCATCAACCTCATGAATATATTGAGACTCGTAGTTAAGCCAATACTCCTGAACCGAAGCATCTAAGTGATCTAAACCTTCAACCAACTCGTGCGCATCGTAAATAACTTTTACTTCATGCCCTGATATGCGAAGTTTCCGCGCAGCCTCTACTGCAACACCTATCATATGAAAGTCATGGGCATGGATAAGATCCGGTTTAAGTTCTAAGATTTCTTTTCCGTAGTGCAACTCAAAATCTCGTAATGTGACCCGCCGGATTGCCGATACAGCACTTCGACTCGCTTTTGTAGCCTGCAACTTTGACTTAGCTTGGGGTACTGTCGAGATAACTTTTAATAAAAGCTTTATAGCTGATGTCAAGATCCACTTAACTGACCTTTTCAAATACCCTTTTTTAAAAAGTTGATAAAAACGCTTGACAAGTTCCTTG
>WTHU01000182.1 GCA_011523005.1 Acidimicrobiales bacterium
TCTCCAGCAGGTTCTAACACGACCAGCTGAGTTTGATGTAATCGCAACGATGAATCTCAATGGTGATTACCTATCCGACGCTCTGGCTGCTCAAGTAGGTGGAATAGGAATAGCTCCAGGAGCTAATATCAACTACGTCACAGGGCACGGAATCTTTGAAGCAACCCATGGAACAGCCCCTAAATACGCTGGCCAAGACAAAGTCAACCCATCATCTGTTCTTCTATCCGGAGTACTCATGTTTGAGCATCTCGGATGGAGAGATGCAGCAGATGACATCATCAAGGCTGTCGAGCAAACAATAGGTGAAAAAATCGTTACATACGACTTTGCCCGGTTGATGGATGGAGCAACAGAAGTGAAATGTTCTGAATTTGCTTCAGCCATTGTGGATAGACTTTAACCCCCAAGCCCAAGGCGATTACATTCCTCTTGGAATTAACGTCTCAAGATCTAAAAAGCCTCAGGTGGCTAATACATGCAACCACCAGTTACAGAAATTGAAGGTTTCGACAAAAATCAGTTCAGACGTGGACTAAAACTCATATCTAGATCACTAAAGCTTCGCCCTCTCTCACACGCAATTGCAATCACTGGAGCATGCCTCTTCTCTATCGCAGCCGTAGTGCTGACGCGCGTTCTCGGGTACGCAACCGATGACGTAATCATCCCCAACCTAGATAACAATGCGCTAGACAACCGAGACCTCTGGCTCGCTTTCACCCTCATTATTGCCGTAGGGCTAGCACGCGGCCTTGGTGCTTTTTTACGACGCTATTTCCTAGCAGGAGCACGCTATGGAACAGAACTTCACTGGCGACGTCAACTCTTTAATCAATACCTTGATCTGCCAATGTCTTTTCATAGAAAAAAATCGCCAGGCGAACTCCTTGCCCACGCAGATAATGACATGATGATTGCTTCACTCGCCTTGATGCCTCTCGCATTTACTATCGGAACATTCTTTCTCGCCATTGTCGCTCTCGTAAACCTTTTCCTTATTCACCCAACCATAGCGCTGATAGCGTTAGTGCTATTTCCGTTGTTAGCAGCAATGAATAAGACCTACTCTCAACGAGTTGTTACACCAGCATCTTCAGTTCAGGAGGCCGTAGGGAATACATCATCATTAGTACACGAGAGCTTTGATGGAATATTAGTTGTTAAATCACTAGGCCGAGGAGAGCAAGAAGTAGAACGACTTCGAAAATCTGCCGAAAAAATTCGAAAGCATCGCATAAGCGTAGGTCGACTTCGAGCAATTTTTGAACCAGCTATTTATGCGCTCCCAAACTTAGGGGTGATAGCACTCTTAATGATAGGAACATGGCTAATTGACAAAGGGTCGCTCACAATCGGAGAGCTCGTCAGCGCAATCGCACTCTTCGGGATACTCGCATTTCCAGTCCGAATAGCTGGAATATTTTTCGAAGAACTACCCCGATCGGTAGTTGCTCTAGACAGAATCGATGAAGTTCTAAACCTAGAATCATCTCAACACCAACACCAGGGGACCAATATAGTCAGTGCAGAACCAAGTACTTTACGGATCGAAAATGTTGAAGCGAGATATGATGACCAACTTATTCTCAATAACATTAGCTTCTCAGTAGAAAGCGGGGAGGTTGTTGCACTCGTAGGCCCTACTGGAGTAGGAAAATCAACAATCGCAGACTTAGTCGGAAGCTTACAGCAGCCAACTTCTGGGAATATATATCTTTCAAATACCCCACTAAATGATATTGAGCCTTCAGACAGGACAAAAACATTAACCATCGCTTTCCAAGAGTCATTTCTGTTCGCTGATACCGTGAAAGAAAATATCCTTCTTGGCAGGCAATTCACAGATCGTGAATTGCAAGAGGCAACAGAAATCGCGCAGGCTAACGATTTCATCTCACGTCTCCCTGATGGGCTAAATACGCTACTAGGAGAAAGAGGCGTCACACTGTCAGGTGGACAACGTCAACGCGTCACTCTAGCGCGAGCGCTAATAGGCAACCCACAAATCATTTTCTTAGATGACTCAACGTCCTCAGTTGACCCAGTTATTGAAAAGCGAATTCTAGATGGCCTCAGGACCCGAAAAAATATAAGCCTCGTTATTGTCGCTCACCGTTTATCAACAATAAAGCTCGCTGACAGAGTCATTTTCCTTAATAACGGTGTAATTGAGGGAACAGGATCCCACGAAGAATTAATGCGACTAAAAGCGTATGCGTCACTCGCAAAGGCATATGAAAAAGCAGGAGTGGACTCATGAGCCAATCCCGCCACTCACGAAGAAACACCAGAGGAGAAATTTCTTCTCAAAAAAGCGAAACAACCACATTGGACGAAGCAGAAGATGAGGAAAAAACTGGCGCTTTGATAGTTCTGAAGCGGGGATTACAGGTAAGCCCCGAGTTACGAACTGGAGCCAGCCTCACGGTACTCATGGCCCTAATAGTTGCCGCCGGATCTTTAGCTATTCCAGTTTTAATTCAGCAGATCTTAGATCAGGGGCTTCGCGGAGAAGAAGGTCTGCGATCAAACTTCATATATATTTCGTGTGCAATTGCCTTCCTTATCGTTTCGTTCGTGATTTTCGCTCAACGCGCCACATATAATCGTCTCGTTAGAGTCGCTGAAACAACTATTCTCGAACTCAGAGTAAGAGTTTTCCGACATCTTCACCGCCTCAGCCTCGCCGACCATCAAGAAGCAAGAAAAGGGATTCTTACAGCACGAGTAACAAGCGACATTGAAACCCTCTCTCAATTCGCACAGTGGGGAGCAATCGCCTGGATAGTTGACTCAGTCATAATCGTTGGGACACTCACCGTCATGGCTATATACAGTTGGCAACTGACCTTAGTAGTGATCGCAATTTATCTCCCCATCATCCCAATTCTTAAAGCAATCCAACAACAACAATTTCTCAAGTACAGAGAAGTGCGCGAAGCAGTATCGGAAACACTAGGACAGGCCTCTGAAGCAGTCACGGCAGCCCCAGTTATTCGCTCATACGGATACCAGAACTCAATCAGATCAAAGTTAGAAAAGGCCAATCAAAACCAGTACCGGCGCCAAATAAGGGCACACAAATTCTTCGCTTTACTTGCACCAGTTATGGACACATTCAGTGCTCTATCTATAGCTGGGGTCATAGTCGCAGGATCTTACCTTGGGCCCGAAATGGGACTCACATCAGGAGAAATGATTGCTTTCGTATTCCTAACAACGATTCTGATCGCACCAATATGGGAGTTAGGGGAAGTCCTTGATCAAACACAGACAGCCTTAGCTGGATGGTGGAAAATACTTTCTGTCCTCGATGTCCCAATAGAAGTTCACGAACCTGAAAGCGGCGAAAAGCTCAAAACCGGAGCACTCGAGATTGAAGCCAACAACGTCAACTTCAGATATCGGACGGGAAGCCAAGTTCTCGATGACATAAGCATTCGAATACCTGCCGGAACAAACGTCGCTGTCGTCGGAGAAACTGGCTCAGGAAAAACAACGTTCGTCAAACTACTAGCACGCATAGCTGACCCCACAAGCGGGCAGATAATTATCAATGGCGTACCGATCCACGAAATAGACGCTGAATCACGACACTCATCCATACAAATGGTTCCACAAGACGGATTTCTCTTTGACCAAACAATAAGAGAAAATGTTGCATTTGGTAAACCACATGCAAGCGAAGAAGAAATTCAAACAGCATTTCATTCTCTAGGCCTTACTGACTGGCTAAATAAACTTCCAGACGGCATCAACACACAAACAGGTTCAAGAGGTGAAAGAATTTCGGTAGGTGAACGCCAACTTGTTGCACTCGCACGAGCTCAACTGGCAAACCCCGGTCTTCTCATCCTTGATGAAGCAACGAGCGCAGTTGATCCCGAAACAGAAGTAGCGCTTGTCAGTGCTTTGGAGCGTTTATCTCAAGGACGTACAACAATTTCGGTTGCTCACCGTTTGAGCACGGCAGAAAAAGCAGATCTCATACTCGTTTTTGATCAAGGGAAAATCGTCGAAACAGGAACCCATCAAGAACTATCCACACAAAACGGAATTTATGCAGACTTGCACAATACGTGGATGGGTAACACACAAGCCGTATAGATAAAACTTTGCTCAACTCCTTGAGGATTAGCCAAAAGGTATCAACTATTAGGTAATCTCTTGATGAACTTAAAGAGGTTGATATGAGTAAAACACCTGTACACGTAACCGTAACTGGAGCAGCAGGACAAATTGGCTACGCACTGCTTTTTAGAATCGCAAGCGGGCAAATGCTTGGCGCCGACCAACCAGTCGTCCTACGTCTATTGGAAATTACCCCAGCGTTAGGTGCTCTAGATGGAGTACATATGGAACTTGATGACTGTGCTTTCCCGCTACTTGAAGGAGTTGTCAAAACAGATGACGCAAATGTGGCGTTTGCAGAGAGTAATTACGGTCTGCTAGTTGGAGCAATGCCACGAAGAGACGGTATGGAACGGGCCGATCTCTTAGAAGCTAATGGAGGAATTTTCGGCCCTCAAGGCAAAGCGATTGCAGAAAATGCCAACGAAAATATCAAAGTCCTCGTAGTCGGAAATCCAGCAAATACAAATGCCTTAATAGCGCAATCCTCTGCTTCCGGGATAAACCCAAGACAGTTCACCGCTATGACACGACTTGACCATAATCGTGCTCAAACTCAAGTTGCCTCAAAGTTGGGTGTTCAAGTTAGTGATGTGAAAAAAATGACAATATGGGGAAACCATTCAGCAACCCAATACCCAGATCTTTTCAACTGCGAAGTCAACGGAGAATCCGTGGCACACACAATAAACGATCAGCAATGGCTGGAGAATGACTTTATTCCAACTGTGCAACAACGAGGTGCTGCAATCATTAAGGCTAGAGGAGCCTCATCTGCAGCCTCTGCCGCAAATGCAGCTATTGATCATATGCGTGACTGGACACTCGGAACACCCGACGGCGATTGGGTATCAATGGCTATTCCATCTGATGGAAGTTACGGTATTCCTGAGGGAATTATTTCCTCTTTCCCAGTCACCTGTAAAGATGGCGATTACGAAATTGTTCAAGGGTTAGAAATCGACGATTTCAGTCGCGGTAGAATTGACACTTCAGCAGATGAACTCGTCTCCGAACGAGAAACAGTTGCCAGCTTAGGACTTATTTAAAGCCTACTTTTGCGTGAAGCTCGGGAATGCTTCTATCAATCGTTCAACCTCACCAGACAAACGAAGTAACCCTTTGAGAAAAGCTTCTTCGGTAGTCAATTCCCCTCGATGGATCAAAATTGCAGTTTCTTTATCCAAACTAAAGATAACATCAGCTGACTCGGCTGCTCCAGAAAACGTTTTTGCTGTTGCCCCGATCACGCAGTAAAAGCTTTCAATCCTGCCATCAGAATTAGCAACTTCATATTGGATGGTTAACTCATCGTCAAGATTTGGCGAAGCGTATAACAAAAGATTGTTCTGGAGCTCAGACACCCACTCCACTTCATCACTTCCCATAGTTAAGATTATCCCTACATCCCGAAAGTCGTATAGCATTCGGTACTAAATCAATAATCGCAGGGGATTCACCTATAAATTCACCATCAGCCCATAACCCTAAGCCTGCAGTTTCAAGCACAATTCGTTTTCCCTCTAACCCTTCAACTTTGGGATGACTCATATGCGAGCCGCTAAAAACTCTCCTAAAGAAACGCAATAATTCAAAGCGTCCTACTTTTGACACAAGGGTTAAATTAGCGATCCCATCAAATGGATTTGCTGAGGGTGCAATTTTCATTCCACCCCCGAAGTCACTCGTATTAGCGATATTCCAGAGTGAAACTTCACGTTCAAAGAAGGTATCATCTATCGAAAAGTTCACAGTTTGACTAGATAGCGAACGCAGTGACGTCAAGGTTGAAACTGTATATCTACTCGGACCAGTCGGCCATCGCATCCTCTCAGCACGTACATTCACATCACTGGAAAACCCGAAAGTCATTACAGACGCAACCCACCGGTCGTTCACTTTTAATAAATCAATCGAGGCGGGTTCTTCTAATGATGCCGTAACCGCTTCCTCAATTCCCGTCGGAATCGCTAACGCTCTGCAAAAGTCATTGCCGGTCCCTATTGGAATAATTCCCAATACGGTATCGGTTGTTGCAATTGATTGGATGGCATGGTGAATAATTCCATCACCACCAGCCACAAGTATTCTCTCTGCACCCTGATCTACAAGTTCTTGTAAATTATTTTTCACTTCCAGAAGTGTCTCACCTGGTACGAGTGCATAGTCGACACTCAATTCATCTAAACAGCGAAAGATCAAATTCGCAGCTTTCGCTCCTTTTCCACGCCTTGCCAACTGGTTAATCAATACGTGAATCACTAATCACTCCGGCTTAGATTCCAAATAAAAATTACAATAATGAATCCAGTCAGTCCAAATACGACCGGCCAAATGCAAGCTCCAAAAGAGGAAGGCCATGCAAGCGCTGAACCTTCAATAATTTCATTTTCTTCTCCGCTGATAACCCCAACACCGTTGGGCCAGGGCCAAATTACGCGAAGGCTTCCGATCATAAGTCCGATAAGAAGAGCTAAAACAGAATCACGATAATTTCTCAAAATCCAATTCAATAACCGCGCAGATAAACTCAGCGACAACACCGCCCCGAGACCGAAAATCAAAAGTTTCCCTAAATAACGTTCATTTACAGCTTCTATTAAAGACCCATACATACCAATCATCAATAGAAAAAATGATCCCGATATTCCCGGAAGTATCATCGCACTGATTGCAATCGCCCCTGAAAAGAAAAAAACTAATAAGGTCGGCTCTTGAATTGGGCCTGCACGAACTCCAAGCAGGACAAACACCGCGATTCCCGTCGCAACTCCCAATACAACTCGGTAAATATTCCAAGTATCCACCATGAATCCGGCAACAATGATTGATGCTAGAACAAGTCCGAAAAATAAACCCGCCACAGAAGTTGGGTGATTCTCAAGGAGACGCTCAATGATTTGAGCTAATAAAACAAAAGCAATAATAACTCCAGATAAGAGCGACAATAAAAAACGCCACTCTATAGATAGGAAAGAGCTTTTCGTAGCCGCCCTATCAATTCGCAGTATCGAAATAACTAAGTCTGTGCAGTGATGGATATTTTGAAGAAGACGCTCATAAATTCCAAGCAACAGAGCTATTGTCCCACCTGATACACCAGGAACAGCATCTGCTGCTCCCATGAAAGAACCCCGTAACACGTTACGTGTTATTACCCGAAATACAGATGTGTCTTCAGTCATGGCCACCCATCAAGATGATAGAACCCAATATAGCTTAGAGGAGATATGGCCTAGCCTGTCTGCTTCACTCTCAAATAAGCCATCAATTTAATGAAAGTCTCACTTTCTAGCTATTGTGATAGTGGAGTTTCTATGGTGCAAAGTAATTCAAGTCAAGAAATGAGTAAAGGTGACGAATACCTTTTGAATCTTTTCCTCACAGATGAGGGAATCGCGGACCCTGCTATTTGGTACAAAAAGCTCAGAGATGAATCACCAGTATTTCGAAGTTCCTCAGGAGCGATCTTCCTTTCCCGTTATGAGGATTGCAGAATGGTTTTTCGTGATAACCGTTTAGGGAAAGATAATCGCGAAGGCCCTGGAGGTACTGTTTTACCTAGAGAAGAATCCGAAGAAGTCCGAGCCTATCGGGAACAAATTAGTGCAAATAGAAGTGACTCATCGCCATCAATGCTTTTCCTCAACCCCCCTGATCACACTCGTCTGAGAGGATTAGTCAGTAGAGCCTTTACCCCGCGGCGCGTTGAATCAATGCGTGACAGCATAAAAGAACTTACCGAAGACTGCCTTGATAATCTTGCCGACGTCGGTGAGGGAGACGCAATGGAAATACTTGGTTTTCTTCCAGTTAATGTCATAGGTGAACTAGTCGGCGTTCCACGCTCAGATTGGGAATACTTCAGACCTCTGGTGACCGCAGGTGTTGCAAACCTTGAGGCAGCACCCTCTTTGGAAGAACTCAAAGCATCTACAGCGGCTTTTACAGAAATGGGAGAATATTTCACCGCGCTCCTAGAGGAACGCAAAGCACACCCGAAAGATGACCTTATGTCAGCCCTCATAGAAGTAGAAGAAAGCGGTGATCGTATTTCAGAAGCTGAAGTCGTAAGCACAGTAATTCTTTTATTCGCTGCAGGGATGGAAACAACACAAAACCTCATAGGAAATGGATTAGGAGCTCTTTTCGCACACCCAGATCAAATGGAATTGTTATGGAACAACCAAAAATATGTTGAATCCGCCGTTGAAGAGATGCTTCGCTGGGATAGCCCTGTGCAATTAGACGGACGAACAGCCCTTGAAGATACTGAAATACCTGATCTTAAGTTACCGAAAGGGAGCCAGATCGTTACTCTCATAGGTGCAGCTAACCGTGACCCGGCAAGGTTCACAAATCCAGATGATTTCCAAATCCAGCGAAATGAGGGCCAACCACTCAGTTTCGCTTCAGGTATCCATTACTGTTTAGGAGCCAACCTTGCTCGAACAGAAGGGCAAGAAATGTTTGACGGTTTAATCAGACGATTCAAAACCATTGAACAGGCTGGAGATTTAAAACAACGTGGACGACTCACATTGCGAGGGTACGAGGCAGTTCCAGTCAAAGTAACATCGCGATGAATGACCCAGAAGAGCTATGGAACAAACGTTACAGCGACAATCCGGTTCTGAATCCTCCCTCAGAATTTCTCGAAGAATTTGAACAATACCTTCCGGCTCAAGGGACTTGTGTTGACATAGCGGGAGGGAATGGAAGGAATGCTCTTTGGTTCGCCAACAAAGGTTACACAACGTCTGTGATTGATATCAGTTCAGTTGCCCTTAACCAGGCAACGAAGAGCGCCCAATCTCAAAAAGTGGAACTTGAATGCATATATTGGGACATTGAGAAGAATCTTCTTCCACCAGAACGAACATGGGATATAGCGCTCCTAACCCTTTTCCTCAATAGAGGCGTTTTGCAGACAGCGAATCAGTACCTAAACCCGCAAGGAATACTTTTGTTCGCCCAACCAACGAAGAAAAATTTAGAGCGTCACCAACATCCAAGCGAACGATTTCTACTCGACCCTTCAGAAATATTTGAGATAAGCGAGAATCTTGCCGGTATGGAAATCCTCCATGTAGATGAGGGATGGCGAAGATCAGAAAGACATGAAGCCTGGCTCGCCTGTAAGAAAATAATTTAAACACTTCGGCTTACTTGCGCTCACGGCATCTCTTTACTAATTGTAGAGATAGAAATTTTTACGAATTGGAGATGCATGAACGGACAAATGGTTAACTTCCCAGTAAATGGAACGCAAGCTGCTGGCTATCTTGCTCAAGCGCAGTCAGGTAAAGGTACTGGCGTTTTAGTTTTGCAGGAGTGGTGGGGTTTGGTTCCTCAAATTAAAGGTATCTGCGACCGGCTTGCAGATCAAGGGTTCACTGCACTCGCTCCAGATTTGTATCATGGTGAATTTGCACAACATACCGAAATGGATAAGGCAGGCGAGCTGATGACAACCTTGCCACCAGAGAGAGCAGCTCGCGACATGTCAGGCGCCATTGATTATCTTTTGTCACACGATGCATGCTCAAGCGAGCAGGTAGGCGTAATTGGCTTCTGCATGGGCGGTATGTTGACATTACTCATAACAGCTCAAGAGGGTAACCGGGTAGGAGTCGCAGCCCCATATTATGGAGCTCCTCTTGGCGATCCATCAGTAAATTGGGACAGTCTCTCCGCGAAAGTTGAGGGGCACTTTGCTGCTCACGACGATTTTTTTCCTCCCGAAGCGGTTCAAGATCTTGAACAGCAGTTGCAGGAGCAGGGAAAAGATGTGACTTTCCATATTTATGAAGGCACTGGCCATGCCTTTGCGAATGAAGAAGACGCTTTAGGAACATTTGATTCCTCAGCCGCCGAGACTTCCTGGAATAGAACTATCGCTCTCTTAAATAAAATTTGATCTTTGAGTAGTATCAAAAGTAGGAATTTAGGAACTCTGTCCTAACAATTTGCGGTTCTTTCGCTTAGATTTTATGTAATCGCGGTTGGTATAAGCGATAAAGTCCAAAGGTATTTCTTTCGGGCAAGCTTCATGGCATTCTCCATGATTAGTGCAAGAACCGAAATATTCTTCCATTGTCTCAACCATGTCCTCGGTTCTTGACCATCGTTCAGGCTGACCTTGTGGCAGTAGGTTGAGATGTTGAACCTTCGCAGATGTGAACAGCTGAGCTGCAGAGTTGGGGCATGCAGCCACGCAAGCTCCGCAACCAATGCATGCGGCAGCATCAAAAGCAGTATCCGCGGCATCTTTAGGAACCGGAATCAGGTTCGCATCAGGTGCTGAACCTGTAGGAACTGTAATGTACCCTCCAGCTTCGATGATGCGATCTAGTGGAGATCGGTCAACAACTAAATCCTTGATGACAGGAAATGAAGCAGCTTGCCACGGTTCAACGATGATTGTGTCACCATCACTGAACTTTCTCATGTGAAGTTGGCATGTTGCAGTGGCTTTCTCGGGTCCGTGAGCCTGTCCGTTGATCATGCATCCACAGGTGCCGCAAATTCCTTCACGGCAATCACTGGCAATTTCTACTGGCTCCTCACCGTCATTAATAAGATTCTCATTTAAGACATCGAACATTTCAAGAAAAGACATGTCTGGACTTATCTCGTTCACTTCGTATGTTTCAAATCGCCCTGTTTCGGCAGGTCCATTTTGGCGCCACACTTTTAGCGTTAATGTCATTGTATTTTCCATGGCGTTCTCCTACTTGTATGACCTTTGCGTCAACGGGACGTTATCAAAGACCAATTCTTCTGTGTGCCTTACGGCTGAGTCGGAGGTTCCTCCCCATTCCCAAGCAGCGACGTGAGCGTAGTTCTCATCATCACGTAATGCCTCGCCTTCAGGCGTTTGACTTTCAGTTCGGAAATGGCCACCACATGATTCGTTACGTTCAAGCGCATCTCGAGCTTTCAGTTCTGCTAGCTCAAAGAAGTCAGCGACCCTACCAACCTTTTCAAGTGAGGTATTGAGATTATCGGCTGTTCCAAGAACCCTGACGTCTTTCTCGAACTCTTCTCGTAGTGAAGGAATTTCTGATAGAGCCTTTTCTAAACCATTCTTATCTCTTTCCATCCCAATGAAATTCCAAACTAGCTTGCCGAGTTCTCTATGGAACCAGTCAACAGAGCGAGTCCCGTTGACAGAAAGCCACTTTTGCGTACGTTCTGCTACATCATTTACCACAGTTGCGCATGCCGGGTCACTTTCGTCAAGAGTGCTTTCACCCAAGAGAGGAGCGAGGTAATTTCCTATTGTGTATGGAAGAACGAAGTATCCATCTGCAAGTCCCTGCATTAACGCTGAGGCCCCCAGTCGGTTAGCTCCGTGGTCTGAGAAGTTCGCTTCACCTACCACGAATAGGCCAGGTACGTTACTCATCAGTTCGTAATCAACCCATAGCCCGCCCATTGTGTAATGTGTCGCAGGGTATATTCTCATTGGTGTTTGATAGGGGTCTTCGCCTGTGATTCGTTCGTACATTTGGAACAAGTTCCCATATCGTGCGCGAATAGCGTCCTCACCATCTCGTTTAATAGCGTCAGCGAAATCAAGGTAGACACCGTTTTTGAGCGGCCCTACACCAAGTCCTTGATCAACTACAGTTTTAGCGTTTCTTGACGCGACATCCCGTGGAACAAGGTTTCCGAAAGCAGGATACTTCTCTTCTAGGTAGTAGTAGCGTTGGTCCTCAGGTATGTCAGACACTAATCGGGCTTCATCATGGCTTTTAGGAACCCATATCCGCCCATCATTTCGTAGAGATTCTGACATCAACGTTAATTTTGATTGGAATTCATCACTTGCTGGTATGCACGTGGGATGAATTTGTGTGTAACAGGGATTCGCAAATAGAGCCCCGCGTCGGTGGGCTCTCCACCCGGCTGTGACGTTACAAGCCATTGCATTGGTTGATAAGTAGTACACATTTCCGTATCCGCCGGTAGCAAGAACTACTGCATGTGCTGTGTGGCTTCGAACGTCTCCTGTGATTAGGTCTCTCACAACTATTCCTCGTGCAGCACCATCATGCACGATAAGGTCCAACATCTCGGTTCGTGTATGCATTTCGACAGAGCCAGCACCAACCTGTCTCATTAGCGCAGAGTAAGCTCCGAGAAGTAGTTGCTGTCCTGTCTGGCCTCGCGCATAGAATGTTCGACTTACTTGAGCTCCACCGAAGGACCTGTTATCTAGAAGGCCTCCATATTCGCGAGCAAATGGGACTCCTTGTCCAACGCATTGGTCAATGATATTGAGAGATACTTCAGCAAGTCTGTGAACATTGGCTTCTCGACTTCTATAGTCGCCGCCTTTAACTGTGTCGTAGAACAACCGATAGACAGAGTCGCCATCGTTTTGATAGTTTTTAGCACCGTTGATTCCGCCTTGTGCAGCGATACTGTGCGCTCTTCTTGGGCTGTCATGGTATGTGAAGGCTTTAACTTTGTAACCTAATTCGCCGAGTGTTGCCGCTGCAGAGGCACCTGCTAAGCCTGTTCCGACAACAATAACTTCGAACTTCCTCTTGTTGGCTGGATTTACGAGTTTCATGTCGAATTTATGGCTAGACCATTTGTCTGCAATGGGCCCTTCGGGAATTTTGGAATTGATTTCTCCAATCATTCTTTTGCCTCCTTTTCCGCTTCGTATGCTGTAATGCCGCATGGAGCTTCGCAGTTATCTTGATCAATTAACCCAGCGGTAACTGCTATCGGGAAGCTGAGGTTACCGATCAAGATTATTCCTGCTAGCCCTTTGGCGATTGAGCGACGTGCTTTATTAATTTTCGGACTATTGATTCCAAGGCTTTGGAAAAGGCTCCAAGTTCCATGGTAGATATGTATCGCAAGTGCAATATTTGCTACTACGTAAATGAGTGCAACACCAATGTTGCCCATTGAGACAACAATGTTGTTGTATGGGTCTCCTAGAACCCAGTCTTTACTGAACCATCCCCACGTTAAGTCAGCTAAGTGGAAGAAAAGGTAGAGGAGGACGATAGGTCCGGTCCAGCGCATTGTGCGGCTGGCATAGTTAGCTGCGACGAAATCTTGCGAAGAGGCATATTTCTTGTTGCCGTCGGTGAAATTTGATCTGGTATTCGATTTCCGACTTACTTCTTTCAGTGAGTAGGCCGAGTGGACATGCACAGCAAAGGCAGCGATGAGCAAAAGGCGCACACCCCATAGGAGCCAAGTTCTTGGAATAATATCTGTTCCGAGATTTCTCAGCGTCTCAGCATATTCGTGAATCTCCAATGGGCCTTCGTAGAGGTGAAGGTTGCCGATCATGTGTGTGAGGACAAAGCCGAGCAGAACGACGCCGCTCACGGCCATGGCCCATTTTTTTCCTACTGCGCTTTGATAAATGTTCAAAGGAAATGGAAGTTGCTTTTGCTTTTTACGAATAGGATCGGGTCCTTTTCGTATTGTTGTTTGCGCCATTGCGTCTGCGCCTCCTGGCATGTGCTTTTTCGTTTTTCCCTATACTGACCGTACCGCCAGACAGGATTTATGGGCTAACTGTGTGACCCTTTTTACATCTCAAAAATTCAGTCTACTTTCCCCACGACAGAAACGATGGAACTATTGTTTCCTTATGCCTGAACAAAATTTTGATCCAACACATCGTTGGTTTGATCTTTGTTATAGAAGCCATATTCGGATCAATGAGGCTGTCTCAATGTGTAATGAATTAATTGACGCGTACAATGAACCGCACCGCCACTATCACACAATGAACCATGTGTATTCATGTCTCAATTTATTGGATGGTTTGCCAGTTACGGGGGAAACCAAAGACAAGCTTGAGTTTGCAATATGGTTCCATGACGTTATCTACGATTCCGCATCTCAAACGAATGAGATAGAAAGCGCAACTCTTGCCTTTAACTGGTTAGAACATAGCGATGTTTCATATGCACTAGAAGTCAAAAGCATGATTGAACTATCAGCTGATTATGTTAATGCGCAACTAACAAATGAAACAGAAAAAATTTTTCACGATTTAGATTTAGCTATTCTCGGATCTCCTGAAGTCACTTATCAGGAATATGCAACCGATATCCGAAAAGAGTACGAGCACATGTCAGATAACGAATTCACTGCAGGGCGATCGTCATTTCTTACCAAGATCATAGAAAAGCAAAAAATCTTTCAGACGGATGCCTTTCACGACTTGTTTGAAGAAACTGCTCGCGAAAACATCCGTAACGAAATAGAACAACTGACACAAAAATAAAAAGGGTGCATCTCCGATGCGGTCCTGTTCCCAATAATCAGCTACGGTTCAAGCATGAAGCAAGCTCAGACCCTGGGAAGACTGCGGAAGTCAGGATGGTTATCACGCACCGTCAAAGAAGAGATCCGACAGAATGCAATTAAACGTATTCAACAAGGAGAAGAGCTTTTCCCCGGAGTACTGGGATACGAGAACACAGTCATACCGCAACTCGAAAATGCGTTACTGGCCGGACATGATTTCATTTTCTTAGGAGAACGCGGTCAAGCGAAAACACGCATGATTCGAGGACTCACCGATCTTCTCGATGAATGGATGCCAATTATTGCCGGTTCGGAAATTAATGACGACCCCTATAACCCAGTATCAAAATACGCTATTGACCTCGTTAACGAAAAAAAAGACGCAACACCTATCGAATGGGTGCACAGAAGCGAAAGGTTTGGAGAGAAACTCGCAACTCCCGATACTGCAATAGCTGACCTTATAGGAGAAGTTGACCCTATTAAGGTTGCAGAAGGCCGCTATCTCTCCGACGAATTAACTTTGCATTACGGACTGGTCCCAAGAACAAATCGAGGCATTTTCGCTATCAACGAACTACCGGACCTATCCGAACGGATACAGGTTGGTTTACTAAATGTTCTTGAGGAAAGAGATGTGCAAGTACGTGGGTACAAAATTCGGTTGCCTCTAGATATCCTTCTCGTAGCATCTGCGAATCCTGAAGACTACACAAACCGAGGGCGAATCATAACCCCGCTCAAAGATCGTTTCGGTAGTCAATTGCGAACCCATTATCCATTTGAAGTAGAACTCGAGAAAGACATTGCTGTCCAGGAAGCTGAAATATTCTCACAAACAGACTTAGCTGTCTCTGTTCCAGAATTCATGTCAATGATTGTCGCGACCGTGACGCATGCAGCAAGAGAAAGTTCACATATCAATCAACGATCGGGTGTTTCTGTTCGCGTCACTGTTGCAAACTATGAAGCGCTCATCGCCGGTGCAGTTCGAAGAACTTTATTAAGTAATGAAACTGAAGTTATTCCCCGTATAAGTGACCTTAGTGCTCTGATTGCGTCAACTGCAGGGAAGATAGAAGTTGAGTCATTAGATGATGGGCGCGAAATTGAAATCATTCAATACCTGATCAAACAATCCATCCTAGACACGTTTAAAGCCACCGCCGACCAAACACTCTGCGCAGATATTCTCAAAGCGTTCACCGATGGGGCTGTGATCAATGCAGGTGACGATATTCCCTCGGACACCTATCTTCAATGGTTAAAAGATATCCCAGCTTTTACTCCAGTTCTTGAAAGTATCGGCTTAACTCAAGACGACCTCCAAAATCCATCAGCTGTAGCTAGTGGAATTGAATTTATTCTCGAAGGCCTCCATCTCAGCAAACTACTCAATAAGGAAGCAATGGGAGATTCAGGCGTCTATCGCGCACGCGCCTGAAACCAATGGAGTCAGTACTCGCCATAGATATAGGCGGTACGAAAGTTGACGTAGGTCTAGTGACCTTTGAGGGTCACATAATTAGTCGTGATAGGATTCTCACGCTAGAGGCAAGTGAAGGGTCTCTTTACAAAAGAATTTTAGAAGTCGCACATAAGGAAGTTGCAAAGGCAGATACCACGCCAAGAGCGATCGGAATTGGCTGTGGAGGTCCTGGCAAAGATGCATACAATCTCGTCTCGCCACTCAACATTGCGCAATGGAGAGATTTCCCGCTGCGCCAAAACATTGAAGATGACATGGGGATTCAAACATTCATAGATAATGATGCAAAAGCGCTTGCATTGGCGGAAGGATGGTTAGGGGCTGCTAAAAACGCTATAAATTTCATAGCCATGGTCGTATCCACCGGGATCGGTGGCGGAATAGTTCTCAACGGGAACCTCTTAGAAGGCGCTGAAGGAAATGCGGGACATATCGGTCATGTATTCGTTCAACAAGACACTGGAGAGGACGCGTTGGGTGTAGTCGGACTTCTTGAAGGAGCAGCTTCAGGGTCTGGTCTTGCACGACGCTTCGGAATTGAGCCATATAACGTCTCCAAAGAAGTGCGACAAGAAACTGGAGTTCTTGTAGGAAGGGCTATTGCGTCCGTTGCAAACCTTCTAGACTTGCAACTCGCTGTGGTTTCTGGATCTGTAGCGTTCGGATTTGGAAATGATTTCTTTAACGCTGCTCAAAAGACAATTAATGAGCTTACAAAAATTGAACACTCAAGGGGGACACTCGTGACACCGGGTGCTTTAGGAGAAGAAGGCCCATTGATAGGAGCAGCAGCAGTTGCGTTACGAAAAATGGGAAAGGAAATTTTAACCCAACCCTAGGCTGTCATTCGGTTCTTTTATCTCGGAGGAAAGCTTCCAGTTCAGCAGCTAAATCATCTCCGGAGGGCATGATTTCGCTCTCATCGACACGCTTTTCAAGCTCTTCAATGTAACTAGACATTTCGGGATCATTCGTCACTGCAGTATGGATACGTTGTCTCCAATCATCTGCAGCTTTGTTTAATTCAGCATGAAAAGTTTCGACTCCTGTTACCAACTCGAGTCGTGAAAGAAGGGACCTGGTGGCTTCCGGATTCGGAGGTCCAGGAACATAATGGGGCACAGAGACACGTAGAGAGATTATCGGGATGCCTTCTTTGTCAAGGTGGTCGTGCAGTACTCCTACAAGGCCAGTCGGCCCCTCGTATGAAGGTTTGCCAAGCCCAAGCCGATCAGCAATCAAGGAATTAGCTGCGCTTCCCACTACACCTAGCGGTCTCGTATGAGGAGCCATACCCGCCATCGCTCCAATCGTTATAACCATCTCCACATCCATGAGCCGAGCTACCTCTGTGAGCGACTCTGAGAATGTTTTCCACCGTAAATGTGGTTCTATCCCAGACAACAAAAGTAAATCATGGTTGCCGGAAGGGCATTGAGCCCCCCATATTTTATTTGATGGCCATTCAATCTCACGACCATGCTCACCCAAGCGAACAATGGGTCGTTCTTCTTGAAAATTAAAAAATGATTCAGGGTCAATTTCTGCGACGAGAGATGCTTCATGTTTAGCTATGAGAAGATCTACTCCGGCAGTAGCGGCTTCAGCAGCATCAAACAGGCCCTTCAGAGCTACCACAAGGATTGGTCGGTTCATTTCCCTTCTATCAATCCATCTCAGCTCTTCCATATACTGAGCCTTACACAAAAAGAGATATAAGAAAGAACCGAACTAAAATATTTGAAAAGGATCGCTGAATCTATTCGTATAGCACCCCAGCATCGCAAAACTGCAAGATTATGGAAATGAACGTTCAATCAAACATAGTAATCGCTGGAACATCTCACCTCACGAAGAGGCCCCATGACATGCCATGTAATGTCATTGAACTCATGTGTGAAGCTTCACAAAAAGCTGCCGAGGATGCTGGCAATGACGCAATACTGTCGGTCGTTGACCAAATCATTGTTCCTCAAGGCACATGGACCATAAATAATCCTGGCGGCCTTGTCGCACAACATTTAGGTATAGCGGCAAAAAGCATCACATATAACGTAGGAATACTTCAAAGCTCCCTCATTAAGCGAGCAATAGAAGACGTTAACGCAGCCAAATCCCGATGCACCCTTATCGTAGGAGGCGAAGCAAAAGATTATGAGCGAAACGTTTCAGAATCGCTACACGCTATACCAACTCTCTCAGATAGCAGAAGGCAAGAGTCTTCTGAGTTCATTCAACCCGCTGAGCTTCCGATTTCACGATACGAAATAGACATGGGGTTAATTAGGGCTCCAGAGCAATACGCGCTTATTGAAAACGCATACGCACACGCCCACAAATTAACACGTGAAAGCCACCAGGAGTTAATAAACAACGAGTGGGAAGAAATGGCTAGAATAGCCGACTCAATTCCATCCTCATGGATTCGTGACGCTCTCAATCACCTTAAGAAGAATGGTTGGGGACGTACCATCGCAACACCATATATGTTGCATCACGTCACTCAATGGAATGTGAATCAAGCAGCAGCGATACTTATCACAACACAAGATGTTGCAGAAACCTACTCAAACGGATCTGATGGATTCATCTTCCCCAATGCACTTATCGAATCAAATGCAGTAATCCCTTTAACAGAGAGAAGTCAACTCCATCACTGCAACGGGCTTCATCACATAAAGAACGAGTACGTTCGGCTAACCGGAAAGAACCCATCTGAGAGCCAATTTCATGAACTTTACAGTTGCTTCCCAATAGCAGTTAGGCTCCAGCGAGAAGCATTTGAGTTAGGCAAACGGCCCGGCACCATTACTGGAGGAATGACCTTTGCGGGGGGCCCATATAACAATTTTATGCTGCAGGGACTATCCCAATTAGCCAAACAAGTTCGAGAGAGCCAGACCACTGGAGTGATCACTTCAGTCTCTGGCATGCTGACCAAACAAGGACTTATTTCATTATCAGCCCAACAACCCCCCTCAGGACTGTATCTCAGCGATGTTTCCGATAAAACCCAATCCAGAACTGACAGAATACACATAGAGCCTGAAATGTGTGGAAATGCAAAAGTCGTATCGTCAACTGTGTCATATAGTGCAGGTGCTCCACAGGTTTATGTGCTAGCTGAGAATCATGATAAACAGCGCCGCCTTCTCATCTCTGACTCCAATACTGTCATCGAAGAGTTCCTGAAAAGCCACAAAATTGGAGACACAGTCCACATAAGTCAAGAGGGTTTCATTAATCTCTGAGCGCTATCGGTGGGGGTGGGCTACTGATAGCCCACCCCCTAAAGCGGTGGCAGTTTTCCAGGAGACGAACGTGCCCACTGTGGTCCTTAAATTGGTTGAAGTGGTGGATGCCCAACACATTTCTGTTTCTATACGGCTTCTAGCTAAATACGTGTAAATGTGTAAAACTCAAAAAAGAAAAGACCAGAATGTCTAGGAGCATAAATGCAGTTAAGGAACCTCGTTGACCCAAAATCAACAGTTGTTGTAACAATGGAGGTTCAAGAGGGAATCATTGGAGAATCTTCTGCTTTCATTGATTTACATCAAGCTGCAGTTTCCTCAGGTGTCATATCAAAGGGCCCAAAACTTTGTCAGGCCGCTCGCCGTATAGGGATACCGGTCATTCATGCAACTGCGGTTAACAGGAGCGATTCACGTGGCACGGTTACAAATTGTAGAATGCTTGCGGCTTCAAAAGAGATGCATGGACGAGGGTCAGGAATTATTGAAGGCACAGAGGGCGCGCAACTAGTAAGCGGATTTGGGCCTGAACCTGAGGACATTGTTATTTCGCGATTGCATGGTTTGACTCCGTTTACGTCAACCTCTCTTGATCAAACAATACGTAACTTAGGTTCAACTACTGTGATCCCTGTCGGTGTATCGATCAACATTGGAATCTTAGGGCTTGTTCTTTCAGCAGTTGATTTGGGATACCAAGTAGTTATTCCCACTGATGCTGTTGCTGGAGTCCCTATTGAGTACGGGGAAAAGGTTCTTGAGGGAACCTTGTCGTTATTGTCGACCCTTACAACAACCGAAGAAATTATTTCAAATTGGGAATAGGAAAACGTAAAGAGCCGGACCCGTAGGCCCGGCTCTTTGATACGTTCAGTTGAACGGTTTCAGCGTTAGCTGACGAATGAACGTCGGCGTGTGCTGAGAACAATCATGGCTCCACCAGCGAGCACTGCTGCACCGATGATAGCGACCATTGCTGATTCTGAACCTGAGTTAGGAAGGATTGGAGCTCCTACACCAACACAGTATCCTCCACCTTGTTCGGTGAATGCAGCGCCACCGCCAACACCGATACACATTCCTCCTTCAGGAACGTCATAGGTTACGGTCGTTGTAAAGGTGCCGTCTGCGGCAGCCGTAGCTATAGCCAGGTTGGCAGTGTCACATGAGTCTGGGCCTCCAGCAGCGAGATCCTCATAGGTGTTCACTGTACATGGCACAATCGCAACTGCTCCTGCTATCCAGTTCGAACCGGTGAGTGTAAATTCTTGTTCACCTGCTTCGGTAACAAATGCCGGATCGGCCTGAACTAGACCTGGTTCTACTTGAGCCTGTGCAGCTGGTGCTAATGCAAGCATCGCTACCAATGCTACAGCGAAAGCTGAAACTAGTAATTTAATTTTTTTCATGAAAAATTTCCCTCTCATCATGTACGGCAATACGTTTTTGCCGCATGAAAGTTTGTAATGTGCCATACGACACATACGTAACGGTAGCCGTGTTTGAGGCAATTTGCCATTATTTGCGCAATATCAGGTCAAATTAGCCTGCAAAATCAGCGCCTACGCTCATTTCCAAGCCCAAACTGGCTCTTCAATATGGTCTGTTCTCATAAAGTTTCCCAGCAATGCGACTTCTTTGAATTGAAGTAACAAAGCCGCAGTAGGGGCATGAATAAGGCGATTTCGGATCGGCAACTGCAGAACCTTTAGATTACTTTCTTCAATCGAGACCCATTTCGGGCTATCAGCTCTGAACAGTTCTTCTATGTCAATGATAAATATTTCTTCAACTTCACCAGGTTCAGCTTCAAGAGAAGATAGATCGTTTACCCATAAGACCACTGGGGTAATTGAAAAACCTGACCGTGTTTCGTACTCATCAAGGCATCCCAAAATCTGCTCGTTGGAAACGGTTATCCCTATTTCCTCATTGATTTCGCGTAGCACGGTTTCTTCCCGCGTTTCCCCAGGGTCAATTCTTCCTCCTGGCAAGGCGTACTGGTAGCTGTGATTACGTAACCCTTTTCCACGTCTTGTAAGAATAAAGCCGGCTTCGCCTTTATCATTTTCGACCACAATGATTCCTACAGAAGCCTTCCGAAGCGTGTCGTTAGTTGAGTCAATTCTGTTATGGGCCGAAAGGTTGTCGGTGATCGTTTGCTTTAAAGCGCCTGCAAATGTTGTATCAGGTACGCCTGATGGATCGGTCAGCGTGCTTTCCATTCAGGTGAACGCTTTTCAACGAAAGCGAGTGGTCCCTCTTTAGCGT
Organism: Acidimicrobiales bacterium; assembly: GCA_011523005.1. GTDB lineage: Bacteria > Actinomycetota > Acidimicrobiia > Acidimicrobiales > UBA8592 > UBA8592. The sequence continues at coordinate 21,445 of WTHU01000182.1, forward strand.
CTTCACTTTTGGCGACGGGTGCGAATAGTTCAACGGCGATACGTATACCTTCGTTGTCATCTACCATCGCTCCCTCTAACACGGCTTTACGTGTGGCACGGACAGCGAGCGGGGCATTGCTATTTATGCGTTCGGCCAGGCTAATGGCTTCATTGATTGCTTCACCCGGTTCGCACAGAATATTCACCAAACCATGTTGGTGGGCTCGCTCAGCAGTTATTGTGTCTCCGGTCAACGCCATCTCCATAGCAATATTTTGCGGGACTCGTTTCGGTAATCGTGTTGTGCCACCAGCCATAGCGACAAGGGATCGCTTAACCTCTGGAAGCCCAAAAGAGGCATTAGGAGATGCGACGACAAGGTCGCATGCAAGAACTAACTCGCAGCCTCCCGCAACAGCGGGTCCCTCAACAGCTGCAATAACAGGTTTTGTTCTCTCCAACGTTACAAACCCTCCGAATCCCCCTCGGCTTGTGCCCAGATTCGCTTTTCCTGAGGCGACAGCTTTGAGGTCGGCGCCGGCGCAGAAGACGGGGCCGTTGCCGCCAAGAATGCCAACCCACACATCGTCGTCAGCTTCGAGTTTGTCTATGGCTTCTTCAAGGGCTCGTGCTAACTCTCCGGAAACAGCATTGCGTGCTTCAGGTCTATTTAATGTAATGACGGCGGTCCGCCCTCTTTTCTCATATTCAACAATCATGAGTTAGACCATAGTTCACATAGCAAAGGTCATCACAACTTCCCTCGTAAACCAACCACGTTCGATATGTGCACAAGCGGGTAGGGCTGGTACTGTCAAAGCATGGTCATCGGTAAATGGCGTAGGCGTAAAAGGAACAAAAACTATTACGCGTATTCTGCATGGGATGGCACCCAAACGGGTTTCGAACTGTCTGCTGATGACATCATGTCAGAAATCGCTGATGACCTCATGTTTGACGGAGATATCAATTCCGCCCTGCGCAGATTGATGCAATCAGGTTTCGACATGGATGGTGAACGAATCCAAGGCTTGCGAGACATGTTGAATGAACTTCGTGAACAACGACAAGAACGTCTTGAAAACTATGACCTCGGTGGAGTCTATGACGAAGTATCGGAAGGCCTCAATAACGTTGTTGATACTGAAAGACAATCATTAGATGACCTCCTCCAAGAAGCAACCGAATCAGGAGATGAACGAAGAGCCAAAATAACTGAAGAGACCGTTACTCAACGCAATTTAGAACTGGACATGATGCCAGAAGATTTGGCTGGAAAAGTTCGCGAGCTTCAAAACTACGAATTCACTTCCTCAGAAGCCCGCCAACAATTTGATGACCTTATGGACAAGCTTAAAGAACAACTCATGCAACGATATTTGGATCAGATGTCCGATGATATGCAGAATATGGGGTCCGAAGATATGGGCCGGCTCAAGGACATGATGTCTTCACTAAATGAAATGCTTGAACAGCGCGCTCAGGGTGAAGAACCAGATTTCGATTCTTTTATGGAAGAATTCGGAGATTTTTTCCCAGAGAATCCCGAAACCCTTGATGAACTCCTAGAGGTCATGGCGCAACGAATGGCTGCTGCGCAAGCAATGATGAACTCCATGACACCAGAGCAACAACAGCAACTTCAGCAGTTAAATGACCAACTCTTAGAAGATATGGACTTGCAGTGGCAAATGGATCGGTTAAGCCAAAACTTGCAAGAAGCGTTCCCGGATCTTGGTTGGGAGCAATCATATGAATTTTCTGGTGATGAACAGGTTTCGTTGGATAATGCGCAAAATATTTTTGAAGAGCTCGCTGACATTGATTCTCTTGAGCGGATGCTCTCATCGGTGAATAATCCATCGCAACTTGCTGAGGTAGATATTGAACGAGCCCGAGAACTCCTCGGAGATGATGTGGCCAATAGCCTTGATCAGTTATCGGAGATAGCGCAAGAATTAGAGAAGGCTGGTTATGTCGAAAGTAAAGATGGGCGATTCGAATTAACGCCGCGTGCTATGCGAAAGATAGGGCAGCAAGCCTTGGCTGATCTATTTAAAAAGTTAAGCAAAGACCATCTCGGGTCACATGATCTTCAGCATGAGGGCATAGGCCATGAACGTGATTTTTCAACTAAGCCATACGAATTTGGAGACCCTTTTAATTTAGATATTCAACGAACGGTTCGTAATGCAATTAAACGAACTGGAGGGGGGACGCCTATAGAGTTGTCGCCCGATGATTTTGAAATAGAACGAACTGAAAGTCTCGTTCGTTCAAGTACTGTTCTCATGCTTGATCTTTCAAACTCTATGGCGTGGACGGGTAGGCTACTCCCAGCCAAAAAAGTAGCCTTGGCTCTTCAATCACTCATCACGATGCAATACCCAAGAGACTATTTAGGCATTGTCGGATTCCATCTCCTTGCTCGCGAGATTGATATACATGAATTGCCCGAAGTCACCACTGGTTACATGCAAGGCACAAACATGCAACATGCGTTGATGCTTGCCCGCCAAATGTTAGCGAAACAAACCGGAACAAAACAGATCATCATGGTTACCGATGGGGAACCCACTGCCCATATCGACAGAAACGGAAATCCATATTTTGACTACCCACCGTCACAATTTACGATCGACCGAACCCTCGCTGAAGTAATGGCGTGCACAAAGGATGGGATTCGGATCAACACATTTATGCTCGACCCGGAACCTGCCTTAAGTCGGTTCATTGAAAAGATTACAGAAATGAATGGTGGGCGTGCATTCTTCACGAACAGAGATAATCTCGGCGACTATTTACTTGTTGATTTCGTTGAACACAGACGAAAAATCATAACATCGCGCTAAAAATTGCACATTTCGGCGTAAACGTAAATTATTTGCATCTTTTTGGTAAAGGACTTGCTTTTTAGGAGCCTGACCTGCTTAAATGACATTAATGTAATTACAAGCCTGAGTTTTGGGCTTTTAAACGCGCCAAATTGGTGCAAGCAGCGTTGCTGTGGTGTAACTGGAGGGTTGATACGTGATCGAAGAAAATTCGATTGCTGAGGGGTGGCAAGACTTTGCTAACTGCCTTGGTGTTGACCCAGACTTGTTTTTCCCTGAACGGGGAGCGTCTACACGAGAAGCGAAAGAAGTGTGTCGGGGATGCGTTGTTCGTGGTGATTGCCTGGAGTATGCATTACAAAATAGTGAGAAATTTGGTATCTGGGGCGGTATGAGTGAACGTGAACGCCGCCGGATTAGACGACAACGTGCGCTCGAACGGCAAGCTTCTGAACGAGAGGCAATTATCCAGATTGTCCCCGACTCAAAAGCTATTAGTTAATCAAAATATTTGATCAGTTAGATAGCGCCGAACCCGCAAGCATTGCATCTACTTTTCGTTGTTTACGAATCTTTCTGCGTTGACGTTCTGAACATCCACCCCACACACCGTGGTCTATTCGATGAGTTAATGCATGTTCCAAACACGCGGCTTGTACCGGGCATGAGGAACAAATGCTTTTAGCCCTTGCGACACCAATACCATCGCTAGGGAAAAAGATCTTCGGATCCCTATCAGCACAATTACCTTTAGCCATCCATGTTGTTTCCATAATTACCTCCAATGCTTACAAGACGGTACGAACACTAAAAAAGTTCCCGTAATCAAAAGAAATTTTTTTAGATACACTCAAATCCAACGAAACAAGGACGAGAAATGACCGACATAGAGAACGAACCCCCACGAGGGCATATAAAGATGGTGTATATGGGGCCCGTCGCCCCTCACTGGGAAATGAGATCCGATTTTGGTGATAAGGATCTCATAGATGGGCTTCGAACAAGAGTTGAAGCTCGCTTAGTTCTTCTGCCTCCTCATGACCCACAATTCCGACGAAACCGGGAACGGGTAAACCGAGACGC
>WTHU01000019.1 GCA_011523005.1 Acidimicrobiales bacterium
CTGATTGACCCATGTCTGTAACTAGCTTTGTCGTCTACGAAGATCCATCCAACTCATGGGTCAAGGTCAAGAAGTCAACCGTCAGGCACTACTTCGGACATGACTGGAGGAAGCATTTCACTTCCTACTCCTATGAGCGTGGATACTATGTCTACCTCGAGAACCTCAAGGACACACCTACCTTCGTCAACAAGATGAGGAGGTGTGGCATTGAGCCTAAGTTCCGTAAGAAAGTAAGCAACGCCTTGAGCCGCATTCGTCACTACGACTGCCTAGCTCCCATAGAGCTTGACTAGATTAGTTAGACTATTTCTAGCTTATATAAGGATAGTCTGACTAAATGGAAGAGACTTACATCGGTACTGAGGACTACCTTGACGTTCTCAAATTGTTGACAGCTGCCCTGGAGCCCGACGCTCCCATGGATCCCAAGCTGTACATCAACTCTGCAATCACTATTCTCACTGGTCCTATCACACATGCACAACGAGCCATCGTCGAGGATTACCGAAAGAACAAGGAATACTTACCCAAAAAAGAGATCATTATTTACTAGACTTTAGTAGGCCGAAGAAGAACCCTGTCAGGCCCAGACAACAGCGGGAGCTACAGTTTTTAGGGTTTCCTGTAGCTGGTAACAGACGGGCAGTGCCTCATGTGCTGCCCCTCCCGTGCTCACTATCCTCTGCTCATGTGTATCCCTAAACACGACTTCGGTACTGTTGAGTATTACAAGAGCCATTTCAGTGACATCCTTGCAGATGCAGGCGATGTCGATGCCCGTACCGATGTCATCCTGATTGCTTTCATTGAAGCACTCAAGGAATGGAAAGGATGGCATGAACACGCAGCGGCGAACTACAACCACATGCTCGACCGTCTGCTCTACACACGCGACTTCAAGTTCTAATTAACTCTCATCACAACTGATTGATAGTTACATTCAAGATGGAAGTATTCCATATGGATGAAAACTTGCCGAGTCTGCGGACTTGAGCAAGACTTAAATCAGTTCAGGGTTAATAGTCGAACCTGTAAGTCTTGTTGTCGGAAGCAGAAAAATAATAAACGTAGAGCTAACCGAGAAAAGTTAATCGGGTACAAGAAGACACTGTCTTGTTCCAAGTGCGGCTTCAGCGACCATCGTGCGCTGGAGTTTCATCATGTTGATCCGTCTATCAAGGACGGCAACATTGCAACCCTGATCCACGACCACCCATTCGAGTATGTCCTCAATGAGATCAACAAGTGTGTTGTGCTCTGCGCTAACTGCCACCGCATCGAGCACAGCGACAGCGATTAGTCCATTTTCCTACCAACTAAAATAGGAGATATTGACTAATGATACTAATGTCTTACAAAGATAAACTCTCTGACTATGAGGCCAACATCTTTAAAGGTTTGGACGATGCATCTAAGGAAAGGTTGGGCATAGGGACTAACAAAAAAGGTGAACTCGTTCAGAAGAATCCGTCTTTTAAAGGCGACACCTTTGATGAGTTCATGGGTAAGGCAGGTGCTGAGCGCATGATCTACTCCAAGGCTCGGCCAGGTGGTCCAATCAAGGCTAGTGAATTTTACGGCGGCGGTGGTCAAAGCCAGTACTTGGATAGCCTTGACCCGGATACAAGAGACTCTCTGATTTATAAAGATCCTAAGAGGGCAAGAATGGCACGCACACTGGAACGTGCTGGCATTACACCTGATCACTTTGTATCACTGGCTCGAGACGCTGATATAGGCAATGTCAATAGCAAAAGTGATATGGAGCAGATCATCGAACAGTCATTGCTTGCCAAAGCAATTGCTGACGAGCCTGAACTTGCTCCTGAACCTGAGCCTGAACCTGCACCGGTTACAACGGCACAGGACTACGTTCTGAGCCCCACCTTGCAGTCAGCTCTGGACTTCGAGAAGGATTATGAGGCTGGCCTTGCTTCCGGCGCTCTGAACCCCTTCAGAGAGGGTTACAGAGCCGCTGCTGATGAAGTTGCTGATTCATTCCTGTCTGACTACACCAGCGACCTCCTCGACCTCAGCCGCCGGCGCATGGCTGCCTGACCCCCCAGGTCAAGCACCCTGCTTGTGATGGCAATTGACAACTTGACAATGCCAGTTTCTATATAACTGAATTTAAATACAGTAAATATCTAGTATATATACCCATATATACTAGTCTTAAATTTTACTGAGAATATCTAAGCTTATTGAGAAGTACTCGAGAGTTGAAGGATAATTTATGTATTATCTTTGAGAATGATTATCATGATCGTAGATGTATTAAAAAAGGAATATATAGGGACACGGCCTGTCCTTGTTGCCACATTACCCCCAGATCCCTTGCTATGACTGGGTCGGGACTGGCAATAACTTTTTGCCAAGACTAGTTGTCAGTAGTAAATAAGCAGCTGTTTACTAGCCGCGTTACATAAGTAGTTCTTCCGATGTACGTTGAAATTTATTATTTTCTATACTTCGTTAGCACAACGGCACAACAGCACAACAGCAGCACATCCTCGCTTCATCACGAGACCATGCCCAGAACAACCAAGTCAGCCACAGGAAAGAATCGTCACAAGTGGGTTTCTTTCACCCACGACTTTCCTCTCATATGTAAGAACGCCCTAGTCGAGTATTACTCGATGTCACAAGGGACTCATTCTGAGAGTGCTGCCCCTTTCGTACCTCATGCGCCAACGTGGAAAAGTGAAATGACTTGGTACGAGTTTCTATACCTGCCACTGCGTTTGGCCTTTCACCGATCAGCACTGCAGTGCAAGTGGACTTACAAGGTGGTCATCAACGTATGTGGTGGTATTGATCCACGTGTCTTTAAGCCCTGCAGTACTTCATTGACTTGTGCAATTTGTAAGCACTACGTCGCTTGTTCGAAGCATGAGTACGACGGCCTGGCGGAAATTCCCGATGAGCTCAAGCACAACGCGATGGAGGAACCCTTGACTGAGGAAGTATTGCGAGAGCGTGGGCACATCCTGGGGGGATAGCCCCCTTTTTTTTGCCCAAACCTCTTAACCTGCTCTTAACCTCTCAAAAGTTCTATGACTTCATTACTTACAAAGGCTCTCTTCGACATTTTCATTAAACCAATTTTGTTCGTTATTGATTTGTCAGGAAAATGTAATCTTCAGCACTTTATCTGCCCCTTGACCTATTAATATTTTCGTCGAGCGAATGATGTCGATGAAATCCATTTCGACCCAGTGGAGCCTTGCCAAATTTCCAGCTGAAGTCAAAGATTGTTTCAGTGAGACTCACAGTTATCTCTCCAAGAAGGGCGGTCCAAAGAACATGCCCATGACACTCGAGCGCATACTCCACGCTGAATTACTGCGCTTTGCCATCCAACATGACTGGGCTCGTGACCGTTTTAAGGACAATCTTCGGGGAGCTCCCATCGAATCAGACATGCGTCTCTCATGTCCTCAGTTCGGTATGGGGTGTGCAACCTGCATACATTTCGACAGCTGTACAGCTACCGAGTGCAAGGACTATGAGCTTTTAGAGGATTTACAAAACCGCTAGGGGGCAACACCCCCTTTTTTTTATTTGCATATAAGACTTACGAGACTAAATATATCAAGAACCTTTAAGTCACTACCAGAGTGTGGGAAATATTTGAACCCCCATATTTAGATATTTAATTTGGTTCCCAGACATTTGGTCCATTTAATATCCACATATTTGCACTTAGTCTCCCTACCTAGGTATGTATCTACTTAACTGTGCCGAAACCGTTACGGCATGGTGACGAATGGGTTACTCAAGCGTTCATTGTCAGTGGCAAGAAAATATCTGCATATTTTTTCTGCGTCGGTATGTTCTGACTGTCCCGCTCGTCAGCTCTTCATTCATGGGTGACATGAAGACTCGATTTCGCATCCTTCAATTGCGATTTCGACCAGTTGTGCTTCAGCCGTTCAAGCAAACCAGTTTCATCATCTTCTTCTGATCTATGACTTCCTCCCAACTTGTGTCTCTCAGCAACGTGAACGTCACTGTTCACCAGAGTGCATCCAGTCTGCAGATGAATTTCGTATTGGCGACCGGTGTCACCCAAACATTGACTGTTCCCTTGACTGCTCCTGTGCAGGACGTTGACAAGGAGAAAGGATGTACTACTGTAGTAACCCCATCCAATGTCCTTCGACCAGTCTCTAATTTCTATGATGAGCAAGGACGTCGCCGTCGCCGTCGTGCGGTACGTTCCACTCCCCGTAAGTCAGCCATGCAACCGAACCCTCTTCTTCAAGAGGATCAGGTTCGTGAAATCAAGCTTCTTCTTGCCGACAAGGAGGAGAGGAGTAAGCATCCCTCTGACTACGCATACCACAAGATGCTTGGTGAGATCTGGGGAGTGACCGGATCCAACATCCGTTCAATCGATAAAGGTAATACTTGGGCTCATATTACTGTCTGACGTATAACATTTAAGATAGATGTTATGTGTCGATAGTAAATGGTCCTACTAGTTGTTCTCTTTATTCTCTTATTCCCATCACCATCTTATGGAGAAACACAGGTCGCTCGCTGGTATGGCCCTGGTGAGCACGGACGGGGCCGAGGGTTTACTGCCGCGCACAAGACGCTACCGATCGGCACCCAGCTACTCGTCTGCTACCGACACTGCACAGAAGTCTCTATCACTGACCAACTCACTTTCAGTGATAGCAGCGATCTCCGCCTCAGTGTTCGTGCCGCTAATGCTATCGGGCTCATTGCCCCGCATCCTGACAATGTCTGGGTCGAGGTGATCAGTGAAGCATGCAGGCGCTAAGTGGTGGACTGGTCAACCAGAGCACTACATCAATAACTCTCGCATGAGAGTTCAACGTTATCTCAAAGGTGAAAATGTTGCTTTAACAACATTGGAACGTTCATTACTTGCTGCTCACAAACGCAAGTATAAATGCCTCCATTCACGATAATAATTTCGTAGAATTATCATCGTAGGCATTTGCCGAGTACTTACCGTTCATTTACATCATGAAAGCTTTCATTTCGTCCATTGTTGCAGCTGGTGTTGCCACTCTGGCTTCCATTCCAGCAGCATTTGCAGGTCCGTACTTTAATAGCGAGATCAACTCAGGATTTTTAGGATCCAGTTATCAAGCCAGCATTGTAGATAACCATATTGGTTATGAAGGAGCTATTAGTGATGGTCTTGTTTCCTACTACATCCAGGGGGGACCAGCTCTGCTAATTCAAGATGGATCGTCCACCGAGGTTGAAGTCTCAGGTAAGGCGGGTGGAAACATCACGCTCACTCCCGACAAGCTTGATCTCTACGGAGAGGTGTCGTTCTTGACAGGCGAGGACGATCCCTCCTATGGGACCAAGCTCGGCCTCAAGTTCAAGTTCTAGGTCCATGCCCAGTCCCTGACTGGGCTCCTACCCCCTGCTCGCTATGTCTATTCCCCCACGTGAGCAGCTTCTTCAAGCAATAGATGCAATGGAGAGACAGTCTAAGTTTTATCTCTCTGCATCTGATCAACGCCGCCAATCGAACGCTTCTGAGTTAATCAAATGGCTAAAATTATTGTTAGCCAAAGTTGATAACATGGAAAGGGATTCTGGAGGTAGCAATGATTGAAGCTGGTATCTCCGCCGCAATCGGATTGATTACCGGAGTTGGCTTTATCACACAGAAACTTCACAGCAGAATCCTTGAGCTCGACCATCGCATTGATGACATTGAGCTTACGGTTGCGCGGTCATATGTTACGAAGTCCGAGTTAGGTGTGACATTGACAAAGATAGAGGAGCACATGCTTAGGATCGAAAACAAGATTGACAAACTTACTATTAACCGTTTCTCCGCTTAAGTATGCACGATATTATTAACAGCCCCATTACCTGGATCGTCATCGCTGCCCTCTCCGAGATCGTAGCCCTGACACCACTCAAAGAAAATTCAGTTGTCGAGATTGTCTTTGGATTCGTCAACAAGATGAAGCCTAAGAAAGACTCCTGAATTGTCTGTCAAACTGAACGGTCACTCCATGTATTGGCCGTTTTTTTATTCCCAATTTTTCGCTCCCAGTTCTATGATGAAACTGACTCATGTTTGCCTATAAGTCATCATGGAAATATCTCTGGATCAGCTGGATGAATTGAACTGCATTATAGAGGATGCACTTCAGTATTGGTGTGATGAGCACCAGAAATCTGGTCAAGCTGGTTGGACTGCTCTCTACTGCTACAGCGCAGCTAAGCAAGCTGAATTCGAACTCGCACACGATTCACACGACTAATGATGAGCGACACTCTCTACGAGCTGATCGAAGTCTTGACTGAAGAGCTCAATGATTTCTGTGATGAACATGATGTTTCACCAACGCTGCCTTGGCTCATGATGAGGCAGCAGGCTGACTATGAGCTTCACAAGCTAAGTACAGAAGAAGAGTAACCCCCTCCCCGGCCGCGATCGCGGCCGGGTTTGTCGTGTGTCCACACTCACGTGCACATGACTGCATCAACTGTCGAGCCCACTGTCGTCCAGCAACAGTTCACTCCTGATCTAGTACCAGGTGAAGCTGGCCTCTTTCGTCCAAGCAAAGCTGGCTTCATCCAGTACGGCACCAATGAACCTCTGCGTGATGCAAAGACTGGTGACGTTGTCTACGAAATCATTGTTTCGTATATCGGTGCCAAGGTTGACTACATAGCCAAGACCAACATGCACAAGTTTCTTGTTGAGCTTGACCATGACGGCTACAAGTTTACATTGACCTCTGAAGCTACCTCGCAGAGTGCAATCTCTCACATGGTTTCTATTGCGGTGCTTCACCAAGCTAATCTGCAATCGCAGCCATTCAAACTTCGTCTAATCCCTGGTAAATCTCAGAGATTTGACATCTGCTTTCTTAACTACTTCGTCCGTAACCCACGCACTGGACATTGGCTTGCATCTCCTTTAAAAGATCCCGCACTATCTGCTGATCTACGAGCTCATTGCACACACGATGTGATGAGTAGGCTACTCATTGACCATAATGCACAGTGCTTAGGTGCTGGTGTTACCGCCACCGATCTCCTTCTTCTGTCTCAGGGTTGATCATGCGGAGAGTTGAGTTTGCTGGTCCTCGGCGCATGAAGATGTGCATCAAGTTTATGGATGAGTCCTTGCGTACAGCAGGTATTAGTCCAAACGAACCACGCTGCTGGTCTGATCTCAAGTTGATCTTCCAAGAGCTGTCTAATAATCCAGATCAATACTCCGATTACTTCAACCGTCCTCGAGGTTCCCGATGAA